>CAZHMM010000010.1:11246-51068 GCA_964533585.1 uncultured Elioraea sp.
CAGCACGATCTGCTTCGCGATGAACACCGGCGCCTACCGGCTCTACGAGCGGCGCGGCTACGTCGCGACGGATCGCCGCGCGCTCGTGCCCCATCCGACGCTGCGCTACGCCGCCGGCGACGCGGTGCTGCTGGTCAAGACGCTGGACTGAACACCGCCCTCCGCGTTTGACGCTGCGTCGCAGCAGGCGTATCCCTTCCTCCCGGTTCTGAAGGGCGCGGCACCACTGGCCCGCGCCCTTTTCGTGCGAGAGGAAAGCCGCGATGGATGCCCGCGACGCCCTGATGCTGGGCCGCGACAGCGAGGGCAGGCTGGTGCGCCGGCCGCTCAGCCCGCATTTGCAGGTCTACCGGTGGCAGATCACCATGGTGCTGTCGATCCTGCACCGGATCACCGGCGTCGGCCTGGTCATCGGCACGGGGCTGTTGGTGTCCTGGTTGATGGCGGTGGCGTCCGGCCCGGTCGGCTTCGCCGAAGCGCAGGCGTTCTTCGGCAGCATCCTCGGCCGGCTGCTGCTGTTCGGCTGGACGCTGGCGCTGTTCTACCACTTCTGCAACGGCATCCGGCATCTCGCCTGGGATCTCGGCCACGGCTACGACCTCGCGGCCGTCACGCGCAGCGGCTGGCTCACCGTCGGCGCGACCGTCGGGCTGACGCTGTTCGCCTGGATCCTCGGCTACGCGCTGATGGGCTGAGGAGACGCGCGATGGCAACCGAGAAGCTCTCCCAGCGCACCCTGCGCTCGCCGCTCGGCCGCGTGCGCGGGCTCGGCGCCGCGAAGGAGGGCGCGCATCACTGGTGGGTGCAGCGCCTGACCGCCGTCGCGCTGGTGCCGCTCACGCTCTGGTTCATCGCCAGCGTGATCGTGCTGGCAGGCGCCTCGCACGGCGAGGTCGTGCTGTGGATGGCGCGGCCGCACAACACGGTGCTGCTGCTCGCGCTGATCGGCGCGACGTTCTGGCACGGTGCGCTGGGTTTGCAGGTGGTGATCGAGGACTACATCCGAAGCGAGCGCACGCGGCTTGCGGCGATGCTGGCGATGAAGGCGGCGATGCTGCTGCTCGCGCTGTTCGCCGCGGTCGCGGTGCTGAAGGTCGCGCTCTAGCGGCCGACGACAGGACGGGACGAGATGAACGCGATCACGCTTCCCTCGCAGCGCGCCTACCGGATCGTCGATCACACCTATGACGTGGTGGTGGTCGGCGCCGGCGGGTCGGGGCTGCGCGCCACCCTCGGCATGGGGGCGGCGGGGCTGAAGACCGCCTGCGTCACCAAGGTCTTCCCGACGCGCAGCCATACGGTGGCCGCGCAGGGCGGGATCGGCGCGGCCCTCGGCAACATGGGCGAGGATGACTGGCGCTGGCACATGTACGACACCGTGAAGGGGTCGGACTGGCTCGGCGACCAGGACGCGATCGAGTACATGTGCCGCGAGGCGATCCCGGCCGTCCATGAGCTCGAGCATTTCGGCGTGCCGTTCAGCCGCACCGAGGACGGCAAGATCTATCAGCGCCCGTTCGGCGGCCACATGAAGGACTACGGCAAGACGCCCGCACTGCGCGCCTGTGCGGCGGCCGACCGCACCGGGCACGCGATCCTGCACACGCTCTACCAGCAGTCGCTGAAGCACGAGGTCGAGTTCTTCGTCGAGTATTTCGCGCTCGACCTCATCATGGACGATGACGGCGCCTGCCGCGGCGTGGTGGCCTGGAACCTCGAGGACGGCACGATCCACCGCTTCCGCGCGGCAATGACCGTGCTCGCGACGGGCGGCTACGGCCGCGCCTATTTCTCCTGCACCTCGGCGCATACCTGCACCGGCGACGGCAATGCGATGGTGCTGCGCGCCGGCCTGCCGCTGCAGGACATGGAGTTCGTGCAGTTCCACCCAACGGGGATCTACGGCGCGGGCTGCCTGATCACCGAGGGTGCGCGCGGCGAGGGCGGCTACCTCACGAACGCCGAGGGCGAGCGCTTCATGGAGCGCTACGCGCCGACCGCGAAGGATCTCGCCTCGCGCGATGTCGTGTCGCGCTCGATGACGATCGAGATCCGCGAGGGGCGCGGCTGCGGCCCGGACAAGGATCATGTGCTGCTGCACCTTGAGCATCTCGGCGCCGATCTGCTCGCCGAGCGCCTGCCGGGGATCAGCGAGACCGCGAAGATCTTCTCGGGCGTGGACGTCACGCGCGAGCCGATCCCGGTGCTGCCGACCGTGCACTACAACATGGGGGGCATCCCGACGAACTACCGCACCGAGGTCATCACGCACGGCCCCGATGGCGATCGCGTGGTGCCCGGGCTGATGGCGGTGGGCGAGGCGGCCTGCGTGTCGGTGCACGGCGCGAACCGGCTGGGCACGAACTCGCTGCTCGACCTCGTGGTGTTCGGCCGTGCCGCCGCGCACCGCGCCGCCGAGATCGTCAAGCCGGGCCAGAGCCAGCCGCCGCTACCGGCGCGCGCCGGCGAGCGTGCGCTCGACCGGCTCGACCGCACCCGCCACGCCAAGGGTGGATCGAACACCGGCGAAATCCGTCTTGCCATGCAGCGCACCATGCAGGACCACGCGGCCGTGTTCCGCACCTCCGCCTCGCTCGCCGAGGGGGTGGAGAAGATGCGCGGCAACTGGCGGCAGATGGACGATCTGCGCGTCAGCGACCGCAGCCTGATCTGGAACAGCGATCTCGTCGAGGCACTCGAGCTGGACAACCTGATGGGCAACGCGATGACGACGATCGTCTCGGCCGAGGCGCGGCACGAGAGCCGCGGCGCGCACGCGCACGAGGACTACCCCGAGCGCGACGACGAGACCTGGATGAAGCACACCCTCGCCTGGTGCGACGAGACCGGGCAGGTGCGGCTCGACTATCGCGGCGTGACGCTGACCACGCTCACCAACGAGGTGCAGAGCTTCCCGCCCAAGGCGCGCGTGTACTGAGCGCGGAGAGGACCGAGACCGATGGCGACGTTCACCCTGCCCGCGAACTCGAAGATCGGTGCCGGGCAGACTCACAAGGCCCCTGCCGGCGCCAAGCGGGTCAAGGCGTTCCAGATCTACCGCTGGAACCCGGATGACGGGCAGACCCCGCGGATGGACACGTTCGAGATCGATCTTGATCAGTGCGGGCCGATGGTGCTGGACGCGCTGATCAAGATCAAGAACGAGGTCGACACGACCGTCACGTTCCGCCGCTCCTGCCGCGAGGGCATCTGCGGCTCCTGCGCGATGAACATCGACGGCACCAACACGCTCGCCTGCCTCAAGCCGATCGACGAGGTGCAGGGCGCGGTGAAGGTCACGCCGCTGCCGCACATGCCGGTGGTGAAGGACCTCGTGCCCGACCTGAGCCAGCCCTATGCGCAGCTCCGTTCGATCGAGCCCTGGCTGAAGGCCGACACGCCGCCGCCGCCCGATGCCGAGCGGCTGCAGAGCAAGGAGGAGCGCGCCAAGCTCGACGGGCTCTGGGAGTGCATCCTGTGCTTCTGCTGCTCCACCTCTTGCCCGTCCTATTGGTGGAACGGCGACAAGTATCTCGGCCCGGCGGTGCTGCTGCAGGCCTATCGCTGGATCGCCGACAGCCGCGATGAGGCGACCGGCGAGCGGCTCGATGCGCTCGAGGACCCGTTCAAGCTGTATCGCTGCCACACCATCATGAACTGCACCAAGACCTGCCCGAAGGGCCTGAACCCGGCGCAGGCGATCGGCGAGATCAAGAAGCTGATCGTCGAGCGGCGCGGCTAGCGCCGCCTCGCCTCGGTCGCGGATCGATCAGAAAGCTGTTCCATTCCGCGTGCGCGTCGTGCTTTGCTTGCCTGATCACAGTCGAGGAGGACGGCGATGGCCTATCCTCTGGCCAGGATCGACGGCATCGGCCGCAAACAGGCGGACGCGCTCGCCGCTGCGGGTGTCAGGACCACCGAGGATCTGCTTGAGGCGGCCGCCCGACCGAAGGGCCGCGCGGCACTCGCCGAGCAGACAGGGATCGCCGAGGACACCCTGCTCGACTGGGCCAATCGCGCCGACCTGCTGCGCATCGCCGGACTGAGCGCCGAGCTCGCGGCGCTGCTTGCCGCCGCCGGCGTGACCACCGTGCCCGCCCTGAAGCGCCAACGCCCCGATGCGCTCGCCGCCGCGCTCCAGGCCACGAATGCGCGCCGCAAGCTGCTCGGCCGGGTGCCTGGCGAGGCGCAGTGCGCGAAGCTGATTGCCGCAGCGAGGGCGCTGCGCCGCCGGCTCAGCTACTGATGCGGCGACGCGGCCGGGTCCGGCACGTCGCCGCTGGCCGCCCCTACCGTCGCCGCCCGCCGGCAAAGGCGAGAATCCCGGCAGCAGCGCTGATCGCCGCACCGCCGATCCACACCCACAGATCGGGGATCTCGCCGAGAACAACGACGCCGAAGCCGGATGCCCAGACCAGGCGCAGGAAGTCGACCGGATAGAGCAGCGAGGCATCGGCGTTGCGGAAGGCCTGGCCGAGCGCGAGCTGGCCCAGGGTGGCAAGCGCGCCGATCGCGACCAGGAACATCAGCGCCCGCCCGCTCGGCCATACCCAGACCGGCAGCGCGAAACCGAGGCTGATCGGGATGAGCAGCAGCGCCATCCAGGCGGCGATCGTCAGGCTGGTCTCTGTGCGCGCCAGGCTCTTGATCGTCGTCATCACCGCCGCCCAGAACAGCGTCGCGAGCAGCACAAGGCCGGTGCCGAGGGAGAACGGCACGGCACCCGGGCGGACGATCGCCACCGCCCCGGCCACCCCGAGAGCCAGGCCGAGCAGGCGGACCGGATCGAGCCGTTCCCGCAGCAGCACGATCGCCATCGCCGTCGCGACCACCGGGCCGAGGAACGACAGCGCCGTCACCTTGGCGAGCGGCGCGAGGCTGAGCCCCAGGAAGTAGCTCAACATGAACCCGGCGTTCAGCACCGCGCGGAATGCATGCGCGGGGAACCGCGTCGTCCTGAGTGCGGCGAATCCGCCGCGCATGATCCAGGGCGACATCAGCAGAAAGCCGATGAGGCTGCGGAAGAATGCGGTCTCGAAGGGATGCACTTCCTCCGAAACGAAACGAATGAGGCTGTGGCTGCCGGCGAACCCGAAGGTCGAAACCACCATCAGGCCAACGCCGCGCGCCGCCCGGGCATCGAGTGAGGGAAATCCGGCCATGAACGGCGCCGAGATGTGCACGAACGGCCGGGTTGTGCAACGCCCGCGTGAGGATGTCTTGGCTTGCACGCTCATGCACGGAGATTGCGACACCCGTTGCATCCGATCGCGCGACTTGGCATCACAGGCGCCGCAGTCGCACAGGGAGAGGTCCGATGGCACGAGACAGCAGCGGGGCGAAGACGAAGGCTCAGGGCAAGGCAGCGAAGAAGCCGAAGCCGTCAGCGGCGAAGCCGGCAAAGGCTGCCGCTGCGCGCGCCGCCAAGCCGGCGGCCAAGCCCGCGCCGGCGCCCGAGACCCGGCTGTCCGTCGCCGCCGCCCTGCTGCGCAAGAACGCGCGGCGAATCGGCGCCTGACCACGCACGGCCAGGGGCACCGACTCGCCGGCCCGGCCCGCCGGCCCTCTGCCGCAGAGCGGCCGTGACGGCGGCACCTGAATGCGGGCAGCGCGGCGCATGACCGCCGCGCTGCGTGCGTTCCTCGCCGATCTCTGGCGGCTCGCCGCCCCCTATTTCTGGTCCGAGGACCGGCGCGCCGGCCGGCTGCTGCTGGCGGTGATCGTCGGCATGAATCTCGGCCTCGTCTATCTGAACGTGTTGTTCAACCAATGGAACAACCGGTTCTACACGGCGCTCCAGCACCGCGACTGGGACACCTTCGTCGCCGAGCTCGGCTGGTTCTGCTTCCTTGCCGCGCTGTTCATCATCGTCGCCGTCTATCAGACCTACCTGAACCTGATGCTGCAGATCCGCTGGCGGCGCTGGCTGACCGAGCGGTATCTCGCGCGCTGGATGCAGGGCCACGCCTACTATCGTATGGTGCTGGCCGGCCATGCCGATGCCGACAATCCCGACCAGCGCATCGCCGAGGATCTGCGGCTGTTCGTCGATCGGACGCTCCGGCTCTCGCTCGGCCTGCTCTCATCGGTCGTCACGCTGGTCTCCTTCATCGCCATCCTCTGGGCCCTCTCGGCCGACGCGCCGCTCGTGCTCGCGGACGGCGAGATCGCGGTGCCGGGCTATCTGGTCTGGTGCGCCCTGGTCTATGCGGTGGTCGGCACCTGGGTGATCGACCGGGTCGGCCGGCCGCTGGTGCGGCTCAACTTCGACCAGCAGCGCTTCGAGGCCGATTTCCGCTTCGCGCTGATGCGCGTGCGCGAGAACGCCGAGGGCATCGCGCTCTATCGCGGCGAGGCCGAGGAGGCCGAGGGGTTCCGCCGCCGCTTCGCCGCCCTGATGGCGAACTGGTGGGCGATCATGCGCCGGCAGAAGCGGCTGACCTGGTGGAGTGCCGGCTACAACCAGATCGCCATCGTCTTTCCCTTCCTCGTCGTCAGCCCCGCCTATTTCGCCGGCCGGATCGAGCTCGGCGGGCTGATGCAGACGGCTTCCGCCTTCGGCCAGGTGCAGAGCGCGCTCTCGTTCTTCGTCAACGTCTACGCCGAGCTCGCCGAGTGGAAGGCGGTGGTGGACCGGCTGACCGGCTTCGACCGCGCGGTCGCCGCGGCGGAGGCAACCCAGCAGGGCGGGCCCGAACGGGTCGCGGCCGAGCCGATCGGCGTCGAGTCGCTGGACCTCGACCTGCCGTCCGGGCGGCGGCTGATCGAGGCGCCTTCGCTCGATCTCCGCCCCGGCGAGGCGGTGCTGATCACCGGGCCGTCCGGGTCGGGCAAGTCGACGCTGTTCCGCGCACTCGCCGGGCTCTGGCCGTTCGGCCGCGGCCGGGTGCGCATTCCCGAAGGCGCGCGGCTGATGTTCCTGCCCCAGCGCGCCTATCTGCCGGACGGCACGCTGCGCCGCGCCCTGCTCTACCCGGCGACCGGCGGCGCCGATGACGCCGCGCTGGTGACCGTGCTGCACGAGGTCGGGCTTGGCGCGCTCGCGGAACGGCTCGACCAGGTCGCCCCCTGGGCGCAGGTGCTCTCGGGCGGCGAACAGCAGCGGCTCGCCTTCGCGCGCGCGCTGCTCCAGCGCCCGGATGCCGTGTTCCTCGACGAGGCGACCAGCGCGCTCGACGCGGAGGCCGAACACGCGCTGCACCGGCTGCTTCGGGCGCGGCTGCCGGAGGCGACGATCGTCTCGATCGGCCACCGCGACAGCCTCGCCGCGCTGCATGACCGCCACCTCGCCGTGGTGCCGCGCGGCGACGGCCCGGCGCGGCTCGAGCCCGGGTGAGCGTGTTCACGGTGCACCTGGTCGCGGCGGCGCGGCCGAACCTGATGAAGGTCGCGCCGCTCTGGTGGGCGCTGGCGGCGGCGCCGTGGTGTCGGCCGGTGCTGGTGCACACCGGGCAGCACCGCGACCCGGCGATGGCCGACGACATCATGGCCGAACTCGGCCTGCCCGACCCGCACATCAAGCTCGGCATCGCCGCCGGCAGCCATGGCGAGACGATCGGCCGCACGGTCGAAGCCTATGATCGCGTGCTCGCCGCCGCGCCACCCGATCTCGTCGTGGTGGTGGGCGACGTCCATGCCACCTTGGCCGGCGCGATCGCGGCGATGCATCGCGGCGTGCCGCTTGCGCATCTGGAGGCGGGGCTGCGCAGCGGCGACCGCAGCATGCCCGAGGAGATGAACCGGATCCTCACCGACCATGCGGCCGACATCCTCTGGACCACCGACGCGGACGCGGACGCGAATCTGCGGCGCGAGGGGATCGATCCGGCGCGGATCGAGCGCGTGGGCGACATCACCATCGACACGCTGGAAGCGATGCGCCCGGCGATCGCCGCGCATCCGGGGCCGGACGCGTTAGGCCTCTCGCCCGGCGGCTACGGCGTCATCACGCTGCACCGCCCGGCGAACGTGGATGCGCCTGACACCCTCGCCTCCCTGCTCGGCGCGCTCGGCGAGGTCGCGCGCACGCTGCCCTTGCTCTTTCCGCTGCATCCACGCACGCAGCGGCGGCTCGCCGAGGCCGGGCTTGCCCTGCCGCCGGGCATCCGCGCCCTGCCGCCGCTCGGCTACGTCGCCTTTCTCGCCCTCGCCTCACGCGCCGGGGTGGTGATCACCGACTCGGGCGGGGTGCAGGAGGAGACGAGCCATCTCGGCATCCCCTGCGTGACGCTGCGGCCGACCACCGAACGCCCGGCGAGCATCACGGCGGGCACCAACCGGCTGGCCGATGCCACCTCCCTCGTGGACGCCGTGCGCGCGCCACGCCCCCCCCATCCGCCGCGGCATGATGGGCGGGCGCGGCTCCGCGTCGCTGCCGCGATCCAGCGCCTCGCCGGTGCCGTCAGCGCCCCGGCAGGCCGAGCAGGGGCGCGAGTTCCTCGAACAGCGCCTTGAGCGCGCCGAGCTGCGCCGACAGGCTGACGCCCGGGCCCGGCAGCGACGGGGCGGCAGCGACCGCGCCCGCGAGCCCGGGCGGCGGGAACCGGTCCTGCATCACCTCGGCCTTGGAGAGCGACGCCGAGCCGTCATAGTCGAAGCTCGCGATCAACGCCCAGCCCACCGCCACGCCGCCAAGCGCGCCCGCGCCAAGCGCGGCCGCGAGTTCCTCGGTCTCGGTGCCCTGGCTCAGCATCACGGCATAGGCGACGCCGCGCGCGAGGCGGGAGACCTCGGCCGCGGTCAGCGTGCCGTCGCCGCTCACATCCGCCCAAGACCAGACGGCATCGATGCAGGCGGCGGTGTCGCCATGCGCACAGGCCGCCTCGATCCCGTCGAGCGCACCGAGGAACGAGAGGCCCTCGCCATGCAGCAGCGCGAGTGCGGCCGGAATCGCGGAGCAACGCCGAAACGCCGTCGCCCGCGCGTCGCCCGGCAGCTCGGCGTCGGCGAGCTTCTCGGAGGGTTCGCGCACATCGAGGCCCGTGGGCGTGGCGCGCAGCAAGAGCCGCGTATGCTCCTCGTCATCACCGACCGCGAGGGTGAAGCCGTCGCCGACCGTGCCGGTGCGCGTGATCCGCCACAGCCGCTGCGTGCCGCCGGTCGGCAGCATCGCCCAGCCACGATGGGTCGCGAACAGCATCGCCTCGGGCGCGGCGCACTCGCCCGAAACCCAGAGTCCCTGCAGGGGCTCCGGCAGGGCTGCCTGCTGCGCCGCGGCAGGCGCCGCCGCCAGCAGCGCCACAGCGAGCGCAAGATATCCCGGTCGCATCATGGTCCCGCCCCTCACGGTGCCAGCCTGATCTCGCCGCCGGCACACAGGTCGGCGCCGGCAACGCGCGCCTCCTGGCCGTTGCGGAACCGCGCCGTCACGTCGTAGGCGCACACCCCCTCCTGCGGCGGCGCCAGCGCCAGCGACCGGCCGACGCCGAGCACCTGCTCGCCGAGCCGATCGGGGCCGCGGCCGGCGCCCGGCGGGTCGGCGTAAAGCGCGATGATCGGCACCGGCCCGGCATTGACGAACCGCGCCGACCCCGCTGCCGGCGCGTCCACCCATCCCGCCTCGATCACGAGCTCGCTGAGGCGGCAGAGATCGACACCGGATTTCTCCTCGCGCGTGCCGTCGTCGTAGTTGATCCGCACCGTGAAGCCGCAGCCCTGGGAGGTATCGATGTCGATGTCGATCGTGTCGCCCTGCGAGAGCATGCGCACGCCGAGCCGGTCCTCGCCCTCGTCGCGCGCGCCATCGGGAAAGATGTAGACCGTGAACACGGTGCGGCCCGAGCGGTTGATCAGCGTCAGGCGGGACCCGGTAGCCCCGGGCACCGCACCCGGGCCGACCGAACCGGGCGTGAAGGCGGCCAGATCCTCCGCGACGGTCCAGCCCGGCGCGATGGTCAGCGGCGCAATCGCGCAGAGATCGACATTGCGCCGTTCCTCTGCGGCATCGTTGTCGTACTCGACGCGGATGTCGTAGCTGCAGCCCTGATCGGGCACCTGGGCGGTAAAGCGTGCGCCGGCCTCGAAGATGGAGGTGCCGAGCCGGTCCTCGAGCCACTCGTCGCCGCCGGCCGGGCGGATGTAGAGATACATGATCGTGCGCGGCCCGGCATTGACGAGCTCGACGTCCCGGTCCGGCGCGGCAGCGGGCGCGCTGCGCGCGGCGATCACCTCGCGCTCGCGGCAGATGTCGACGCGCTCGCGGATGTCCTCCACGCCGTCGTCGAAGACGATGCGGATATCGGCCGAGCAGCCGAACCCGGCCGGCAGTCGCACGACGAAGCTCCGCCCCGCCGGCACCATCTCGTTGCCGAGCCGGTCTGGACCCCAGTTGCGCGCACCGGTGCCGCCGCGCGCGACGAACAGTTCATAGACCGTGACGTCGCCCTCGTTCTTCAGCGTGAAGCTCGGCGCGGGCTGCTGGCGCTGCGCCTGCGCCGCCGCGGGCGCCGCCCAGACGGTCGCGCCGAGCAGGAGGAGACTTGCCAGGACAGGCCATCGCCGTTGCATCACCGTGCTCTCCTCCGCGCGCCGGGCGTTGCTGCCGCCCGGCGGCGACGATGCCACGGCCCCTTCCGGGACCGCAACCGGCCTGCCTGGCCAGCGGCGAGGAATGTTGCGGCGGGATGACGTGCCGCCGTAGCGTGTGGGCCCAGCAATGCGGAGGCAGGGCATGGACAAGGCGATGCGCGGCAAGTTCGGCAAGCTGCTTGCGCGCTATCGGGTCACCAAGGGCAAGGGGTTCCGGCTCAAGGACTACGACCCCGCCGACACCGCCGGGCTCGACTACAGCAAGGCCGAGGCACGCGAACTGCTCGCGCGCGGCACTGCCCTGCTCGCCGAGGAACAAAGCAAGCTGTATGCCCAGGACCAATGGGCGGTGCTGATGATGCTCCAGGCGATGGACGCCGCCGGCAAGGACGGCACGATCAAGCATGTGATGAGCGGGGTGAACCCGCAGGGCTGCGACGTGTTCAGCTTCAAGGCGCCGGACGCGGAGGAACTCGACCATGACTTCCTCTGGCGCCACGTCCGCCGCCTGCCCGCGCGCGGCCATATCGGCATCCACAACCGCTCCTGGTACGAGGAGGTTCTGGTGGTGCGCGTGCACCCGGAGATCCTCGCGCGCCAGAAGCTGCCCGATGCGATGCGCGGCAAGCGGATCTTCGACCGTCGGCTCGAGGATATCGCCGCGTTCGAGCGCTATCTCGCCAATCAGGGCACCGCGATCGTCAAGGTGTTCCTGCACGTCTCGCGCGGGGAACAGAAGAAGCGGTTCCTGGAGCGGATCGACCATCCCGAGAAGAACTGGAAGTTCTCCTCGCGCGACGTCGCCGAGCGCGCCCACTGGAATGCCTACATGGGTGCCTACGAGGAGGCGATCCGCGCGACCGCCGCCCCGCACGCACCGTGGTACGTGGTGCCGGCCGACAACAAGTGGTTCACCCGCCTCGTCGTCGCCGGCGCCTTGCTCGCGACGATGGGCGAGCTCGACCTCGCCTTCCCCTCGCTGCCGGCGGAGGAGAAGGCGAGGCTGGCCGAGGCGCGGGCTAAACTGATGACGGAGAAGGACTGACCGCCGTCAGCGTCGAGGCAGCTCCTGCTCGACCAGCTGGGCCCAAAAGGCCGCGCCGATCGGCAGGATCTCGTCGTTGAAGTCGTAGCGCGGGTTATGCACCGGCACGCTGCCGGCACCGTCCCGGCCGCGCTGGCCGATGCGCACGAAACAGCCCGGTACCTTCTGCGCCATGTAGCTGAAGTCCTCGCCGCCCATGCGCACCGGCAGGCTGCGGTGCACCTTGCCCTCGCCCAGCAGCGCCTCGGCCGCGCGCGCCGCCGCCTCGGTCGCGTCGGGCGCATTGATGACCGGCGGGTAGCCGCGGCGGTAGTCGACGTTGACCGTGGCGCCGAACGCCGCCGCGACCGACTGCGCGATCTCGCCCATGCGCCGCTCGATCAGGTCCTGCACCTCGGGGCTGCGGGTGCGCACCGTGCCGTTCAGCATCGCATCCTCGGGGATCACGTTGCCGGTAGAGCCGGCGTGGAACTGGGTGATCGAGACGACGGCCGGGTCGGCCGGATCGATGCCGCGCGCGACGATGCTCTGCAGCGCCAGCACCAGGTGGGAGCCGATCAGCACCGGGTCGATCGCCTGATGCGGGCGTGCGGCGTGGCCGCCCTTGCCCTGGACGGTGATGGTGAAGCGATCGGACGAGGCCGAGACCGCCCCCTCGGCGGCCGCCATCTCGCCGACGGGCAGCTGGTAGTCGTTGTGCGCGCCGAACACGCGATCGCACGGGAAGAGGTCGAACAGCCCCTCCTCCACCATGATCCGCCCGCCGCCCAGACCCTCCTCGGCCGGCTGGAAAATGAAGTGCACCGTGCCGTCGAAGTTGCGCGTCTCGGCCAGATACTTTGCCGCGCCGAGCAGCATGGTCGTGTGGCCGTCATGACCGCAGGCGTGCATCCGGCCGGGGTTCTGCGAGCGGTGGGGGAAGTCGTTCGCCTCCTCCATCGCCAGCGCGTCCATGTCGGCGCGGATACCGATCGCGCGCGTGCCGTTGCCGACCTTGAGGGTGCCGACCACGCCGGTGCGCGCCAGGCCGCGATGCACGGCAATGCCCCATTCGGCGAGCTTCGCCGCCACGACCTCGGCGGTGCGGTGCTCCTCAAGGCCGAGCTCGGGGTGGGCGTGCAGGTCGCGGCGCCATTCGGTCAGTTCGGGCGCCATGGCGGCGAGGCGGTTGGGGACGGGCATCCAGGTCTCCTGTTCAGGAACTGGGGGGGACCACAGTGGTCCCCCCAGACCCCCCTCCGTGAGGGCGGCCCTCCCGCTGGTCGGGCCGCGCGTCGTTCCCGGGATTGGGGGTGCGGGGGGAAGGGCCAATGGCCCTTCGCCCCCGCCGCTATTTCTCCAGCCTGTAGCGGAAGTCGCAATGGGGGGCACCCCCCATGATCGTCTGCGTGCGCGTGAGCTTGATCCGTGCGTCGTAGCCCTCACAGAACGTGCCGTCGCGGTTGCAGGACAGCACCGCGCCGAGATGGCCGATCCCCATGGCCTTGTAGGTCTCGGCATAGCGGCAGCGCGTCACGTTGAAATGAAACTCGGTCTCGCTGCGCTTCAGCACCTCGATGCGGAGCGCGTCGTCCCGCGTCCAGGCCGGCAGGGTCGCCTCGAACGTCGCCAGGTCGGTCTTGCCCTCGGGCGCCTTCGTCGCCCACTCCGCGCCCGCGGCCTTGGCCATCCTGATCACGGCGCGCGCCAGGATCTCCCTGGCCCGTTCCTCGCCGAGCTCTGCCGCCATCTCCTCGAAGATGCCCTTGGCGAACGCCGCCTCGATCGTGCGCTGGCGCAGGATGCCGATCTCGTCGCTCATGGCCCATCCGCTCCCCGATTCGGCCTGCACAGTAGCGCCGGGGTTGCGGCGAGCGAAGGGCCGGGCGACCATCCTTCGGTCCAGGACGAGGAGGAAACGATGCGTCGACGTGGCGTGCTGCTGGCGGCTCCGGCCCTGCTGACGCTGGCCCATGCGGGCGCGCAGGAGGCGTGGCCGTCACGGCCGGTGCGCGTGATCGTTCCCTCCGCCCCGGGCGATGGCGGCGACTCCATCGCGCGGCTCTACGCCGTCAAGCTCCAGGAGGCGCTCGGCCAGCCCTTCCCGGTCGAGAACCGTACCGGTGCCGGTGGTCGCATCGGCACCGAAGCGGCCGCGCGCGCCGCACCGGACGGCTACACGCTGATCGTCGGCAATGCCGGCAGCCATGGCATCAACGGCGCGGTGTACCGGACCCTGCCCTACGACCTGGTGCGCGACTTTCAGCCGATCAGCCTGCTGGTCGAAGCGCCGAACGTGCTGGTGGTGAACCGCAAGGTGCTGGATGTCGGTTCGGTGGCCGAGCTGATCGCTCATGCCAAGGCACGGCCCGGGCAACTCGACTACGCCTCCGGCGGCGTCGGCACCTCGGCGCATCTTTCGATGGAGCTGTTCAAGTCGATGGCCGGGCTCGACCTGCAACACGTCCCCTTCCGGGGTGCGGCGAACGGCCTGCAAGGGCTCGTCTCGGGCCAGCCGCCGGTGATGTTCGTCAATCTGCCGCCGGCGATGGCGATCATCCAGCGCGGTGAGCTGCACGCGCTTGCGGTGACCTCGATGCAGCGCACGCCCGATCTGCCCGACACCCCGACCGTGCACGAGAGCGGGCTGCCGGGATTCGAGACGATCGCCTGGTTTGGGCTGCTGGCTCCCGCGGGGACGCCACGGCCGATCGTCGACCGCCTGCACGCCGAGTGCGTCAAGATCGCGCAGATGCCGGACGTGCTCGCGCCAGTGCGGCGGATCGGCGGCTTCCCGCGCGCGACCACGCCCGAGCAGTTCCACGAGCGCATCCGCAACGATGTCGCGAAGTGGCAGCGCCTCGTCGCCGAGAAGAACCTCGCGCTGGAGTAGATGGTGCGGATTGCCGAAATCCGCTTTGCGGGCATCAACGTCACGCCGAAGACCAACTGGTCCTTCGTCGAGGTTCGGACCGAGGACGGCCGCACCGGGACCGGAGAGTGTACGCTGGCGAACCACGAGGCGGCGCTCGCGGTCGAGGTCGCACGGCTCGATGCGGCGCTGCGCGGGGCAGATGCGCGCGACCGCAACGCGTTGACGCGCGTGCTGATCCACGCGCCGGGTGGACTTGTGCGCCATGCGGCGCAGTCTGCGGTGGAGCAGGCGCTCTGGGATCTCGCCGGGCAGCAGGCCGGTGTGCCGATCTGGCGCCTGCTCGGCGGGCGGCTGCGCGACCGTGTGGTGCTCTACGCGAACATCAATCGCGGCGTGGCCGAGCGCGTGCCGGAGGGCTTCGCCGCCGCCGCGCGCCGCGCGGTCGAGGACGGGTTCCGCGCGGTGAAGCTCGCGCCGTTCGATCCGTTCGTGTGGGAGGACGCCGCGGACCCGGCGCAGCGGCGGGCCTATGCGCAAGGGGTGGAGCGCATCGCCGCCGTGCGTGACGCGGTGGGCCCGAGCGTGGACGTGATGGTGGACTGCCACTGGCGCTTCTCCGCCGGTGGGGCAGCCGCGCTGGTGCGCGACGTCGCGCGGTTCGACCTCCATTGGCTCGAATGCCCGCTCGCCGAGACGAACCTCGCCGAGATCCGCCGCATCCGCGCGATGGCGAACGAGCGCGGCATGCGCCTCGCCGGCGCCGAGACGCTTGCAGGACTCGCCGGCTTCGCGCCCGTGATCGCCGCCGACGCCTATGACGTGCTGATGCCCGACATCAAGTATTGCGGCGGGCATGAGGAGATGCGGCGGATCGCCGCGCTGGCACAGCTGCGCGGCATCGAGATCGCGCCGCACAACCCGACGGGGCCGATCTGCCACGCGCACACGGTCCAGGCCTGCGCGACGATCCCGAATCTCGGCCGGCTCGAGGTGCAGTTCGGCGAGACCCCGCTGTTCTTCGGCATCGCCGCCGGGACCGTGCCGGCGATCTCCGGCGGCAGCGCACCGGTCCCGGACCTGCCCGGGCTCGGCGCCGCGCTCGCGCACGGCGTCGCGGCTGAACGTCCCTGGTTCCCGATTCCGTCCCCCTGGCTCGACCCGAGGCTCGGCTGATGCGCGCACGCATTCGCGACACGACGATCTATTTCGACATCGACGGCATGGGGCTGGTGCCCGACGGGCCGCGCATGCGCGAGCGCCCCGTGGCCTTCGTGATCCATGGCGGTCCGGGCTCGGACCATTCCGGCTTCAAGCCCGGCTACACGCCGCTGACCCGCGCGATGCAGCTCGTCTATTTCGACCATCGCGGCCAGGGCCGCTCGGCGCGCGACGGCGATCCCGCGCGCTGGACCCTCGACGAGAACGTCGAGGACATGGAGGCGCTCCGGCGCCATCTCGGCCTCGACAGGATCGTCTCGATCGGCACCAGCTATGGCGGCATGGTCGGCATGGCGCATGCCGCGCGCTACCCGGATGCCGTGTCGCACCTGATCCTGGTCGTCACGGCCGCGCATGGCGGGTTCATCCGCCGCGCCCGCGAGATCCTCGCCGAGCGCGGCACGCCCGAGCAGCAGGCGATCACCGCCTCGCTCTGGGATGGTGGGTTCCGCAGCGAGGACGACGTGCGGCGCTTCCATACCGTGATGGGACCGCTCTATTCGCGCCGCTTCGATCTCGAGAGGGCACGGCCCGCGCTTGCGCGCCTGCCCTACGCGCCCGAGCCGCTGAACCGAGCCTTCGGCCCCGAAGGCTTCCTGCGCCGCTTCGATCTCCGCCCGGAACTCGCCCGCATCTCCGCGCCGACCCTGATCATCGCCGGCCAGCACGACTGGATCTGCCCGCCCGAGTTCTCCGAGGAGATCCATCGCCTGATCCCGGGCTCGCGCTACGAGCTGTTCGAGAACAGCAGCCACTCCATCCGCGCCGACGAGCCGGAGCGCCTGATGGCGGCCATCCTCGGCTTCGTGGGTGCGCCCACCACCGATTGACGCGCCGCAGCATCGGCCTCAGGCTCCCCATCACGCAACGGAACGGGGAGACGACGATGCGCATGCTCGCAGTGGCTGCACTGGCAGCCGCGGTCGCGTTCGGGCCGGCACAGGCCAAGACCTTCACCTGGTCCTTCAATTCGGATGCCCTGACGCTCGACCCCCACTCGTCGAACAACACCTTCACCAACGCGTTCATCAACAACATCTACGAGGGACTGACGCGCCACAACGCGAAGCTGGAGATCGAGCCCGCGCTCGCCGAACGCTGGGAGCTGGTCTCGCCGACGGTCTGGCGCTTCCACCTGCGGCGCGGCGTCGTGTTCCATGACGGCTCGGCCTTCGACGCCGATGACGTGCTGTTCACCTGGGCCAGGCTGAACACGCAGGGCGCGCTGGTGCGCCCGACCATCGGCCCGGTGACGGACGTACGCAAGATCGACTCCCATACGGTCGAGTTCGAGACCAGCCAGCCCTTCCCGGTGCTGCTCTCCTCGCTCACGCACTTCTTCGTCATGGACAAGCAGTGGAGCGAGCGCGTCGGCGCGACCTCCGCGTCGGATCTCTCCGCCCAGCGCGAGAGCCCCGCCGCGCGCCAGGCAAACGGCACCGGCCCGTTCCGTCTGCGCTCGCGCGAGCCCGACACGCGGACCGTGCTCGAAGCCAACCCGCGCTGGTGGGACCGACCCGCACACAACCTGACCGAGGTGGTGTTCCAGCCGATCCGGAGCGCGGCGACGCGCACCGCGGCGCTGCTCTCCGGTGCGCTCGACGCCACGGTCGAGATTCCGATCCAGGACATCCCGCGCATCGAGCAGAACCCGGCGCTGCAGGTGGTGCAGGGGCCGGAGCTGCGGACGATCTATTTCGGCTTCGACCAGTATCGCGACGAGCTGCTCTACAGCGACGTCAAGGGCAGGAACCCGTTCAAGGACCGCCGCGTGCGCCAGGCGATCTACCAGGCGATCGATGTCGAGGCGATCAAGCGCAGCGTGATGCGCGGCCAGTCCTGGCCGGCGGGGATGATGGCGAGCCCGTTCCTCAACGGCGCGCCGCAGGACCTGAACACCCGGCCCTACCCCCACGATCCCGAGGCCGCGCGGAGGCTGCTCGCCGAGGCGGGGTATCCGAACGGCTTCTCGGTCGGGCTCTCCTGCCCGAACGACCGCTACGTCTACGACGAGCGCATCTGCCTCGCCGTGATCGGCATGCTTGGCCGCGTCGGCATCACAGTGCAGCCGCAGATCGAGCCGCTGAACGTCTGGTCGCGCCGGGTGAACACGCACGACCTGTCGATGTTCATGCTCGGCCATGCCGGCCTGCCGCTGATCGACGCGTGGTACGTGCTCTCCGAGGTGATCCAGAGCAAGGGCCCGCGCACGGGCGGCCTGAACAGCGGCCGCTACTCCAACCCGAAGATCGACGAGCTCACCCAGGCGGCCAGCCGCGAGACCGACGAGACCAAGCGGCGCGCCCTGCTGCGCGAGGCCTTCGCGCTCGAGCGCGAGGACATCGCCCACGTGCCGCTGCATCAGCAGCCGATCGTCTGGGCCTCGAAGAAGGGCGTCGAGCTCGCCCAGGCGCCGGACAACCGGCTGCGGCTGTGGCTGGTGCGGATGCCCTGATGCAGGACGCATCGCTGCTGATCCGGGGCGGGGTCGCCATCACGATGGACCCCGCCCGCAGGGTGATCGAGGACGGCGCAGTCGCGGTGTCGGGCGACCGCATCGTCGCGGTCGGCCCACGCGCCGAGGTCGAGGCCGCGTGGCGGGCGCCGCGGGTGATCGAGGCCAAGGGCCGCGCGATCCTGCCGGGCTTGATCGATGGGCATGCGCATGCCGGCCACGGTCTGGTCAAGACGATGGGCGGCGGCGACTCCGAGGCCTGGTCCGAGGCGTGCCGCATCATCTACACGCTCGCCTCGCCGCCTTCGTTCTGGCGCGCCGAGGCGGAACTCGCCGCGCTGGAGCGGCTGCGCAACGGGGTCACCACCGGGGTCTCGCTGCTCGGCGGCGGCGACTCGATCATGCGCACCGACGATCCCGCGCATGGCGAGGCCCATTGCGAGGGCGTGGCCGCGGTCGGCATCCGCGCGATCGTCGCGGTCGGCCCGACACGGCCGCCGCATCCGCGCGACTACGCGACCTGGGAGAATGGCACCGAACACCGCCGCGCCGTGAGCTTCGAGCAGCAGGCCGAGACCTGTGCGGCGCTGATCGAGCGCTGGCACGGCGCGGCCGAGGGGCGGATCGCGATCGCCACGCTGATGCCCGTCTATCGCGAGGAACGGCACGACCCGGCGAAGGTCGCCGAGATCGAGCGCCAGGGCCGCATCATCCGCGAGCTCGGCACGAAGCACGGCACGCTGTTCCACCAGGACGGACACCGGGCAGGCTCGATCGCGATGGCCGACCGCATGTTCGGGCTCTGCGGCCCGGATGCGTTCTTCAGCCACTGCACCGATCTGACCGATGGCGACATCGAGACACTGGTGCGCACCGGCACCTCGGTCGTGCACAACTCCTCGGCGATCGCGCAGGTGCGCGGCCACTGCCCGGTGCCACGGCTACTCGAGGCGGGCGTGACGGTGATGATCGCCTCGGACGGCACCGCACCCGATCGCGGCACCGACATGTTCCGCCACATGGTGATGTGCGCGCGCGTGCATCAGCGTGCGGCGCGCGACGAGCGGCTGATGCCGACCGGCAAGCTGCTCGAGATGATCACCATCGACGCCGCGCGCGGCATCGGCCGCGAGGCAGAGCTCGGCAGCCTGGAGGTCGGCAAGAAGGCCGACGTGATCACCGTCGATCTCGCCACGCCGCACGCCTATCCGCCGAACATGCCGGTGCATCGCGTCGTGTGGTTCGCGCAAGGCTCGGACGTGCGCGACGTGATCGTGGATGGCCGCGTGCTGATGCGCGAGCGCGCGGTACCGCATCTCGACGAGGCCGCGATCCTCGCCGCGGCCGCGCGCGAAACCGAGACGATGCTGGCGCGCAGCGGGCTTGCCCACCTGACCCAGGTCGATCCGGGCTGGGGGCGCGTCCGGCTCTGATCGCCCAGGCAGATCTCTGGATCCCGATCACGGTCGG
Organism: uncultured Elioraea sp.; assembly: GCA_964533585.1. Classification (GTDB taxonomy): domain Bacteria; phylum Pseudomonadota; class Alphaproteobacteria; order Acetobacterales; family Acetobacteraceae; genus Elioraea. The sequence goes on from CAZHMM010000010.1 coordinate 30,816, forward strand.
GGCCGCGCTGTTCCAGACCTGGCGCACCGCCTTGCAGCAGAAGCTGCGCGGGGCGCTGTCGGCCGATGGCGCCGCCTTCGTGCGCTTCCTCTACGGCGCGCCATCGGCCGCCGTGCTGCTGGCGCTCTGGTGTCTCGCGACGTCCAGCCTGCCGCCGGCGCCGCATGCCTGGTTCCTGGCACTCTGCGCCACCGGCGGGGTGTTCCAGATCCTCGGCACCTCGCTGTTGATTCGTTCCTTCGGCTACCGCAACTTCGCCGTCGGCACGGCCTATTCCAAGACCGAGGCGGTGCAGGGCGCGGTCGCCGCCTGGATCATCCTGAGCGAGGCGCTGACGCCGCTCGCCTGGCTCGGCATCGCCGTCGGCGCCGGCGGTGTGCTGACGCTGTCGCTGCCCAAGGGCGGCATCACCGTGGGCGCGTTCCTGCGTTCCTCCGTGCAGCCGGCTGCGCTCTGCGGGCTCGGTGCCGGTGGCGCCTTCGCGCTCTCGGCGGTGCTGTTCAAGATGGCGAACTTCACGCTCGACGGGCCAGATGTCATCCTGCGCGCTCTCGCGACGCTGCTTGCGACCAACATCCTCCAGACGCTGATCATGGGCGCGTGGCTCGCGCGGAGGGAGCCTGAGCAGCTTCGCCTCGCCGTTTCGACCTGGCGCAGTTCAGGACTGGTGGGTGTGCTCTCGGCGTGTGGCTCCGCCTGCTGGTTCTCGGCCTTCGCGCTCGCGCCTGTCGCGCTGGTGCGCGCGCTCGGTCAGGTCGAGATGGTGTTCACGCTGGCCTTCAGCCGGCTCTATCTGCGCGAGGTGGTGCGCCGCGAGGACGTGATCGGGCTGGTGCTGGTGGTGATCGGCGTGGTGCTGATCCTGCTCGGGCGTTAGCGGAGATCCCGATCAGGTGGCGCCACCTGATCGGGTGAAGATGCGCGCCAAGGATGCCCAGAGCCGTTTCCGACAGGTCGGAAACGGCTCTAGCGCCGTCGGACGGGATAGGCGGAGCAGAAGATCTCCTCCAGCGGCGGGTGGGCGAACGTACGACGCGGGTACTGTGCCTTCAACCCATCGAACTGCGCCTGCGCGCGCGCGGCGAACGCGGCCCAGTCCACACCCGGAATGTGGCCGTCCTGCATCGAGGCGCGGCCAGCGACGATGACGCTGCGCACATCCGTGCCACGCCCTGCCAGCATCAGCGTCTGGATCGGATCGATCACCTGGCCGAGATGCGCGGCCGCGAGATCGACGACGATGATGTCAGCCATCGCGCCGGGCACGAGCCGGCCGAGGTCGGACCGTCCCAGCGCATCCGCGCCACCGAGGGTCGCGGCGTCGTAGTAGTCCTCCGACCGACACGCCTGCGCGTCGCCGTCCACGACGCGGCAGAGCAACACGCCAATCTGCATGTTCAGCAGCATGTCGGGCGGCCAGGTATCAGTGCCCATGCCGAGCCTCAGCCCCATCGCGCGGTAGCGGGCGAAGCTCTCGATCGCCGCGCCATGACGCGCCGAGACGAGCGGGCAGTGCACGATCGTGCTGCCTGAGTCGCGGATGATCTCCAGGTCGCGCCCCGGCCGCGCGATGCGCGAGGAGCCCGCGACATGCGTGCCGTGTGGCAGCAGCGTGCGCGGACCGAGCGCATCCAGGCTCGCGAGCCACTCGGCCGGGCTCATGCCGCGCAGCGTCAGCACAAGCTCGTACTCGATCGCCGACTGGCAGCAATGCTGGCGCAGCGGCACGCCAAGCTCACGCGCGGCGGCGGCTCCGCGGCGCACCAGTTCCGGCGTGCAGGTCTCGATCCGGTCGGGCGCCAGCATGGTGCGGACAAGGCCGCCGGCACGGCCCTCGAAGGTCTCGCAGAACCGGATCGCCTCGGCGAGGTTGGCAAGCCCGCGTTCCTCGTCGAAATGGGTCGCGATCGTGCCGTCCGCCTCCACCACCTGATTGCCGGTACGGTAGGCAGGGCCGAGATAGACGCGCAGGTTCAGCTCCTCCGCGATCGCCGCGGCAGCAGCGAACTCCTCGCTCGTCTCGCCCCATGCGCGATAGAACAGCGAGGCGATCGGCAGCGCGGTGGTGATGCCGTTGCGCAAGAGATGCGCGAACGCATAGCGCTTCTGGAACGCGAGGTCCTCGGGTGTGTACATCTCGCACGGCCCGGCTTCGAGGTAGTCGCGCGGCCAGACCCGGCCTTTCCGCCAGCCCGGCTGGTTGTCGAAGGCCAGGATCGTCGTGTCGAGGTCGGAAAGGGCATCGAGATCGACGAAGCCGGGCCCGATCAGCGCAGCGCCGTAGTCGATCCGGCGTGCGACGAGGCCGGGGTAGTCGTGGCCGATGAAGACGACGCGCTCGCCCTCGAACACCACCTCGCCGTGCTCGAGCAGGACGTGGCGCCCGTTCTCGTGGCCGACCACCCAGCGCGCGGTCAGCAGGGTCGGGCCGTCGAGCCGGCCCCAGGGCAGCGTGTTCACGCGGCGCCGTCGAACAGCGCCAGCACCTCCGCGCGCGACACCGCCTCGACGCGCGCCGGCTGCCAGTTCGGATCGCGCGTCTTGTCCACCACCTGCGCACGCACGCCCTCGGCGAAGTCCGGGTGACGGATGACGCCGCGCGTCAGGCGCAGTTCCATCGCCAGGCACTCCGGCAGGCTCATCGCCGCGCCGCGCTTCAGCAGTTCCGTGGTGACGCAGAGGCTGGTCGGCGACATCTGGCGCAGCGTCTCGCGCGTGCGCGTCGCCCAGTCGGTGCCCTCGGCCTCGAGCGCGCGCAGGATCGCGCCGACGTCATCGGCGGCGAAGCAGCGGTCGATCGCCGCGCGGTCGCGCGCGAGCAGACTCTCCGGCACCGGATGCGCATGCGCGGCGAGTGCGGCGATGCCGTCGCGCGCGAACGCCGCCTTCAGCGCCTCCAGTGAGGCGCGCGGCACGAAATGCGTCGCAAGCCCGGCATAGAGGGCGTCGCCCGGCGACACCCGTGCCCCGGTCAGCGCGAGATAGAGCCCGAGCCGCCCCGGCAGCCGTGGGAGGAAGTAGGACGCGCCGATGTCCGGGAAGAGGGCGATCGCGGTCTCGGGCATCGCCATCACCGCATGCTCGGTCACCACGCGGTGGCTGCCGTGGATCGACAGCCCCATGCCGCCGCCCATCGACAGCCCGTCGATCAGCGCGACATAGGGTTTGGGATACTCGGCGATCATCCGATTGACGCGATACTCGGCGGCGAAGAAGGCCTCCGAGGCCGCGGCATCGCCGCGCAGCACGTTGTCGCGGATCAGCCGGACATTGCCGCCGGCGCAGAACGCCCGGCCACCCGCGCCCTCGATCGTGACGAGCCGCACGGCCGGATCGTCGTGCCACGCGCTCAGTGCCGCATCGAGTGCGGCGATCATCTCCGGGTCGAGCACGTTCAGCACGCGCGGCTTGTTCAGCACGAGCCGGCCGACGCCGTGCGCCACTTCGGTCAGCACGCTGGGCTCGGTCGTGGTCTCGCTCATCCTTGGCTCCTCCGGCTCGGCGGCGCTTGGCTACCAGCGCGCGCTCCCCCGGGCAACCAAGGCTCAGCGCCGCCGCAGCCCCAGCACGAGGTGCGCTGCCAAGCCGGCCAGCGGGATCAGCCCGGCCGGCGAGGCGAGCGTCGGGCCAAGTGCCGCGATGGCGATGTCGCGCGTCCGCTCGGCGGCCTCGGCGGTCGGATCGCGCCCGCGGGTCAGAACGAGGAGCAGGCCGGCGATGGCGAGGTCGGCGAGTGCGAGCAGTGCCGGCGCGCCGATCGGGCCGAGCAGCGGCAGCAAGGCCAGCCAGGTCGCGACGTGCAGCAGCACCAGCGCGAACAGCCCGAACGCAGCGGCGATCGCCGTCATGGCGACGCGCCGTCCGGTCGCCCGGCCGCGCGCCCGGATCGCCGCGGCCTGTGCCGCAACCGCGATGCCGGCGAGTCGGAGTGCAGGCGGCATCAGCGCGCCACGACGCGCCCGATGACCCAGCCAACCGCCAGCGCCATCGCGAGGCTGGCGAACGGCCGCGCCCGCACCTCCTCGACGATCCCGGCGGTCGCGTCCTCGACCCGGGCGCGCGCTGCCGCCGCAGCGGCCGCGCCCGACGCCTGGGCCTCCCGAGCGGCGGTCGAGGCGGTCTCCGCCCCCGTGTCGAGAAGCGCCGCGACCTGCGCCTGCAGGGCCGCGATCTGCTCCTCCAGGGTCGGCTGCGGGGCAGATTTGCCGGCCATCGGGGTCCTCCTTCGCTGTCTTGCCACCCATATCTGACGCGCCCGGGGCGCCTGGGTTCCTTCAGCGGGGGTGCCCACTAGATGTGGTGTACAGGACACAGTGCTCCCCAATATGCAGATGATCCTATGGCAAATTCCCGCGTCGCGTTGGTAGCCTTGCGACTCCGCGTGTCCCCTCCGTTGAGGTTCCGTCCATGACCGTGATGCCGCTGCCGCCCGTTTCCTCGACCCAGCCTCTGCTACCCTGGGGCGAGACGCCGGCACGGACCTACGCTCCAGGCATGGGCCAGGCGGTCGCCGACCGCACGATCAACCGCCGGATCGTCCGCCGCCTGCCGATCCCGAAGCGGGTGTCGTTCGAGGTGCCGCGCGACGACTCGACCTCGCTCGAGAGCCAACTCGCCGCCTGGGCGCGCCGCAACGGCTGGGCCTATGAGGGCCATTTCTTCGTCGAGCACGGCGACGACCGGCGCGTCTCGGGCTGGATCGAGGCGGTCGGGCGGATCGAGACCGAATCGTGGGCCGATGTCGCCGAACGGGTGGCCCTCGGCAACGCGCTGCTCGAGCCCCGCGCGGAGTGGCGCGAGGCGGAGCGGACGACGCTGCGCCACCACCTGCGCCAGGCGTCGCTGCTGATGAGCGGGCGGCATCTCCAGCATGGCGACGCCTCGCAGCCGGGGCGCAACATGGAGGTGTTCACCAACTGCTCGACCGCGGCGACGAGCTTCCTCTGCTACCTGCTGCTGCTGAACGGCTCGGGCGTGGGCCGCGCCTATGACGACGCGATGATGGCGGTCGATTGGGCGCGCGACATGCCGATCGTCGTGCCGGTGATCGACTGGAGCCATGCCGATGTGCAGGCCGGCCACATCACCGGCTTCCTGACGCGCCGCGACGCCGAGCACATGTACGCCACGCACGGCCGGATCGTCGTGCACGAGGTCGCCGACTCCCGTGAGGGCTGGGCCAAGGCGGTCGAGGTGATCGAGCGGCTCGCCTTCGAGCGCCGGCACGACGACGTGGTGCTGCTCGACTTCACCGGCGTACGCCCCAAGGGCGCACCGATCATGGGCATGCAGGGACGGCCCGCCTCGGGGCCGGGGCCGTTCATGCACGCGCTCTCGCGCGTCGCGATGGTGCGCGGCTCGGGCATGGAGCCGTGGCGCGCATCGCTGTTCGTCGACCACTACCTCGCCGAATGCGTGCTGGTGGGCGGGGCGCGCCGATCGGCGCGGATGAGCACCAAGACCTGGCGTGACCGCTCGGTGCTCGGCTTCATCTCGGTCAAGCGCGGCGGCTTCCTGTGGTCGTCGAACAACTCGATCACGGTCGATGCCGAGTTCTGGGCGCATGTGCATCGCCCCCAACCCGACCCGGCCTGGGACGCGGCGAGGCGCGAGGAGTGGGAGCACGCGCACGCGGTGTTCGAGGCGGCGGTGAAGGCGGCGTATGACGACCAGACCGGCGAGCCCGGCTTCATCAACCAGGACAAGCTGGTGGCCAATGATGAGGGCCTCGACGCCTACGAGAACGGCACGCTGTTCATGGGCAGCGAGAAGTATCAGGCCGAGACCGAGACGCACCCGCTGCTGCGCGATCTAGTCCGGCGCGCGCGCGGCTGCCGCTACACCCAGATCACCAATCCCTGCGGCGAGATCAGCCTGTTCATGCTGGGCGGCTACTGCGTGATCGCCGACGTCGTGCCCTATCACGCCGCGGATGACGACGACGCCGAGGCCGCGTTCCGCGCCGCCGCCCGCGCGCTGATCCGCGTCAACCAGATGGATTGCCTCTACCGGCCCGAGACGCGGCGCACCAACCGGATCGGCGTCGGCATCACCGGGCTGCACGAATGGGCGCTGAAGCGCTTCAATCTCGGCTTCCGCGACATGATCGACGAGCGCCGCGCCAAGCCGTTCTGGATGATGCTGGCGCGCTTCAAGCGCGCGGTGCGAGACGAGGCGGTGCGCTACTCGGCCGCGCTCGGCCTGACCGCGCCGCACACGGACACCACCATCAAGCCCGCCGGCACGACCAGCAAGCTGTTCGGCCTGACCGAGGGGGCGCATCTGCCGTCGATGCGCGAGTACCTGCGCTGGGTGCAGTTCCGCAACGACGACCCGATGGTGCGCGAATACACCGCCAAGGGCTATCCGGTGCGCAAGCTCACCACCTATCGCGGCACGACCGTGGTGGGCTTTCCGACCAAGCCCGAGATCGTCCGGCTGGCCGACGAGCTCGGCCTCTCGGAGGCGCTCGTCACCGCCGGCGAAGCGACGCCCGAGGAGCAGTACCGCTACCTGCAGCTGCTCGAGAAGTACTGGATCCGCGGCGTCGACGAGCAGGGCGAGCCGCTGCTGCCCGACACCGGCAACCAGGTGTCCTACACGCTGAAATACGACCCCCAGGCGGTGACCTACGAGGGCTTCCGCGAGGCCGTGATGGCGCTGCAGCCGACCGTGCGCGCCTGCGCCGTGATGCCGCAGGCCGACACCACCGCCTACGAGTACCAGCCCGAGGAGCCGGTGACGAAGGCCGAATACGAGCTGATCGCCGCGGCGATCGCCGGCGCGCAGGCGAAGGAGGAGGTCGGCCGCGAGCATGTGGATTGCGCCGGCGGCGTCTGCCCGATCGACTTCGGCACCAACGAGGCGAGCCAGAAGGCGGCGTAGGGACGTCGCTCAGGCGGCCGCCGCATTCGCCGGGGCGCGCTGCTGCGCGAGCCGGCGCAGGACATCCGGGACGCGCTCGGCGACGCAGGGCTTGCTGAACAGGTAGCCCTGCGCCTCCGCGCAGCCCTCCGCGCGCAGAATGTCGAGGACCGGCCGCGTCTCCACCCCTTCGGCGGTCGTGCGCATGCCGAGCGATCGGCCGAGCCCGATGATCGCGCGCACGATCGCGCGGCTGTCGGGCTTGCTGTCGAGGTCGCGGATGAAGGACTGGTCGATCTTGATCTTGTCGAAGGGGAAGCTGCGCAGGTAGCCGAGCGAGGAGTAGCCGGTGCCGAAATCGTCCATCGCGATGCGCACGCCGAGCCCGCGCAGCCGGTGCAGCATCGCCCCGGTCGCCGCCTCGTCCTCGAGCAGCAGCGACTCGGTGATCTCGATCTCCAGCCGGCTCGCCGGCAGGCCGGAATCGGCCAGCGCGGTCGCCACCGTCGCGACCAGGTTCGGGTCGCGGAACTGGATCGCCGAGACGTTCACCGCGACCCGCACGCCGTCCGGCCACGCGGCGGCATCCGCGCAGGCGCGCCGCAGCATCCACGCGCCGATCGGCACGATCAGGCCGATCTCCTCGGCGACCGGGATGAACTCCACCGGCGAGACGGCGCCGCGCGACGGATGGCGCCAGCGCAGCAGGGCCTCCAGCCCCGAGACCCGTCCGGAGCCGAGCTCGATGATCGGCTGATAGACCGACTGGAACTCGCCGCGCTCCAGCGCCTGCCGGAGGTCGCTCTCGAGCGCGCGGCGCCGCTGCACGGCGGCATCCATCTCCGGCGTGAAGAAGCAGAAGGCGCCGCGCCGTTCGCGGCGGCACTGCTCGAGCGCGAGCTGCGCGTGATGCGACAGCTGGTCGTGGCTCGACCCGTCCGTGGGCGCGAGGGCGACGCCGATCGAGGCGCCGAGTTCGACCGTCTGGCCATCGACGAGGAAGGGCTTCGCCAGCGCCGCCAGCAGCCGGCGCGCCAGCGCGGAGGCCGCCTCGCCCCGTTCGATCCCGACCTGGACCACGGCGAACTCGTCGCCGCCGAGCCGGGCCACCGTGTCACCGTCTCGCGCGCAGGCGAGCAGCCGTTCGGCCACCTGGCGCAGCACCTGGTCGCCCGCCGGCTGGCCGAGCGCCTCGTTGACGGCACGGAACCCGTCGAGATCGAGGTTGAACAGCGCGACGCGGGCACCGAGCGCGCATTGGGCCAGCGCCTGGTCGACCCGCTCGCGCAGCTGCAGGCGGTTGGCCAATCCCGTCAGCGCGTCATGCCGCGCAAGATAGGTGATCTGCGCCTCCGCCCGGCGCCGCTCGGTGATGTCCTCGTAGGTGACCACCCAGTGCCCGCCGGGAATCGGCTCGTAGGAGATCGCGATCACTCGCCCGTCCGCGAGGTCCTGGAAGCTGGTGCCCGGCTCGCGGCGCGCAACGAAGCCGAGGCGCTCGGCGATCAGGGTCGGGGCCACGGCAGGGCTGTGATTGCCGGCGGCGATGCTGCGCGCCAGCAGCTCGGGGAAGGTGATGCCGGGGCGGACAACGGCCGGGTCGAGCCGGTAGATCTCGAAGAAGCGGCGATTCGCGACCAGCAGCCGGTGTTGCGAGTCGTAGAGGCAGAGCCCCTGCGACATGTTGTTCAGCGCGGCATCGAAGCGGCGATTGGTCTCCTCGAGTGCGGCCTCGCGGCGCTTCAGGGCGGTGATGTCCGACACCAGCAGAAGGGAACCGCCCGCCTCCGTCGCGCTGCGCGCGACACGGATCCAGCGTCCGCTCGCGTCGGTGATCTCGGTCTCGGCCGCGTCGGGATCGAGGCCGGCGGCGAGCGCCAGCCGATCCGCCGGCGCGCCGGGTGCGAGCAGCGCGGCGGCCGCAGGCAGCAGCGCCATCGCCCTGCGGCTCGCGTGGACGATCCGGCCGTCGCTGCCGATCAGCACCAGCCCGTCGACCGCCTGCTCAAGCGCCGCGACCAGCCGGGACGGATCGGCCTCGGCACGCCTGGCGGCGCGCGACAGCATCGCGCGCAACCCCTGCTGCGCCCTCGCGGTCGCCCGGATCAGCCCGCTGGTGAGGCTCCGACTCCAGCGACGGCGCGGCACCACGGCCTTCGGGGGCAGGATGCTGCCGCTCGACATGCCGGGATGATCCGCGCGCCCGCTTAACGGCTCCATAACGCCGGCCGTGACGGAGACGGACCTGGACCTTCTCCGCAGTGGCCCGTTAGGCGCCGGCGAGGCTGCCGCCCAGGCGCCGCTTGCCCGGCGCGCGCCGGGCTGGCAGCGTGCCGCGCCCATGCCGCCCGCCCCCATCGTCCGCTTCCTCGGTGTCGAGAAGTCCTATGACGGCGTCACCCCGGTGGTGCGCCATCTCGACCTCGACATCAGCCGCGGCGAGTTCCTCACCCTGCTCGGCCCCTCGGGCTCGGGCAAGACCACGACGCTGATGATGCTCGCCGGTTTCGAGACCCCGACCGCCGGGCGGATCGAGGTCGACGGCCGCGATGTGAGCCGGCTGCCGCCGCACCGGCGGGGCATCGGCGTGGTATTCCAGTCCTACGCGCTCTTTCCGCACATGTCGGTCGCCGAGAACGTGGCCTTCCCGCTCGAGGTGCGCGGCGTCGCCCGCGCCGAGCGCGCGGCGCGCGTCGCCCGGGCGCTGGAGATGGTGCGGCTCGGCGGGTTCGGCGCCCGCCGCCCGGCCCAGCTCTCGGGCGGCCAGCAGCAGCGCGTGGCGCTGGCCCGCGCGCTGGTGTTCGAGCCCTCGCTCGTGCTGATGGACGAGCCGCTCGGCGCGCTCGACAAGCAGCTGCGCGCCGAGATGCAGCTCGAGATCCGCCACCTCCACGAGCAGCTTGGCGTCACGGTGGTCTATGTCACGCACGACCAGGAGGAGGCGCTGACGCTGTCGGACCGGATCGCCGTGTTCCACCACGGCGCGGTGCAGCAGCTCGACGCCCCGGCGACGCTCTACGAGCGGCCGTCGAACGCCTTCGTCGCCCGCTTCATCGGCGAGAACAACCGCCTCGCCGGCACCCTCGCCGAGCGGGACGCGGCCGAGGGCACGGTGCGGGTCACGCTCGCGGGCGGTCGAAGCCTCTGGGCGATGCAGGGCGATTGCGGCGCGGTCGGCGCGCACGTGGTCGTCTCGGTTCGGCCGGAGCGGATCGCGCTCGCGCCCGGCCCGGCCGCCGACCTTTCGGAGGACGCGATCCCCGCACGCGTGCTCGAGACGATCTATCTCGGCGATCACGTCCGGGTGCGGCTTGCGCTCGAAGGCGGGGCGGAGGTGATGGCGAAACGGCCGATCGCGGCGGCGGATCCCCGCCTCGTCGCCGGTGCGGAGGCGGCCGTCGCCTGGCAGCCGGAGCACGCGATCGCCTTCGCGCCCGAGCCCGGCGATTGAGCCGCCCCGGCCGCCGCCGCTACAGTGCGTGCCGCCGGGCCTGTCGATTGGGGAGTGACACGCGATGAGACCGCTGATGCTTGCCGCCGCGCTGGCCGCGGCCGCCTTCGCCGCGCCTGCCGGCGCGCGCGACCTCACCATCGTCTCCTGGGGCGGGGTGTATCAGGACGCGCAGCGCGCCGTGTATTTCCAGCCCTTCATGCAGGCTCGGGGAATCCGCCTGCTCGAGGAGACCTGGGACGGTGGCGTCGGCGTGCTGCGCGCCAAGATGCAGTCGGGCGCGAACAACTGGGACGTGGTGCAGGTCGAGAGCGAGGAACTGCTGGTTGGGTGCGAGGAGGGGCTGTTCGAGCGGATCGACTGGGCCCGCGTCGGCGGGCGCGACGCCTACCGGCCGGACGCCGCGCATGAATGCGGGGTGGGGGCGATCTACTACTCCTTCGTGCTCGCCTATGACCGCGCGCGCATCTCCGGCGAGGGGCCGAGAACCTGGGCCGATTTCTGGGACGTGCAGCGCTTCGCCGGCAAGCGGGCGCTCAGGCGCGGGCCGAAGACCAATCTCGAGATCGCGCTGCTCGCCGATGGCGTGCCGGCCAATCAGGTCTATGCGGCGCTGCGCACCGAGGCGGGGATCGAGCGGGCGTTCGCCAAGCTCGACCAGCTCCGTCCGCATCTGGTCTGGTGGACCGCCGGCGCCCAGCCGCCGCAGTTGCTCGCCTCCGGCGAGGTGGCGATGGCGAGCGCCTATAACGGCCGCATCTCGGCGGCCAACAAGAATGACGGGCGGAACTTCGCGATCGTCTGGACCAACAATCTCTACACGATCGATTCCTGGGTGATCATGAAGGGCTCGCCCAACCTGGACCACGCCTATGCCTTCATCGCCTTCGCCGGCCAGCCGCAGGCCCAGGCGCAGCTGCCGCCGCGCATCCCCTACGGCGTGCCCGCGATCGGCGCCGAGGCGCTGATCCCGGAGGCCGTGAAGCCGGAACTGCCGACCACGGCGGCCAATATCGCGACCGCGATCCAGATCGACGACGCGTTCTGGCTCGAAAACATCGACCGCCTGACCCAGCGCTTCAACGCCTGGGCGGCGCGCTGACGACGCGACCCGGCGGCTGATGGCGGAGGCAGCCGCGGCAGGGCTCGCGCGCCGGGTCCGCCGGGCCGGGCTGCGCCGGCGCGTGGCCGCAGCGCTGCTGGTCGCGCCGCTGCTGCTGTTCCTGCTGATCGGCTTTGCGGCGCCGATCGCCGCGCTGCTCGCGCGCGGGGTGCAGGACACCGAAGTGCCGCGCGTGCTGCCGCGCGTCACCGCGGCCCTGGCCGACTGGGACGGGCGGGGCCTGCCCGACGACCGCGCCTTCGCCGCCCTCGCCGAGGACATGCGCGCGGCGCGCGAGGCCGGCACGCTCGCCCAGGCGGCGACGCGGCTGAACTACGATGTCAACGGCTTCCGCACGCTGATGTTCGCGACCGCGCGGCGGCTGCCCGGCCCCGGCGAGGATGCGCGCGCCGGCCTGCTGGCCGCCGATCCGGCCTGGGGCGAGCGCGCCACCTGGGCCGCGCTCCGCCGTGCCGGCGGCCCGGTGACCGACTTCTACCTGCTCGCCGCGATCGACCTGAAGCGCGACGCCGACGGGCGGATCGTTGCCGCGCCCGCCGAGCAGGCGATCTTCCGCGACGTGCTCGCGCGCACCCTCGGGATCAGCCTGCTGGTGACGCTGCTCTGCCTCATCGCCGGCTATCCGGTGGCCGCATTGCTGGCGAGCCTGCCCACGCGCCAGGCCGCCGTGCTGCTCGCCTTCGTGCTGCTGCCGTTCTGGACCTCGCTGCTCGTGCGCACCGCCGCCTGGGTGGTGCTGCTGCAGCGCGAGGGCGTGGTGAACTCGGCACTGCTCGGCCTCGGGCTGATCGAGGCGCCGGCGCAGATGATCTTCACGCGCTTCGCCGTGGTGCTGGCGATGGCGCATATCCTGCTGCCGTTCATGATCCTGCCGCTCTATGCGGTGATGCGGGCGATCCCGCCCGGTCTCACCCGCGCGGCCGCCTCGCTCGGCGCGCCACCCTGGCGCGCCTTCCTGCGCGTCACCTGGCCGCTGAGCCTGCCCGGCGTCGCGGCCGGCTCGCTGATGGTGTTCATCCAGGCGCTCGGCTACTACATCACGCCCGCCCTGCTCGGCGGTGCGTCCGACCAGATGATCTCCTGGTTCATCGCCTTCTATGCCTCGCGCACGGTGAACTGGGGGATGGCGGCAGCCCTCTCGGCCCTCCTGCTGGTCGCGACCGCGGCGCTGTTCGCGGCCTATGCGCGGCTCGCGGGCGAGGCGCGGGTGCGCATGGCATGAGCGCGCGCACGCCTGCCGGACGCGCCGGGCGGGCCGCATTGTGGGCGGTGACGCTGACAGTGCTGCTGTTCCTGGTCGCACCGATCATCGCGATCGTGCCGCTCTCGTTCTCCGCCGGCTCGTTCCTGCACTACCCGCTGCCCGGGCTGTCGCTGCGCTGGTACCGCGAGTTCTTCGCGAGCCCGTTCTGGGTCGATTCCGTGATCAACAGCCTGATCATCGGCGCCGGCGCCACCGTGCTGGCCACCACGCTCGGCACGCTCGCCGCACTCGGCCTCTGGCTGGCGCGGTTCCCGGGGCGGACGCTCGTGCTCGCGGTGCTGATCTCGCCGATGGTGGTGCCTTCGGTGGTGGTCGCGGTCGGGCTGCTGTTCGCCTATGCGCCGGTCGGGCTCGCCAACACCTATGCCGGCATGATCCTCGCCCACACCGCGCTCGCCGCGCCCTTCGTCGTGGTCACGGTCTCGGCCACCCTCGCCGGCTTCGATCGCACCCTGCTGCGCGCCGCCGCCGCATCGGGCGCCGGACCGGCGCGCGCCTTCCGCCGCGTCGTGCTGCCGCTGATCGCGCCGGGGGTGACGGCGGGCGCGCTGTTCGCCTTCGCGATCTCGCTCGACGAGGTGGTGGTGGCCCTGTTTCTTGCCGGGCCCGGCCAGCGCACCCTGCCGCGGCAGATGTTCGCCGGGCTGAACGAACATCTGAGCCTCGCGATCGCGGCCGCCGCGACCATGCTGATCGCGCTCTCGATCCTGCTGATGGCCACCGTCTGGTGGCTGCGCAGCCGCGCGGATCGGCTGGCAGGCGGCGCCGATCATGTATAGTGCGGCCCATGGATCCGGGCACAGACGCGCCGGCGACGCTGACCCGACGCGGCGGCATGCTCGTGCTGTCCGGGCGGCTTGACGCGCACTCCGTCGCTGCCCTCTGGCGCGAGGCGCTGGCCGCGGTCACGCCCGGCGCGACGCTGTCGATCGACCTCTCCGGCTGCGGCTACTGCGACGTCTCGGGTTCGGCGCTGGTGCTGGCGCTCGAGGACAAGGCGGGATCGCGCGCCGAGCTGCGCGGGGCCTCGCCGCGCATCGCGCGCGTGATCGAACGCGCGCACGACGCATACCGGACGAGCCCCCCATCCGCGCCGCCGCCGGCGCCGAGCCTGCCGGTGGCGGTGGGCGAGGCCGTGGTCGGCAAGATCGACGATCTCGGCGAGCGGATCGCGATCCTCGGCCGCACCGCCACCTCGGCGGTGCTGACGGCGCTCAACCCGCGCTCGCTGCGCTGGCCCGATACCTGGCAGCAGGCCGAGGAGGTGGGCAGCCGCGCCTTGCCGCTGATCTGCATGATCGGCTTCCTGTTCGGGCTGATCCTGGCCTTCCAGTCGGCAATGCCGCTGCGTCAGTTCGGCGCCGACATCTTCGTCGCCAACCTGGTCGCCGTATCGGTGTTCCGCGAACTCGGCCCGCTGCTCTCGGCGGTGATCCTCGCCGCCCGCTCGGGCAGCGCTTTCGCCGCCGAGATCGGCACGATGAAGGTGAACGAGGAGATCGACGCGCTGAACACGATGGGCCTTGATCCGTTCCGCTTCCTGGTGATGCCGCGGCTGATCGCGGCGGTGGCGATGATGCCGGTGCTGATCATCGCCATGAACCTCTCGGCGATCGCCGGCATGGCGATGGTGATGATGTCGCTCGGCTTCCCCTGGGCATCGATCTCCGGCCAGGTGGTCACCTGGACCGGGCCGTCGGACGTGCTCGGCGGGCTGGCCAAGGGGCTGGTGTTCGGGGCGGTGGTGGCCGGGATCGGCTGCTCGCGCGGGATGAGCACCGGGGTCGGCCCGCGCGCGGTCGGCGAGGCCGCGACCGCGGCCGTGGTGGGCGGGATCGTCGCCATCATCGTGCTCGACGGCATCTTCGCCGTCCTGTTCTATCTGATGGGATGGTGAGTGGTCCTGCCGCCGAAACGGTGACGGAGGCGAACGGGGTGGCCGCCTCGGTGCGCGGCGCCACCATGCGCTTCGGCGCCAACACCGTGTTCCAGGATGTGAGCTTCGACGTCCGGCGCGGCGAGGTGTTCGTGATCCTGGGCGGCTCGGGCTGCGGCAAGTCGACGCTGCTGAAGCTGATGATCGGCCTGCGCCCGCCGAGCGAAGGCCGGATCACGATCCTCGGCGAGGACATCATCGCGGTGCGCGGCGAGGCGCGGCGGCGGCTGAAACAGCGCTTCGGCGTGATGTTCCAGTCCGGCGCGCTGTTCGGCTCGATGACGGTGCTGGACAATGTCTCACTCCCGCTCGCGAGCTTCACGTCGCTGCCATCGGAGGCGATCGAGCGGATCGCCCGCACCAAGCTCGGCCTGGTCGGCCTTGCCGATGCCGCGCTCAGGATGCCCGCGCAGCTCTCCGGTGGCATGATCAAGCGGGCGGCGATCGCGCGCGCGATCGCGCTCGACCCGCCGCTCGTCTTCCTCGACGAGCCTTCCGCAGGGCTTGATCCGATCACCTCGGCCGGGCTCGATGCCCTGATCGTCTCGCTCGCACGCGACCTTGGCATCACCTTCGTGGTGGTCACGCACGAGCTTGCGTCGATCCTGACGATTGCGGATCGCGTCATCATGCTGGACAAGGAGGCGAAGGGCATGATCGCCGAGGGTGATCCGCGCCGGCTCAAGGACGAGAGCACGCACCCGGTCGTCCGCGCGTTCTTCAACCGGACCGAGGCCGGAGCCGGATAGGGCGGGGGAGGATGGAACAGAGGACACTCTTCTTCAGGGTCGGCATGGCGATCCTCGGCGGGTTCGCGGGGCTGCTCGCGCTGCTCGTCTGGATCGGTTCGGATACGTTTCGGCGCGGCGGCATCATGATGGAGACCTATTTCAGCGAGACGGTGCAGGGGCTGGAGGTCGGCGCACAGGTGAAGTTCCGCGGTGTCACGGTCGGCAGCGTCCGCCACATCTCGGTCGCCGCCGCCGAGTATCCGCAATCGGTCAGCGAGACGCTCGCGACCGATCCGTCGCTCCGCCTCGTCGTCGTGCGTTTCGAGCTGGTCCGCGAACGCGTCGCCGAGACCGACGCGCGCGGCTTCCGCCAGATGGTGGACGCGGGCCTCAGGGTCCGCATGGCGAGCCAGGGGATCACCGGTATCGTCTATCTGGAAGCCGACTTCGTCGATGCCGCGCGCTTCCAGGTCTTCGTTCCGCCCTGGGAACCCCGCGCGCCCTATATCCCGTCCGTGCCCTCGACGCTGACGCAGTTCCAGAGTGCGGCCGAGCGGCTGATGGCACGGCTGGACGAGGTGGATTTCGGCGGCTTGATCCTGCGTCTGGATGCGCTCGTGCAGGCGCTGACCGAGACCGTTGCCTCCGGCGAGGGCTACCGGCTGCTGGTCGAGGCGGCCGACGCCGTCGCCGTGCTGCGCACGACGACCGAACGCGCCGCGCCGGCGATCGAGACCACCATGCGCGAGGCGAGCGCGGCGGCGACGGCACTGCGCGCGCTGATGGAGGGACGCGAGATGCGCGCGATCGTGTCGAACACCGCGACGGCCACCGCTGAGCTCCGCACGGCCCTCGCCCGCCTGCCAGCCATGACCGCCTCGATCGAGCAGGCGGTGCGGCGCATCGACGCGCTGGTCGCGGACACGGACCGCGACTTCGGCCCGACACTGCGCGACCTGCGCGTGACGGCCGACAATCTGCGCGCGATGACCGAGCAGATGCGGCGCTACCCGAGCCAGTTCCTGTTCGGCCAACCGCCGCCCGGCGGGCCGGCACCGGCGCCGGCGGGAGCCGCGCAGTGAAGCGGCGCGCGATGCTCGCGGCGGCCGTGCTGGTCGGATGCGCCAATCCGCTATCGCGCCCCTATCCGGAGAAGCGGCTCTATGTGCTGGAGGCCCGTCGTCCGAGCACGCTGCCCGCACCGGCGCGCGGGCGCACGCTGGTGGTGCGCAGCGTCACGGCCTCGCCGGGGATGGAGGGGCGCGGGCTGGTCACCCGCCGCCCCGGCAATGTCCAGGACAGCGACTTCTGGAACGAGTTCTTCACCGCCCCCGCAGCGATGGCACAGGACTCGCTGCGGCAATGGCTCTCGGAGGCGGGGCTGTTCGCGGCGGTGCTCGACCAGGGCAGCGTGGGCCGTGCCGATCTCGCGCTCGAGGCGGTGCTGATCGCGGCGCTCGGCGACGGCACCGACCCTGCGGCGCCGGTGGCGCGGCTGCATCTGCAGACGCTGCTGCTCGGGCTCGACCGTACGCCGCCGCGCATCATCGCGCGCGGCGACTACGACCGGCGCGTACCCCTTCCATCGCTCGCGCCGGAGGTGGTCGCGCCGGGACTGTCGCAGGCCCTGGCACTCGTGCTGACGGACCTCGAAGCCGATCTGCGGCGCGTGGTCTCCGCCTGAGCCGCTGGCGCGGCCGTCCGCGCAGGAGCGACGCGCCTGGGGGTGGCGCGCGCGTTCGTACCGGTCCAGCATCGGGACGGCAGCGCCGTGGAGGGACGCTTCGTGCCGGTTCTGATCTTCGTGCTCGGCGTGATAGCGGGCTGGGCCGTCGCGATGGGCGGCTACATCGTCTGGACCACGCTGCTCGGCGGATTCGACCGCGAGGGCACGCTCGCCATGGGGGTCGCGTTCACGATCGGCCCGGCGCTGGGTCTGGTCACCGGCATCGCCGGCGCGATCTGGGCGGTACGGCGCGGACGGCGCGAGGCTGGTCCGCCGCGATCCGTTGCGTGTTCGGCGCGGCACTCGGGCTCGTCGGCGGCTTCGTGGCCGCGGTGATGGTGATGCGCTTCGCCGCGCCGGCGCTCTACACGCCCGAGAACGCGTCCGCCCCGCTGCACCTGCTGCCGGTCGGCGCCGCCCTGGTGGCGGCAATCCTCGGCGGCTGGCGCGGGCTGCGCTGCCGCGCCGACTGACAGGCCCGCGCTTGCCGGATCGGCCGCGGCGCGGGACGCTCGGGCGTGACAGAGGAGGACGCGGATGCTGACCGTGGCGCCGGGCAAGACGAGCTACCGGGTGGAGCGGCCCTGGGGCGAGGTGCCGGTGGGCCAGGGCGTGCCGTCGGACGTGGCGGTGGCGCCGGACCGGCGCGTGCTGGTGCTGCTGCGGCGCGACCCCACCGTCGATCCGGTCTGGCCCGCGGTGCTCGTGCTCTCGCCCGAGGGCAGGCGGCTGGCTGCCTGGGGCGAGGCGGTGCTGGACGGGCACTTCCTCGCGGTTCACCCCGACGGGCGGGTGTTCGTGGTGGACCGCGACATGCACGAGATCGTCGTGTTCGACATGGAGGGGAGGCGCATCGGCGGGCTCGGCACGCGCGGTGTGCCGGGCGCGCCGTTCAACGCGCCCTGCGACGTCGCGTTCGGGCCGGACGGGTCGATCTACGTGGCGGACGGCTATGGCAACTCGCTCGTGCACCGGTTCGATGCGTCCGGGAAACCGCTCGGGCGGTGGGGGCGGCCGGGCTCGGGCGCGGGCGAGTTCTCCACACCGCACAGCGTGGCCGTGCTGCCGGACGGGCGCGTGGCGGTGGCGGATCGCGAGAACAACCGGGTGCAGGTGTTCAGCGCGGACGGCACCTGGCTCGCCTCCTGGGGCGACCACCACAAGCCGATGAGCCTGAGCGTGGACGCTACGGGGCGGCTGTGGGTGACGGACCAGGTGCCGCGGCTGTCCGTGCTGTCGGGTGAGGGCGCGCTGGTCGGGCGCTGCCGGCCGGTGCTGAACGGCGCGCACGGCATGGCGCTCGGCGATGGCGTGGTGGTGCTGTCGGAGCAGAACCCGCCGCGCGTGACGCGGCTCATGCGCGTGGACTGAACGCCCAGCTTGTTCGGTGCGATCAATTAACGGTATCCTGACGCCCGACGGGTTCGGGAGCACGCAGGATGAAGCTCACCACCTGGAACATCGCCTGGTTCGACCATAGCTGGGGCGTGCTGGAGGGCCGCTACACGCCCGGCAAGATGCGCGCGCAGCGCAAGCTGCCGACCGTCGCCAGGGCCCGGCGTCAGGCCGATGCGGTGCGCGACGAGATCGGCCGCATCGCCCCCGACATCCTGTTCCTGTGCGAGGCACCTTCGGGCGAGGCGGCGATGGCGTCCTGGGCCAGCGCCGAGCTGCCCGAATTCGACCTGGTGCGGCGGAGCGGCGACTATGCCACCAAGGGCGATCAGTGGCAGTGGTTCCTGATCCGCAAGGCGCTGGCGGATCGGCTGCAACCGGCCCTGCTCGACATCGCGGTGTGGCGCGACTTCGCCGCGCGCGGTTCACCCTCGATCCGCCCTGACGGCACGTGGTCGGTGTCGATCCCAAGGCTGCGCACCGTCGGCGGCGTGCCGGACGTGCCGGTGGCCGAGCGCAGCCCGCACGCCTTCTACCGCCATCCGCAGACGCTGCTGCTGACGATCGCGGGCGTGCGGGTGGAGCTGATCGGCGCGCATCTGAAGAGCAAGTTCACCAGCGGCACCCCGCGCATGCGCCGCGCCGGCGAGAGCTTCGACGACTACGCCAAGGAGCCGAAGGTCGCAGCCTGGCTCGCCGAGGCGCATGCCGCGCGGGTGAAGCTGAGCTCGGAGGCGCAGACCGTGCGCGCCTATATCGACCACCGCTTCAGCCAGACCGCCGACCCCTCGATCCTGGTGCTGGGCGACCTGAACGACGGGCCGGGCAAGGAGCTGATGGAGCGCGAGTACCTGCTGCACGACCTGATCTCGAACCTGCAGGGCGACGTGTTCTTCGCGCAGCAGTTCCTCAACCACGCGCTGTTCGACCGGCCGCAGCACCTGCGCTGGACGGTGCGGTTCCGCGACGTGATCGATCCGGAGCGCGACCAGAACATCCTGCTCGACCACATCCTGTTCACCCAGGCGCTGACCGGCGGCGGCACGAGCCCGCTGCGCGTGCTCTCCGGCGCCGGGCTGGTCGAGCACCTAGCGCATGAGGAGACCGAGGCCGCGTTCGGCAAGGACGCGGCGTCGGACCACCGGCCGGTGAGCGTGGTGCTGTCGCTCCGGGCAGGATAGCGCGGGCGCCGCTGGAGCCGCTTCCCGGCTGCCGGGAGCGGCTCCAGGGCGCCTGTGCGCCGGGCGTCGGGCGGTCAGGCGCGCGCCCGGATGGGGCGAGGCGTCAGCGTGTGCGGCGCGGGTAGTCGAACGCCGGCACGTCCTGGAGCTGATCCGCCGTCAGGTTCGTCTCGACCCGCACCTCGTTGATCGAGACCGGCCGCAGCCGGAAATAGGCCGGGTTCACCGCGACGTGCCGCACGCTCGCGCCGGCGCCCTGGGACAGGATGAGGGCGACGATCTGCCCGCGCTCGGTCACGACGATGTCCGCGAGGTCGGCGATCTTGCGCGACCCGTTCAGGGTGTAGACGTCGGCGCCCTGGAGGCGGCTGACGAGATAGGTGGTCTCCATCTGCTGGGTGCTGGCCGCGGGCGGCGTCTGGCCCGGCGTTGCCGGCGCCTGGGCGAGCGCCGCGGTGCTCGCGACCGTGAACAGGGCCGCGGCGGCGGTGCAGAGTGTCGTCTGGGCGCGTTGCATGCTGGTCCTCCTTGCGAAGCCGATGGGCTGCATTGGGGCCAACCGGCGGGGGCCGCGGAGGTTCC
>CAZHMM010000011.1:0-47743 GCA_964533585.1 uncultured Elioraea sp.
GGGGGAAGGCTGGACGCGCAGCGTTGCGGCAGGCATGACGCGGGCGCGGGGCTAGCGCAGATCCCGATCAGGTGGGACGCCTGAGCGGGGGAAGATGCGCGCCAGATGAGCATGGAGCCGTTCCCGATGTGTCGGAAACGGCTCCACGGCGGAGGGGATGTGCGCGGCGTCGTGCTGATGGTGGTCGGGATCGCGCTGTTCGCGCTGACCGACGTCACCACCAAGTGGCTCTCGGCCGGCTACGGGGCCGCGCAGGTGATCGCGATGCGCTGCGGCACGGCGCTGCTGGTGGCCGGCCCGATTGCCTGGCGGCAGGGGGGGATCGCGCCGCGGCGGCTGCCGCTGCACCTGCTGCGTGGCGCGCTGATCGTGAGCGCGGCGTTCTCGTTCTTCCACGCCTTCGCACGCCTGCCGCTGTTCGAGGCCTATGTCGTCTCGTTCACCGCGCCGTTCATGACCATGGCGCTGGCGGTGCCGTTCCTGGGCGAACAGGTGGGGGCTGCGGCCTGGGCCTGGGCCGGCCTCGGCTTCGGCGGGGTGATGATCTCGGTCGCGCCCGGCCTGACCGGCGGCGGCGCGGTGGTCGGCTACGGCGCGGCGCTGATCGGCACCGCGAGCTATGCGGGGATGAAGATCGTCACGCGCCGGCTCGGCACCGGCGAGGGGCTGGCTGCCGCCATGGCGGTGCCTGCCGCGCTGGGGGTGCTGGTGGCGGGGCCGCTCGCGGCCGCCACCTGGGTTGCCCCGCCGGCCGAGGACGCGGCGCTGCTGGTGCTGAACGGGGCGCTCTGGGGGATCGGCAATGCGGTGGTGACGGCGGCGGTGCGCGCGGCCGAGGCGTCGCGCATCGCGCCGATCGACTTCACCGCAATGGTCTGGGCGGTGGCGTTCGACGCGGCATTCTTCGACGTCCATCCCGGCCCGGCCGAGCTTGCCGGTGCGGCCGTGGTGGTGCTCGCCTGTCTCGGCCACCAGCACGACCAGCGCCGGCGCCGCGCCTAGGACGAGGCGCGGCTACTCGGCGAAGACGTCGCCGAGGTCGCGTCGGCCGCGCGCACGAGGGCCCATCACGTCGAGCTTCTCCTCGATCCGCATCAGTTGCAGGGAGACCCGCCGGTCGAGTTCGCGCATCACCTGGATCGGCACGTAGCCGCGGGCGACTTCGAGCTTGAAGGCGGCAAGCTCGTCGCGCAGCCGGGCGACGGTCTCGGCCTGGCGATGCTCGACGCGTTCGATGCGGGCGATCAGCTCCTTCTTGATGTCCCACATCATCTTGAACAGCCCGACCAGGATCGGGATCTCGATGACCCGGATCCACCATTCGAGACTGATGCCGGTGGCGTCCATGTGACTGTACTCCTGCGAGGGTCCTCGCAGACGCTTGCGCGGCCGCGCGGCGTGACCGATATCGGAAAGACGATGTGGAACGAGCCCTACCTCGAGACCTGCTGCCGGTCGGCGCTGAACCGGCTGAAGATCGCGCGCGCGCTCGGCCGTCCGCCCGGGTTGAAGGACGGGCCGTGCCTGGAGCGGCTCGCGCGCATGGGGCTCTGCTGCGCGCGCGCCGATGGGCGCTTCGAGATCACCGAGGCCGGGATCGAGCGCCACCGCAGCGAGATCCTGAAGCAGCCCCGCGCGGCGGCGTAGCCTGCCTCACGGCTTGAAGTCCTGGCGGGCGGAATAGCCGCCAGCGGGCGCGCGCCAATCCTCGGTCCGGACGGCCGCCGCGCCGCGGCCGATGCGCACCTTCTCGTTCAGGATCGCGCCCGCCACCGCGTCGAGGCCGTCGTCATGCGCGCCCTTCGAGCCGGTGGGGCGCCACTCGCGCATCTCGGCGATCAGGGGCGTGGCAAAGACACTGCGATGCGCCCAGAGCCGCCGCGCCGCGAGCAGCGGCTCGATCGCGCCCAGGATGCGCTCGGCCTTGCTGCGCGTGCTCGCCTTCTCCAGCACCGTGCAGGGCACGCGCGCCTTGGCCATCTCGGCGCGCAGCAGCCCTGGCAGGAACCGGCCGAGCCCGTTGTTCTCCACCGTCAGCGACGGCAGGTGCAGTTCCGCGGCGAGTCGCACCACCTGGCGGCAGAGCTGGGTCGCCGCATCCGTCCCGCCGGCGGGATCATGCGTGAGATAGGCGACGCGGTGCAGGTAGTGGTGGTTGTCCGCGTCGGTGAAGACGGCGGCGAACACCGAACGGTCGCCCGCGCCGGGGATGCCGAAGGCAGGGTCCCAGAAGGCGCTGGCCGAGCTCATCGTGCGGCCGCCGAGCAGCAGCCGCATGCCGGTATTGGCCATGTGCAGCGTGAGCTCGTCGTCATAGGGCATCAGATCGGCCGGATCGAGCCGCGCATCCTCGGGCGGCTGCGGTTCGAGCTGCATCTGCGCGGCGAAGGAGCGCGGCCCGACCCGTGTCTTCAGCTCGCCGATCTTCTCGTCGCCGAACCGGTCCGGCCAGGCCGAACGCCCCTCCGCATCCATGAGCGGGATCAGCAGCTTCTTGAAGCCGGCCAGATAGGCGGGCGGCTGGCCGGGCTTGCTCTCGGTCTGATAGATCGTGTCCGGCGTATGCGGCGTGCCGATATAGAGCAGCGTGCCGCCGGGCACGAGGATGTACTCGATCTCGGCGAGCCGGGCGCGCAGCTCCGCCCGCTTCTCGGCCGTGTCGCTGTTGCCGGGCACCTCGATGTCGTCGCAGATCACCACCTCGGCGCGGCTGCCGGTGATGTTGCCGCCGATGCCGCGCGCGATCATCGACGGATCGCGTGAGGTGCCCGGACGGTTCACGGTGAACCGGTCTGCCGCCCACTCGCCGCCGTGGCGCGGATGAAGATGGCGGCAGAACGGATGGCGGCGGATGATCTGGCGCACGTTGCGCACCATCCGGGTGGCGAGCGACTGTTCCGCCGACAGCACCATCA
The DNA here is from genome assembly GCA_964533585.1 of uncultured Elioraea sp. Classification (GTDB taxonomy): domain Bacteria; phylum Pseudomonadota; class Alphaproteobacteria; order Acetobacterales; family Acetobacteraceae; genus Elioraea. The sequence continues at coordinate 2,916 of CAZHMM010000011.1, forward strand.
GCCGGAGGTCGGGCCGGTTGGCGAGCAGCCAGGCGCAGTAGAGCCCGACCACGGTCGACTTGCCGGCGCCACGGAAGCACATCAGCAGCAGCCGAGTCTCATCGCGGCGCCACGCATGGCCAAGCCAGCGCGCGATGCGCAGGTGATGGGCCGGCGTCGTGTGGTTGTTCAGCCGGTTCCAGATCCAGACGAACTCGGGGAATCGGATCTCGATCGGTTCGTTCATTCCTCCTCCTCATGACCCGCGACGGCGCCGACCGCCACGCGAGCCTCGGCCACCAGTTCGAGCCGGTCGTCGGGCGTCTCGCCGGTGCCGGGGGCGGGCGTTTCGGTGATGCGCGCGATCTTCAGCAGCAGGTCGAGATGCGCGAGTGCGGCCTTGCAGGCGGCGTGGTGCGCGGCGAACTCCTTGGGATCGGTGCTCTGCGGCTCGTCCTTGGCGAAGGTGTGGTAGGAGGCGATCGCGCGCTCGATCGCCTCATCCACCTGCGCGGCGACAAGGCCCTTGAGCCGGCTCACGCCTTGGTCACGCGGACCCGCAGCGTGCCTCCCGCGAGGTCGATGGCGGTGCCGGCCCGGTTCCAGGCCACGACCGTCACCGTGTTCGCCGCCCCGACCGTGGCGAGGAACAGGATCGCCGTGGTCGCGACCGAGAAGGAGGCCTGCACGAGATCGCCGGGGCTGGCACCCGGCACGGTCATGTTGAACTGCGCGGTGGCGCCGGCGGCGATTCCCGGCGGATCCCAGGACGCTTCGGCGATGAGCTCGCGGCTGCCATGCGGCAGGCTCGGCAGGCCATAGAGCAGCGCCGGGGCGTGGCGCGGTTCGCAGTAGAGCCTCAGCGCGCGGGCCTCGTAATCCTGATCGACGCGGCAGATGCCGATGATGGCGATCGCGACCTCAGGCGCGAGACGCACGGCCTGCAAGCGCGTCAGGCCGGCATCCGTCATGTCGGCCGAACCCTGCCACCAGCGCGCCGAGGCGTTCCAGACGAGCGACTGGCCGGAAGCGCGGACCATCAGGCCGGCCGTGTCGGTCAGCAGCGTGCCGCCGGCGTCGAAGCACTGCACGAACAGCCGCGGCGCGTCGGCATCGACCGCGAGCGCGAAGTCGCGGCAGGCGCGCGTATCGACGACGAAGCCGAGGCCGCGTGCAGCCGTCATGGAGACGCCGCGCGCGGTCGGCGTGTAGCCGGACAGCCCGGGGAAGGCGAACTCCTCGACCTGGCTGGGCGAGCCGGACACGTTGGCGCTGACGCAGGCGAGCTGATCGAACCCGGTCTGGCCCGGCATCCAACGGAACGAGGCGGCGCGCAGGTTGGGTACATTGCCGATCAGGCGCGTGGCCTCGACATGGGCAGCGGCCTGGTGGCGCGTGCGCAGCACCGCGCCGGCACGGGCCGCGCTCGCGGCGTACTCGACGTCGAGCAGGTAGCCCTGACTTGCCCAGGCGACGTCGTAGAGATGGTCCTGCGCATTGCCGAGGTGGCGCGCGACGATCGGCGAGCAGCCCTCCATGCGCATGTCGCGCGCGATCACCGCGCGGCTGTCGACCTCGACGAGGAAGGGTATCGCGGTGTTCGCACCCTGCTGACGCAGCTCGAAATTCGGCGCGTCGAACACGTGGCGGTTATGCGCCCGATAGGCGCCCGGCTCCGCCGAGAGCCGCACCCCGAAACGATCAAGCGCCGGCCAGGTCGCCGAGCTGACCGCGAAGTGCCCGCCGTGATAGCGCACTGAGGCGTTCCAGCCGGACGCCGTGCGGCAGCGGATATCGAGGCCGATGCGGTTGTCCACCAGCCGTCCGAGGATGAAGCTGCTGTCCTCCACGCCGCGCTCGTCGCCCAGCGTCTGCACGCCGATCGTGAAGTTGCGCGCCTCGGCGATGTGCACGAGGCTGGTATCGAGGTTGCACACGCGCACGCCGATGTCGCGCTCGTCGAGCCAGTCCGACAGCCCGGCGCGCACCACGCGGATGCCCCAATAGAGCTTCTCGCCGTTGCGCACCGCGCCGCCATCGCCGAGGGTGAGGGCAGGGCCGGGCTCGACCGGCTCGACCAGCAGTCTGCCGCGCATGATCAGGCCGGCGGCACCGCCGGGCAGCGTGACGCCGCGCACGATGCGCCAGCTGCCGTCGGGGATCAGCACGGTCCGGCCGAGCGCGGCGGCGGCGTTGAACGCGGCCTGGATCGCATCCGTGTCGTCCACCAGCCCGTCGCCGGCGGCACCGAAATCCGCCACCGAGAGCGTCTCGGTGAACTTGTCCTGCATCGTCCGCGGCACCGCGCCCGCGCCGTCCTGGCGGAACAGTCCCTGGCTGGTGCCGGCCTCGGCCGGGTAGAGCTGTACGCCGCCCGCCGCGTCGAAGCCGAGCAGGCGTGAGGCCCGCGCGGCGCGCAGCGGCAGCACCGGTGCGGCGCCCGCCTCGGTCGGACCGAATTGCAGCGCCCGGCCGAGATCGTCGGCCACCTGCTGCAGGGCGGCAATCTGGTAGTCGAGCTCATCGTTCAGCACGCGCGCGCGGAGCTCGCCGTTCTCCTGGAAGTCGCTTGTCCGTTGCAGCACCAGCCGTCGGCGCAGCGTGACGATCGTGCCCGCGGCGGGCGGTGCGCTGAAGCTGACCGCCCCGCCCGCCGACTGCCCTGCGCCCGTGATGGCGAAGCCGCTCGCCTGCCGCGCGCCGTCAAGGAACACGTCGAGGTCGGCGGGCTTGAAGATCGGGAAGGGGAAGGTGAAGGCGCTTTGCGCGCCCGAGGCGACGTACTGCACGCGCGGGGCGACATCGCCGATGACGATATGCTCGGACATCGTGGGGTTCCGTCAGAGGTTGAGGAGCGAGCGGAAGCTCGAGGAGAACCCGGTCGCGAGCTGCGAACCGACGCGGATGAAGGGGCTGAGGTTCAGCTGCTCGTCGAGCAGGCTGCGCCGTCCCGCGGCGATGCGGAGCGCGAACTCCTGTCCGCTCGCGGCCTCGCGCGCCTCGACCTCCTCCTCCAGCCCGGAGAGCAGCGCCGCGCCCGAGCCTTCGCCTGTGCTGACGCCACCGGCGGCGAGCCGCGCGCGCGTCGAGGCGATCGTGCGCGCCAGCATCTCGCGGCGCTGGCGTGCGGCCTCATCGTTGGCGAGCTGGAGCTGCGCCTCGCGGTTGACCTGCAACGCTTCCTGCTGGCGGCGCTGCGCCTGCGCCTGCTTCTGTGCGCCGACCAGTCCGGCGACGCCGGTGAGCAGCGATGCGACGGGAACGAGCTGTGCCATCAGGTGTTCAGCCTCATCTCGGTGGTGACGGACAGGAGCGTCATCGGCAGAGGCACGTCGCCCTCGATGCGCCAGAGCGGCCGCGTCGTGTCGCGCCGCCAGCCGAGGGCGCGGATGGTCCTGTCGCCGGTGAACGGGGCTGGCGCGGCGTCGAGCACGAGCGCGCCGAGCCGGCGGAACGGCACCGCCTCCGGGCCGCGACCGAGATCGACCGCGAGGGCGGCGGTGTCGAGCAGCCGGAACGTGACCGAGACGAGCCGCACCGGCCCGGTGCGTCCGCCGTATGGCGTCATCAGTTCCGGCGGCAGCGGCTCGATCACATGCGTGAAGGCGAGCCCGGCCTGCATCACGCGCGCCGGCGCATCGGTCGCGACCGTGCCAGCGGTCACCGTCTGGCGCCCGCGTGGCGCGCCGTCCGCGACGACGAGCACGCTCTGGCCTTCGAGATGGTCGAGACCCGACCACGATGTCGCGCCGCTCGGATGCGCGCCGGTCATGCCGGCATCGACGCCGAGCGCCTCATCGAACCGTTCGAGCCGGTGTGTGCCGCCGCGCTCGACGACGACGAACACCGTGCCGTCGACTTCGCAGACCGCGCGGAATGCGCCGTCGGTCTCCTGTCGGGTCCAGGCCGTGACCTGCTCGGCACGGAACAGCGTCAGCGTCGCCATGCGGCCGTCCGCCATCACGAGGTGCAGCAGCCGGCGCGGCTGGTCGTAGGCCATCGAGACCGGCGTTGCGACGATGTGCCGGGCCAGCACCGCGAGGTCGGCCGCCTGGTAGGCCTGTTCGACATCGGTAAAGGCGAACTCGTGCACCGAACGGCCGGAGCGGCTGACGAAGATGGTCGCGCCGTCGACATCGACCGGCGGGATCGTGCGCTCCACCGTCGAGCCGACACGCGTCTGGCGGTTGAGCTGGATGTTCGCCGGTGTGAGCGGATCGCCCGAGACCATCCATTCAGCGCCGGAGGTGAACACCTGCAAATGCCGTCCCGAGAACACCGCACGGATTGCGTTCACCTGGTCGGATACCAGCGCAAACTCGATCGCCTGGTCGTCAAGCCCGGTGCCGAGGTCGAAGTTGAACAGGCTGCCGGTGCGCGACAACCAGAGCCGATTGGGCAGGTCGCGCGAACCGCCGATCACCAACCGGTCCTGGTGGAAGCAGACGCTCGCCGGCCAGCCGCGGGCGGCGGAGAAGGCTGCCTCGTCCCAGTCCTGGGTTGGGCCGGTGGCTGCCAGGGTGTCGATGACCGTGGCGGTGGCGGAGGCGGGATTGTTGAGCGCATCGATCCGCACCCGCTTCCTGCCGATCCTGAAGGTTGCGCCGATATGGCCATCGGTGAAGATCGACGCCGACGCCGTCAGGATGGTCGATCCCGTGGTGGCCGACGGGCTCAGCGTCACCTCGGCGGGGGCGAAGCGGTGGTACGGCTCGGCGCTGAACGCCCAGGGCGCGATGGACCACTCGGAGTGGCCCGCGCGGGTGATCCGTTGGGGCGGCACCTCGGGATGCACGACGAGCAGCGTGTCGGCGCTTTGGGTCCAGCCCAGCTGGGACAGATGCGTCTCGGTCCAGGGCGTGGCGATCGAGGCGACCTCGACATCCCCGCGATAGACGTCGAGCCGCCGATCGGTCAGCACCAGCAGGTAGGTCTGTTCGGTGGAGAACTCGAAGGCGATCAGCCGTGCCCGACCTGACAGCGTGGCGAGGTGGCGAAGGCCGGGGCGGCGGCGCACACCGCCTGTCGGCAGGATGAAGACGTTGGTGAGCCGGGCGGCGCCGTTCTCGTAGGCGCGCAGATCCGCCCGCCCGAGCAACTCCGGGGAGAGCTCGCCGGCGGCGAAGCTGGTCTTGATCCGGCGGATCGCGGACATCTCAGCCGCGTGCTCCGATCAGGGAGAAGTCCTGCACCGCGAGCGGGGTGTCCTGCTGGCTGTCGGTGAGCCGCGCGGCGCGGAACTCCGCCTCGGCGAGCTTGAACATCAGCTCGGCGCGCGCGGTGTTCTCGGTGAGCGGAATGACGAACTCGGCGGCGAGCCGTGCGATCAGCGCGCCGTCGAAGAACGGCGGAAAGGACTGCTCGGGCGGGCGGAAGATGTAGGTCAGCACGATCTCGGGCGGATCGGCGTGCAGCCTGGTCTCCGCGATGCGATAGGGCACGCCGCGGCCCTGGCCGGCGCGGCCGACCGAGAGCGCGCGCAGGAAATCGGGCGGCAGCTGGAAGGCATGCGCGTAGTCGGCCATCGGCGCAGCAGCGAGCCGCGGCAGGGATGCCTGGGCGGTCGCGAAGCTCCACGGATACGCCGAGAGCAAGGCGTCGCGCACGGATGGGTAGAGATTGGCGGCGACCTCGGCCTCGGCGGTGCCTTCGTCGAACGAGGCGATGGTCGCGGCGCCGATCTTGATGAGCGCGCGCGAACAGAGCGCGAGGGCGGAGAGCGCCATCGGGGGAACTCCAGGAGTCGAATGACGGAAAGACCTTCACCCGTCCTGCCCCTCTCCCGCAGGGCGGGAGAGGGGAGGGCGGGGCGAGCCGGCTACTCGCGGCAGCGCATCCGCACGACGCCGTCGGCATCGATCAGCACGGCACCCTGGCTCATCATGTTGTTGACGAACCAGGCCGCACGCTCGCCATGCCAGGTGATGTCGGTCTGCACCTCGGCGCCGACCGCATGGCCGATCGCGGTGCGGTGGAACCAGTAGCAGGAGCGCAGCGTGCCGTTCCGGGTCAGCCCCGAATGCGGCATCCACAGCGTCCCCAGCCAGCGCTTCGCCTGGGTGCCCTTCCAGGGCAGCTCGTCGTCGCCGATGTAGTCGGCGTTGGCGAACTCGGGGATCTGCAGCAGGTCCGACCATTGCTTCCAGCCGATCACCGCGAAGCGCTGACCGTCGTCAGGCACATCCGCCGCGCCCATCATCTCGAAGGCGAGCAGGATCTTCTGCTTGGTCAGGCCGTCATCGTCGGTCTGGCCGGCACCGGCGCCGACCGCCTCGCGCGTGGCGGCATCGAGGGCGGTGATGATCAGCTCGTCGGTCTTGCGGCCGAGCGCGTAGGCGCCGGCATTGGCGATCACCGCGCGCTCGTCGTGGTTGATCTTGAGCTCGTCGAGCTTGTCGATCCAGTCGCCGGCGTAATAGTCGGCGAGGAAGCACTCGACCGGCTCGTGCTCGAGGTTCATCACCGGCACCGCGCCGTGGCGCGCCTTGGTGCCGGCGACACCCTTGCCGACGCGCTGGAACACGGTGGAGGCGCCCTTCACGCCGGTCTTGGACCGGACGGTCGGGCGCAGCTTGGAGCCGAGCCGCTGGTAGGACTCGTGCACCTCCGTCTGGAACTGCTTGACGAAGGCCTGGTCGATCGAGGTGGCCACGATCGTGTTTCCTTGATTTCGGTTGCGGAGCGGGTTCGGGGTGTGGCGCGCGGTTGTCCCGGACGGGGCCGCTCAGCGCACGCGCGGATGCCGGGCCGTCCGGTGGGACGGTTGACCGGCGTCCGGTCGGCACGCCGTCGGAGCGACGGCGCGCCGAATGAGGCGGGACGGATGCGCGGGGAAGGGGAACGCGCATCCGTCCCGGTTCCGGGGCGAGCGCGGGAAGGGGCGCGCTCGGAAGCCCCGGCCCGGAGCCCGCGCGCGATGCGGCGCAGGCAGCCGAGAGGATTGGGGTGTCGACGAGCTCAGCGCTCGCCTGGGAACAGCCGGCGGAAGCCGTCGGAGACGCGGCTGACGAAGTCCGGATCGCGCTTCTTCCAGTAGCGCGGATCGCGCATCATCGTGCGCAGCTCGTCCTCGCCAAGCGACGGGCCAGGCTCGGCGTCGCGCAGCAGGCCGGGCTCGTTCTTCTCCATCATCCGGTGCAGCGCGAGCACGCCCTCGTGGGTCGAGGAGAGCGCCTCGAACACGGCCTCCGGCAGGTTCGCCTTGCCCCAGGCCGCGAGCTGCTTGGCCACGCGCGCCCAGCGCTCGTCGCCGCCGAAATGGTCCTTCAGGCGCTCGATCTGGCGCTCGGCCTCGAACATCTGCGCGGCCTCGGCGATCAGCGGCAGCAGCCGCTCGCCGGCGAGATCGTAGACGAGCTGCACCTGCTTGGGCGTGAAGCCCGCCTGATGCAGGCGCGTGTTCACATCCGGATCGGGTGTGAGCAGCGGATGGTGCGGCTCGATCGTGTAGGCGTCCGGCGTCTCGGGCACGCCGAGCGCGCGCAGCAGGCGGTTGCGCGCCTCCTCGTCCGCCTCGCCCTCGGGCAGGGGCACCATGCGCGCGAGCCGCTTCTCGAGTTCGAGATAGGACTTGAGCAGCGCCTCGACGCGGATCTGCCCCGCCTCCTCGTCCCAGAACTTCTCCGGCACCTCGGGCGGGCGCTTGCCGCGCGCGAGAGGCTTCTCGGCGCTGCGCTTGTCGCCCGCATCCTCGAGCGTGATGTCGATCAGATTGTCAGCCATCGCTGTGTCCTCGTCAGGCGGCCGGGTCGAGGCCGGGGGGCAGGGCGTCGTCGTCGGTCGGTGCCAGCACCGCTGCGGCGCGCTCGAGCGCATGCGCCTCCTCGGCTGCGCTCACCACGAGATCGGGCGGCACGCCGAGCACGCCGGCGAGCCAGCGCGAGGCGGCGGCCGGATCTGCGGTGTGCGCTGCTGCCGGCCCGAGCGCGCGCACCGCTTCGAGCCACATCAGCGTGCCTGACGCCTCCGAGCGCGCCTGGAGCTGGGCGAGCGGGCTGCGCCAGACCAGCCCGGCCATGCCGCCATCGAGCCCGAAGGCCGGGGCGAGGCCGCGGCGGCGCAGGATCGCGAGGCAGCGCTCGATCAGCGGCGTGAGCAACTCGGTCTGCAACCGCCCGAAGGTGGCGCCGAGCAGCCGCGCCATCTCGGCCGACCGCTCCATCACCTCGGTCGCGGTCATGCGGGCACCCTGGACCGGGCCCAGCCGGTCGGTCAGCAGGGCGTGGCGGATGCGCGCGCGCAGATCGTCGAGCACGAGCTGGCTGACATCGAAGCGGCCCGGAGCGGCGAGCGGGGTCAGTCCCGAGGAGCCGACCGCCTTCGGAATGATCGCGCCCGGCACGAGCCGGATATTGGCCGGGTTCAGCACGCCGTCGTCGTCGGCCTGCCAGATCCCGGTGACCGCGATCGAGGCGTTCTTCAGGATCAGCTCGACCACCTTGTTGGCGGTGCGGATATCGGGCAGCGCCTTCATCACCGGGCTGCGGCCATAGGTCTCGCCGGGCGCCTTCATCCAGCGGAAGGCGATGAAGGGCGAGGAGGCGAAACGGCCGCGCGCGAGCAGCGAAGCCGGCTCGTCGTCCGTGCGCAGCAGGGCGGCGTAGAGATAGCCGCGCTGATCCGGGATCACCGCCTCGATCACCTCGTGGCGCTTCGGCTCGCCCTCGTGCTCCGTCGGGCCGAGCAGCGCGCGCGGCAACGCGGCGCCGGGGAAGCGGGCGCGGATCTCATCGCGCGTCATGCGCAGCGTGCGGAACACCGTATCAAGCTTGCGGTCCGGACCCTCCTCGAGCGTCACCTCGGCGAGCGGCACGGCGGCGAAGCGCAAGCTCGAGGGCTCGCCAGGCGGTGCCTCCTCGATCGCGAGGCAGGCGGTGCCGGCAATCACCAGGTCGAGGAAGCATTGGTGCATCTCGACGGTGAAGTTCGACCGCTCGATCTCGGCGTGCAGCGTCTCGGCGGCGGTTTCCAGCGCCGCGGCCCAGGCGTCGCCGGCGAGTGTCGCCGGCACGGCGCGGCCGGGGGTGAAGCCGAACCAGCGGATCCAGGGCGGGGTCAGCTCGGCAAGCAGCGAGGCGGCGAGCTGCTCGGCGGCGTCGGGCGCGGTGCCGTCGTAGACCGGGATGCCCGTATCGCCGGGGCGGCCGGGGAGCGCGTGGTCGTAGCAGTCCTTCCAGATACCGTCCCAGATGCGGCGGCGGGCGAGCGCGCGCGCCTGGCGCGCGAGGATGGCGTCAACGTCGAGGTCCACCTGCACCCTCACTCGCCGAGCAGCGACTTGCGGTTGGTCGGGGGCAGCGCGTCGGCCAGCACGCCGCGCCAGGAGGTGGCGACGGTGCCGGCCATGCCGCGGCGCCGCGCCTCGAGGGCGGCGATCCGGCTGGCGCGCTCTTCGTCCTCACGGGAGGCCTGGGGAGCGGCCGGCGCGGCAGACTGCGGAGCAGGCGAGGCGGCAGGAGGGGGTGCGGGCGCGCGGAAAAGGCCACCCATGCGTGCTCTCCTCGGGACGGGGCGCGGGCCGACAAGCCGACGGCCGGCCCCGAGGGGCCGGCCGTCGTAGTCGGGGAGGGAGGATGGAGCCAGAGGGCACACTCCGCCCCTTGGCCCGATCCTTCTAACCGTGGAGGCGTCGGAGCGTCAAGACTTTTTTCCTATTCGTCCGACAGCGTAATGGCGCGCGAGTCGCCGATACAGGCCGAACGGCGTCAGCACCAGCGTCCAGCGCAAGCCGAGCAGCCGGAGGCAGGCGGTGACGCAGTTGAACGGCGCCAGCGGCGGCAGCAGGCTCGGCCCGGCCGGTGCAGGCGTGAATGGCCCGAGCACGCGGAACCCGGCGCGACGCCAGAACGCCGGCAGGTCGAACTCCGGCTCGACCGCGAGCCGCTGCACCACCAGCCGACGCGCGAGCGGATCGACGAGTGTCCAGCCGGTCTGGTCCGCGACGGCGCAGAAGCAGTGCCGGAACCCGGGCCGCAGCAGCTTCAGCCACGGCAGGTCGGCGCGGCCGGAGAACGCGACCCAGATCGTGCTTTCCGGCACGCGCTCGGCGATCCGGGTCATGCGACGATGCCCTTCATGCGAAGCGGCCAGTCGAGCCGGTCGAGCGCCTCGCGCCAGAGCCTGACCGCCGAACGGTCGCCCGGGTGGCGCGGATCGGGCGGCACCTGCTGGTCGCCGAACCGGCGCAGCACGCGCAGATGCGCGATCTCGATCCGCCGCTGGCGGTAGAGCCGGTCGAGGCAGCGGATGACGTCATCGGGCTCGCAGGGGCGCGGCCTGATGCCGAGGCCGGCGACGATGCGCGCGCCGGCATTGCGGGCGGTCAACGCGGCGATGGTCCAGAACCAGGCCTCCTCCGCGGTGGCGAAGGGTTCGGTGCGGGTGGGGCTGGACAGCACGGGGGCGTAGCGGCGTTCGGTGGCAGCTGCGGGCATTCGGTCCTCGTCGCGCGGCGGTTGTGAACAAAACAGGAACATTTACCCTCGGTTGCCCCAAGACCGCAAGCCTAATTGGAACTCATTCCTAGTGATCGAAGCGCGAACATGTAGGAGAGTGTGCCTATCATGCGGCACGAGGACATCTGGCGCGCCATCGACGCGCTCGCGGCCGAGCACGGGCTTTCGGCCTCCGGCCTCGCCCGCAAGGCCGGGCTCGATCCCACCACCTTCAACCGCTCCAAGCGCGAGGCAGGCGGCAAGCCGCGCTGGCCTTCGACCGAAAGCGTCGCCAAGGTGCTGGACGCGGTCGGCGCCCCGCTTGAGGCCTTCACCGCCCTCGTCACCGGTTCGGCACCCATGCCAAGGCGCGGCACGGCGCCCGCGAATCGCCGCATCCCGCTGATCGGCCTCGCCCAGGCCGGATCGGACGCCTATTTCGATGACGCCGGCTATCCCGTCGGCGGGTCGTGGGACGAGATCGAGCTCCCCAACATCAACGACCCGCACGCCTATGCGCTCGAGATCAGCGGCGACTCGATGGAGCCCGTGTACCGCGACGGCGACATCGTCATCGCCTCCCCGGCCGCACCCACCCGTCGCGGTGACCGCGTGGTGGTGCGCACCATCGAGGGCGAGGTGATGGCCAAGGAACTGGTGCGCCGCTCGGCGCGCCGGGTCGAACTCGCCTCACTGAACCCGGCCTTCCCCGGCCGCAGCCTCGACGTGAATGAGGTCGCCTGGCTGGCGCGGATCGTCTGGGCCAGCCAGTAGAGCTCAGGCGGTCTCGGCGACCCGCGCCATCTTCTGCTCCAGCGCCGGCACCAGCGGCAACAGCTTGATCAGGTCGCGCTCGGCCCTGCAGGCGAGGTAGTGCGCCGCGGGCGGGGTATCGCCGGCGCTCTCGGGGGCAAACTCGCCCTGCTCGGTGAGCGGAAACGGCGTCAGCCCGATATCGCTGTAGACCTGCAGCAGGTCGGGACCGACGCGCCAGAACGCCGAATCGACGTTCTCCTGCTCGCAGAGGTCGCGGAACCGCCAGATCGCCGAGACGCGATCGGTCGCGTCGCCCGCCGGATCGCCGATCGCGAGCCAGATGCCGGGCAGGCGCATGAACGCGATCGCGGCAGCTCCGTCCTCGCCGAACACCAGCCCGTCCGTGCGGGCCGGCACGGTGGCGCCGGCGAGCGCGGCATAGCGTTGCGCCGCCGCCCCCGACGGCGCGGCGGCGGTGATCCGCGCCGGCCTGATCAGCCGCACCAGCGCCACCAGCAACAGCGCGACACCGAGCGCGATCGTGCCGCGCAGGCTCCAGGGCGCGTCGCCCGCGAGCACGAACTCCCACCACGTCTCCGCCGTCCAGTCGCGCCTCAGATGCGTGAACAGCGCCAGGCTCACGGTGCAGACCGCCAACGCCACGATCGCCGTGACCCAGCCCGCGGTGAACGGCTCCGCGACCAGTCGCGTGTCGCGGTAGAAGTTGCGCCGGAACGGCAGCACGCAGACCGCGGTCGCGAGCATCATCACCGGCACCGGCCAGCCATGTCCCTTCGCCGCCGCCAGCCCCGCCGCGAGGGTCAGCGTCACCAGCACCGCCGCCCAGGCCATGGTGACGCGGCGCCACAGCCCGTAAGCCAGCACCAGCAGCGCGGCGCCGAGGATGGAGGCGCCGAAATGCGACACCTCGACGATCGGCGTCGGCGCGGTTACGCCGGCCCAGGCGAACGGCGCCTGCACGGGCGGTGCCGTGCCGAGGAACAGCATCACCACGCCGGCGAGCGTCACCGCCGCCGACAGCACGGGGGCGACGAACGGATCGCCCCAGCGCGCGACCTGGTCGAAGGCGCGCGCCATCGCCACGCGGCGCAGCACGACCTCGTTCAGCGCGAACATCGCCCCCGCAATGAACAGCGGCAGGATGTAGTAGAACAGCCGGAACATCAGCAGCGCGCCGACCACGGTCGCGGCCGGCACGATGTCGGTGAGGCCGAGCAGGATCGTGCCGTCGAACACGCCGAGCCCGCCCGGCACGTGGCTCGCCATCGCCGCGGTGTAGGCGGTGACGTAGACCGCGAGGAAGACAAGGAAGGTGAGGCCGGGCGCGTCGGGCAGCAGCACGTAGAAGATCAGCGCGGTCAGCGCGACATCAACGCTGGCGAGCGTCACCTGCATCACGGCGAGCCGCGGTCCGGGCAGCGGTACCTCGGTGCTGCCGAAGCGCAGCGGCCGTCCACGCAGTCTCCCTGCGGCCGTGTAGAACCCGACGAGGGCCAGCATGGCCACGCCGACCGCATGCATCACCGGCGTCGCGACCCAACCGCCAAACCCCGGAACCGCCGCCGGCACGGTGAGCAGCACGATCCCGCCGAGCGTCAGCCCGCCGAGCACGAAGGTGAGGCTGCAGAACGCGACCACGCCGGCGATCTGCAATGGCGACAGGCCCCAGAGCGCGTAGAGCCGGTAGCGGATCGCTGCCCCCGAGACCATCGCGAAGCCGATGTTGTGCGAAAGCGCGTAGGCGGTGAATGAGGCGAAGGCGATCCGGCCGTAGGAGAGGGGATGGCCGACGAAGCGCGTGCCGAGCGCGTCGTAGAGCGTCAGCACCAGATAGGCGACAACCGTCGCGCCGAACGCGAGCGCCAGCGAGGTGAGCGGGATTGCGCCCATCGCGCGCAGCACGTCGTCGAGCCGCAGCGTGGCGAGCTCGCGCTGCACCACATAAAGCGCGCCGACCAGCAGCGCGACGCCGAGCACCGCCGGCGCGTGGCGCAGCAGTGACGCCGCCCGGCCCTGCGCCACCGGCGCCCGCGTACGGTCGGTTCAGGCCGCGCCCGGGCGCGCCCGGGCGAGCGTGCTGCGGATCAGCGCGACCGTCTCGGCCACGCCGTAGAGTGCCACGAAGCCGCCGAAGCGCGGCCCGTCCTGCTGGCCGAGCAGCACCTGGTAGAGGCAGCCGAACCAGTCGCGCAGCCGTTCCTTCGGCACATGCCGCTTGCCGGCTTCGAAGACGATGTCCTGGAGTGCGGCGGCATCCGCATCCGCCGGTGCCGCCTCGAGCGCATCGGCGAGGTCGGCGAGTGCCGCCTCCTCCTCGGGAGTGGGGTCGCGGAAGCGTTTCGCAGGGCGGACGAAGTCGCGGTAATAGGCGATCGCCCGCTGCACCAGGGTCGCGAGCATCGGCGAGGACTCGGGCGTCGCCGCCGGGGCGTAGCGGCGGATGAAGCCCCAGAGGATCTCCGGCCGCTCGGCGTTCACCACGCTCGCGAGGTTGAGCAGCATCGCGAACGAGATGGGCGGGGGCGGCTCGTTCGGCACGTGGCCGAGATGGATATGCCAGGCGGGGTTGGTCGGCCGCGCCTCGTCCGGTTCGGCGCGGAGCCGCTCGAGATTGGCGAGATACTCGTCCACCGTGCGCGGGATCACGTCGAAATAGAGCTTCTTCGCGGTCTGCGGCTTGTTGAACATGAACTGCGCGAGGCTCTCGGGCGGGGCGTATTCCAGCCACTCCTCGACCGAGAGCCCGTTGCCCTTCGACTTCGAGATCTTTTCGCCCTTGTCGTCCAGGAACAGCTCGTAGGTGAAGCTCTCCGGCGGCTCGGCGCCGAGGATGCGGCAGATGCGCGAGGACAGCCGCACGGAATCGATCAGGTCCTTGCCCGACATCTCGTAGTCGACGCCGAGCGCGAACCAGCGCATCGCCCAGTCGGCCTTCCATTGCAGCTTGCAGTGCCCGCGCGTCACCGGCGTCTCGACCAGCCGATCGGTCTCCTCGTCGCGCCAGATCACCGTGCCGGCATCGAGCTTGCGCTCGAGGATCGGCACCTGCATCACCCGCCCGGTGCGCTGGCAGACCGGCAGGAACGGCGCGTAGGTGGCGCGCCGCTCCGGCCCAAGCGTCGGCAGGATCACCGCCGTCACCGCGTCATAGGCCTCCAGCACGCGCATGAGCGCGGCATCGAACCGTCCGGAGCGGTAGTACTCGGTCGAGGAGGCGAATTCGTACTGGAAGCCGAACTGGTCGAGGAAGGCGCGCAGACGCGCGTTGTTGTGATGGCCGAAGCTCTCATGCGTGCCGAACGGGTCGGGCACCGAGGTGAGCGGCTTGCCGAGATGCTGCGCCAGCATCTCGCGGTTCGGCACGTTCTCGGGCACCTTGCGCAGCCCGTCCATGTCGTCCGAGAACGCGATCAGCCGCGATGGCAGAGGCGAGAGGCGGCTGAACGCGTGGCGCACCATGGTGGTGCGCACGACCTCGCCGAAGGTGCCGATATGCGGCAGGCCCGAGGGCCCGTACCCGGTCTCGAACAGCGCTTCGGCCTTGCCCGTCGCGGCCAGCCGGTCGGCCACGCGCGCCGCCTCCTGGAACGGCCAGGCGCGCACATGGCGGAGTTCCGCCGAGGGCGAGGGATGCGGCTCGGTCATCGCCGCAAACTAGGAACCGGCCCCAGACGGGTCAATGCAAGCCGTGGCCCGGGCGCATGAGCGAGCATCGCCCGCGCCTCGTCCTGCCGGACGGTCCGGTGCTGGCCGCGCGCCACCACCGCGGCGCGCTGATGTTCCCGGATGGCGAACTCCTGGTCGAGGAGACGCGCGCGCTGCGCGCCCGGCTGAAGGCGTGTCCGCCGCCGATCGTCTGCCATCTGCCGGCGACCGCGCGCCGGCTCGGCCTCGGCCTGTTCCCAGCGGCCGACATCCTCGAGCTCTACGCCTTCGTCCGGCCGGCCGAGCCCGTGGTGCCGAGCCCGCGCGGGCTGGCCGAGGCCCTCGGCCTCGCGCTGCCGGACGGTCTGGAGGACGAGGCGGTGACGCTGCGCGATGCCGCGGTCGCGCTGCTCCGCGCGCTCGCCGCCAACCGCGCTGCGCCGCTCAACCGCGAGGCGGCCGGGCTCGCCGCGCTGATGGGCACCGCCTTCTGGCCATGGGCGGCGCCGGTGATGGCCGCGCTTGGCGCCCCGGATGCGGCGCCGGCGCCGCGCGCGCTCCGCGTCTGGGACGCGCTGCCGGAATGGGACGAGACCGCGCGCCCCTCCCCGCCCTCGCATCATCCCGTCGAGCCGCGCGAGGCGCGCGCGCGGCTGGCCGGGATGCTCGGCGTCGCCGCCGAGGACCGGCCCGGCCAGGCGGACTTCGCATCGGCCGCCGCCGCCGCCTTCGCCCCGCGCGACCAGGCGGGCGTGCCGCGCGTGGTGTTGGCCGAGGCCGGCACCGGCACCGGCAAGACCGCGGCCTATCTCGCGCCGGCCAGCCTCTGGGCCGAGCGCAACCTCGCGCCGGTGTGGATCAGCACCTTCACCCGCAACCTGCAGCGCCAGGTCGATGCCGAGACCGCGCGGCTCTGGCCGGAGGACGCCGAGCGCCGCAGGCATGTCGTGATCCGCAAGGGGCGCGAGAACTATCTCTGCCTGCTGAACCTGGAGGAGGCGGCAACCGCTGCGGCGCGCGGCGGGGTCGCGGCGATCGCGCTCGGACTGATGGCGCGCTGGGCGCTGGCGACGCGCGACGGCGACATGGCCGGCGGCGACCTGCCAGGCTGGCTGGCGGAACTGGTCGGCACCGCGAACACGACCGGCCTCGCCGACCGGCGCGGCGAGTGCATCCACAGCGCCTGCCCGCATTGGCGCAGCTGCTTCATCGAACGCACGATCCGCCGCGCCCGCACCGCGCGCATCGTCGTCGCCAACCACGCGCTGGTGATGGTGCAGGCGGCCTGGGGCGGGCTCGACGAGACGGGCCTGCCCTACCGCTACGTGTTCGACGAGGGGCATCACCTGTTCGACGCGGCGGATTCGGTGTTCGCCGCCGCGCTCTCGGGCGCGGAGACCGCCGAGCTGCGGCGCTGGCTGCGTGGTGCCGAGGGCGGGCGGTCGCGCGCGCGCGGATTGCGCCGGCGCGTCGAGGATCTTGTGTCCGACCGTCCGCCGCTGGCGAAGGCGCTTGCCGCCGCGGTCGAGGCGGCGCGCGCGCTGCCGGACCAGGGCTGGCTCGCACGTCTGGCCGAGCCGGCGCGACCCGAGCTCGGTGGCATGGCGCCGGGAGCGGAGAACGCGGCCGAGGCCTTCCTGCGGCTGGTGCGCGAGCAGGTGCTCGCCCGCTCGCCTGACACCGATGCCGGCGCGCGCGAGACCGAGGTGCGGCCGATGCTGCCCGGCCTTGCCGAGGCGGCCGAGCGGCTGGACGGCGCGCTCGCACGGATCGAGGGGCCGCTCAGGGATCTGCGCGACGGTCTCGCTGCGCGGCTCGACGAAGAGGCCGAGACCATGGAGAGCGCGAGCCGACAACGGATCGAGAGCGTCTGCCGCAGCCTTGCCCGGCGCGCGCTCGACCCGCTCGGCGCCTGGCGCGGCATGGCGCGCGCGGTTGCCACCGACGCGACCGAATCCGGCGGTCCCGGTGAGACCTTCGTGGACTGGTTCGAGATCGTGCAGCGGGCCGGGCACGAGATGGATGTGGGGATGCGCCGGCATTGGGTCGATCCGACCGTGCCGTTCGCGCGCGTGGTCGCCGAACCCGCGCACGGCATGCTGGTCACGTCGGCGACGCTGCGCGACTCCACCGGCGACGAGGAGGCGCGCTGGCATGCCGCGGAGGAGACGTCGGGCGCGATCCACCTGCTGGCGCCGGCGCTGCGCGCGGCCGTGCCCTCGCCGTTCGACTACGCTGGCCAGACGCGCGCCTTCGTCGTCACCGATGTCGCGCGCGACGACGCGGCCCAGGTGGCGGCCGCCTATCGCGTGCTGTTCGAGGCCGCGGGCGGCGGGGCGCTCGGGCTGTTCACGGCGATCGCCCGGCTTCGGGAGGTGCATCGGCGCATCGTCGCGCCGCTGGAGGCGGCCGGCATCACGCTGCTTGCCCAGCACGTGGACGCGATGGACAACGCCACGCTGGTCGACGTGTTCCGCGCCGAGGAGGATGCCTGCCTGCTCGGGACGGACGCGATGCGCGACGGCGTCGATGTCCCCGGCCGCTCCTTGCGCCTGATCGTGTTCGACCGCGTGCCCTGGCCGCGGCCAACCATCCTGCACCGGGCCCGCCGGGCGCGGTTCGGCGGCACGCGCCCCGGCCAGATCGATGATCGCATCACGCGCGCGCGGCTGCGCCAGGCGTTCGGACGGCTGATCCGCAAGGCCGATGACCGCGGCTGCTTCGTGCTGCTCGATTCGCGTGCGCCCTCGCGTCTGCTCGCCGGCCTGCCCGAGGGCGTGGCGGTGCAGCGCGCCGGGCTCGCCGAGGTGGTCGAGGCCATCCGACGGTTCCTCGCTCCGGGTTGACGCCGCGGGCCGGCTCGCGCCAAGTCGCGCAGCAGCGCCACGGAGGACCCGACCATGCCCACACGCTCGCCGCTCACGCCGCACGAGGCGCTCGTCTTCGCCATGGTGCTCGTCTCGGCAGCGGATCGGAACATGACCGACAGCGAGCTGAAGGCGATGGGACGGATCGTCACCCAGGCGCCCGCCTTCGACGGCTTCGACACCACGATGGTGCCGAAGGTGACGGATCGCTGCATCGCCGTGCTCGACCAGGATGACGGTCTGGAGAAGGCGTTCGACCTGATGCGGGCGGCCCTGCCGATGAGCCTGCGCGAGACGGCCTATGCCTTCGCGGTCGAGATCGCCGCGGCCGATGCGGCGGCGACGCAGGAGGAGCTGCGCGTGCTCGAACTGATCCGCCATCGCCTGGAGGTGGACCGGCTGGCCGCCGCGGCGATCGAACGCGGTGCGCGGGCGCGCCACGCGCGCGCGCGGTAACGGTCAGCCGCGCGACACCACCTGCCCCGCGCTCACCACCAGGCGGCGCGGCGGGCGCGCGACCACCGCCTCGGCGACGGTTTCTGCCTCCACCAGCACCACGTCACCGCGCGCGCCCTGGGTGAGACCGTGATCGGCGAAGCCGCAGCCGCGCGCGGCCTCGGTCGTGATGCAGTCGAACGCCCAGCCGACCTCCTCGTCACGGCGGAAGTTGTTGCGGAGCCCGATCAGCATGGCGCGCTCCAGCATGTCCGGCCGGCCGTAGGGGCCCCAGGTGTCGCGGATGCCGTCGCAGCCGCCGAAGATCGCGACACCGGCGGCACGGCAGGCGGCGACCGCCGGCACCGGTCGCGAGGGCGGGGCGGTGGTCGCGATCGCGATATCCCATTGCGCCATGCGCGCGAGCAGCGCGTCGCGTTCGCGCTCGGCGATCATGCCCAGGCAGAACCCGTGGCTCACCACCACGGCGTTGCGCATGCCGAGGGCCGCCGTGCGCTCCAGGATCAGCTCCAGCGAGAAGGCGCCCATCTCGCCCGGCTCGTGCAGATGGATGTCCACCCCGCGCCCGTGCTTCTGGGCGAGGCCGAACACCACATCGAGGTGGCGGACGGGATCGCGGTCGATCGCGCAAGGGTCGAGCCCGCCGACAATGTCCGCGCCCGCCGCCATCGCCTCGTCGAGCAGACGGTCGGTGTCGGGGCGCACCAGCACCCCCGACTGCGGGAAGGCGACGATCTGCATCTCGATCACGTCAGCGAGGGCTGCGCGCGTCGCCAGCACGGCGTGGAGGTGTCTGAGGCCGGCCTCGGTGTCGATGTCGACGAAGGTGCGGATGCGCGTCGTACCGTTAGCGAGATAGGCGTGCGCGATGCGTTCGGACTGGGCGCGCGCATCGTGGTTCGTCGCGGCGCGGAACCGGCGTTCGGTATCGATCTTGTCCTGGATCGTCGGCCCGACATCGTTCGGCACCCAGCCCATGCCCCAGAGCGTCTTGTCGATATGCGCGTGACCCTCGATCAGGCCGGGCAGGGCGAGCGCGCCGGCGCCGTCCTCCACCGCGACGCCATCGGGTGCCGCCACTCCGGCGCCGATCGCGGCGATCCGGCCGCGCTCGATCAGGATGTCGGCCGGGGCGCCGCCCATCGGGCGCACATTGCGGATCAGGATCATGGCGGTCAGGTCGCCCCCAGTACCCAGGCACGGAACAGTGCGAGGTCGATATTGCCGCCGCACAGGATCACCCCGGCGCGCGTGCCACGCATGCGATCCCGTTCCTGCATCAGCGCGGCCAGTGGGGCGGCGCCGGCGCCTTCCGCCAGATTGTGCGTATCGGTCCAGTAGCTGCGGATCGCCTCCGCGACTTCGTCGTCGGTGACCTGAACGATCCGCGCCGCACCGTGGCGGATGATCTCGAAAGCGGCCGCGTCCGGAATCCGCGTTGCCATGCCGTCGGCGCGGGTGTCGGCGCTGCTCGTCGGCACGACGTGTCCGGCCGCCAGTGAGAGCGCGTAGGCGTTCGCTGCCGTGCTCTGCACGCCGACGATCTCCGTGGAGAGGCCGAGGAGGTCGCGGGCCATGATCAGTCCGCAGATCCCCGAGCCGAGCCCGATCGGGACGTAGACTGCGTCGAGCGGCGGCGCGGCGCGGAACAGTTCGAGTGCGTAGGTCGCAACACCCTTCACGAGATCCGGCGCGAAGGAGGGGACGAATTCGAGGCCGCGCCCGGCGGCGAGCGTTGCGGCGTGCTCGCGCGCCTCATCGAAGTCGCGCCCGTGTTCGATAAGTGTGGCGCCGAAGGCGCGCATCGCGGCGTTCTTCTCGACGCTGTTGCCGTGCGGGGCCACGATGGTCACCGGCACGCCGAACCGCGCGCCGGCATAGGCGAGCGACTGGCCGTGATTGCCGCGCGTCGCCGAGACGACGCCGGGGCAGCCGGGGCGCTCGCGCTTCAGCCGCTCCATGAAGACGAGCCCGCCGCGGATCTTGAAGGCGCCAGTCGGCGTGTGGTTCTCGTGCTTGACCCAGACCTCGCAGCCGGCGCGCGCGGCGAGCAGCGGCCACGGATACTGCGGCGTCGGCGGCATGTGGTGGTGGACGAGGCGAGCAGCGTCCTCGAGCGCGGCGAGATCGAACATGCCGCGAGCCTCGCCCGGAAACCGCGCAAGCGAAAGGGGCCGCACCCCGGCGGGCGCGGCCCCTCAATCGATCGGCGCGCTCAGGCGGCGCGGAGATTGGTGGCGGCGGGCTTGCCGCGCTCCATGCTCACCTCAAAGCTGACCTTCTGGCCTTCATTCAGCCCGGTCAGGCCTGCCGCCTGGACGGCGGTGATGTGCACGAACACGTCCTTGCCGCCCTGGTCGGGAACGATGAACCCATACCCCTTGGTGGCGTTGAACCACTTCACAGTGCCTGTGGCCATGCGGCCCTCCTCTGGCTGCTGAGCGCCGCCGCCGAGCGGCGGACAACCGGGTCCGGAGAGAAAGCCGTCAGCCGCCCGGTAGCCCGGAAGCCAGAGAGGAGGCGAGGTCAGTCAAGCCAAACGCACGATTGCGCCTCCAGGGAACACGCCCCGGCCAGTGAGGGTCAAGGCAAAACGAGAAAAGGGGCCGCCCCTTGCGGGACGGCCCCTCCGATCGCGTGGACCGAGGTGGCGTGCGCTCAGAGCGCGCGCAGCATCCCGGCGGCGGCCTTGCCGCGCTCCATGCTGACCTCGTAGCTGACCTTCTGGCCCTCGTTCAGGCCCTGAAGCCCTGCCGCCTGCACGGCGGTGATGTGCACGAACACATCCTTGCCGCCCGCATCGGGAACGATGAAGCCGAAGCCCTTGGTCGCGTTGAACCACTTAACGGTGCCTGTGGCCATCTGGCCCTCCTTTAAAGCACGTCACGCGGCGTGGGGATCACGTCGCGTCTGGACAACCGGGTTTTTCGGAAGCGCGGGCCGAAGACGCCGGGAAGTCCCGGAGAGCCAAGGCAAGGCCAGGCGAAACGCACGATTGCAGGACCGATAGACGCAGGTCGACGTGCGCCGGTCAAGGAGAATCGGTGTGAGCGTCGCGGCCCGGAAACAAAGGGGGCGTCCCGAAGGACGCCCCCCGCACATCAACGGTGACCGGACGATCAGAAATCCATATCGCCCATGCCGCCGCCCGGGCCGCCGGCCGGGGCGGGCTTCTTCTCCGGACGCTCGGCCACCATCGCCTCGGTGGTGATCAGCAGCGAGGCGACCGAGGCCGCATCCTGCAGCGCGGTGCGCACGACCTTGGTCGGGTCGATGATGCCGGCCTTGACGAGGTCCTTGAACTCGCCCGCCTGCGCGTCATAGCCCCAGTTGTAGTCGTCGTTGTCGAGCACCTTGCCGAGAATCACCGCGCCGTCCTCGCCCGCGTTCTCGCTGATCTGGCGCAGCGGGCTGGTGATCGCACGCTTGACGATGTCGACGCCGAAGCGCTGGTCGTCGTTCTCGACCTTGATCTTGCCGAGGATGGCGGTCGCGCGCGCGAGGGCTGCGCCACCACCCGGAACGATGCCCTCCTCGACGGCCGCGCGCGTGGCGTGCAGCGCGTCGTCGACGCGGTCCTTGCGCTCCTTCACCTCGACCTCGGTCGAGCCGCCGACGCGGATCACGGCCACGCCGCCGGCCAGCTTCGCCAGCCGCTCCTGCAGCTTCTCGCGGTCGTAGTCCGAGGTGGTCTCCTCGATCTGCGCCTTGATCTGGTTGCAGCGGCCCTGGATGTCGGACTTCTTGCCCGCACCCTCGACGATCGTGGTGTTCTCCTTCTCGATCAGCACCTTCTTGGCGCGGCCAAGCATGTTCAGCGTGACGTTCTCGAGCTTGATGCCGAGGTCCTCGCTGATCACCTGGCCGCCGGTGAGGATCGCGATGTCCTCGAGCATCGCCTTGCGGCGATCCCCGAAGCCCGGCGCCTTCACGGCGGCGACCTTGAGCCCGCCGCGCAGCTTGTTCACGACCAGGGTCGCGAGCGCCTCGCCCTCGACGTCCTCGGCCACGATCAGCAGCGGCTTGCCCGACTGCACCACCGCCTCGAGCAGCGGCAGCATCGGCTGCAGGCCGGAGAGCTTCTTCTCGTGGATCAGGATGTAGGGGTTGTCGAGCTCGGCGGTCATCTTCTCCGCGTTGGTGATGAAGTACGGAGAGACATAGCCGCGGTCGAACTGCATGCCCTCGACGACGTCGAGCTCGGTCTGGATGCCCTTGGCCTCCTCGACCGTGATCACGCCCTCGTTGCCGACCTTCTCCATCGCCTTGGCGATCATCTCGCCGATCTCGCGCTCGCCGTTGGCGGAGATCGCGCCGACCTGGGCGACCTCGGCGGAGGTGGAGATCTTCTTCGACTTCTTCTTGAGCTCCTCGACGACGGCGCCGACGGCCTTGTCGATGCCGCGCTTGAGGTCCATCGGGTTCATCCCGGCGGCGACCGCCTTGGCGCCCTCGCGCACGATCGCCTGGGCGAGTACCGTGGCGGTGGTGGTGCCGTCACCGGCGACGTCGTTGGTCTTCGACGCCACCTCGCGCACCATCTGCGCGCCCATGTTCTCGAACTTGTCGGCGAGCTCGATTTCCTTGGCGACGGTCACGCCGTCCTTGGTGATCCGGGGCGCACCGAAGCTCTTGTCGAGCACGACGTTGCGGCCCTTGGGGCCGAGCGTCACCTTCACAGCGTCGGCCAGGATGTCGACGCCGCGCAGCATGCGCACGCGCGCATCCGCGCCGAACTTCACGTCCTTTGCAGGCATGTCCTCACACCTTCGGGTTGTTCAGGGAGTTTCGCAGGCGGGAAGCGCTCAGGCCGCCTTCTTCTTGGCGGCGGGAACCTCGACGATTCCCATGATGTCGCTCTCCTTCATGATCAACAGTTCCTCGCCGTCGATCTTGACCTCGGTGCCGGACCACTTGCCGAACAGCACCCGGTCACCTTCCTTCACGTCGAGCGGGACGAGCTCGCCCTTCTCGTTGCGCGCGCCGGGGCCGACGGCGACGATCTCGCCCTCCATCGGCTTCTCCTTCGCGGTGTCGGGGATGATGATGCCGCCGGAGGTCTTCTCCTCGGCGGTGACACGCCGCACCACCACCCGGTCGTGCAGGGGACGGAACTTCATCGGATGTCTCCGTTGATGGCCCTGGAAGTTGGGGATCCCCCCGGCCGGAAGGCCGCCGCGCAAAGCTGCTAGCACTCCCTCCCGAGGAGTGCCAGCCATCTAGGCGAGCCCTGCATCCAAGTCAAGTCTGGCAGCACTCGCCGCGCCCGGCTGCTAAGCCTCTGAAATCGCTCGATTTTCATTCCCTGTTGAGGGCACTCGTGGCAGCATGCGGGCACGGGAAGGGAGAAAATCGGCCACCGGCGACCACCGCCGCATGGAGGAGACAGACTGCATGTTGGTATCCGCGATCGAACGGCAGCTGATGGGCTATCGGCTGACCACCGCGCAGATCCTCTACCATATGCCCGATCATCCCGGGCTGCTGCAGACCTATATCTGGCAGGAGCTTGACCTTGCTCCGCGCTTCCCCGAACTGAGCCGCTTCCTCGCCTTCTGGCAGCGCGAGCTGGACGGCAAGCTGCACTCCGTCCGGGTTGCCTCGGTGGCGCTCGTGCGCCCGGCCGAGCTCCGCTACGCCGACGGCCAGCTCACCCTGCACTGAGCGCGGGGCGGGCGTCCATCAGCCGGGCGACGATCGCCCGGCGGATCGGCGGCAGGGCGGCGCCGGCGCTGATCAGCGCCGCGCGCGCGAGCCGGGCCGGGGCGCGGTCGTCGCCGTAGAGCCGCGCGATCGCGTTGGTGGCGAGGAACAGCGGCAACGTCGCCCGCCGGTGCGCCGAGGCATAGTAGGACAGCGCCCCGCCGCTGCCCGGATCGAGCCCACGCGCGACCGCGCGCTTCAGTTCGGCGGCCAGCAGCGCCGCCCCAGACAGCCCGAAATTGAAGCCGTGCGCCGTCACCGGGTGCATCCCCACCGCGGCATCGCCGAGCAGGGCGAAGCGGCGGGCCGCGAACCGGTGCGCGTAGACCGCCACCAAGGGGTAGGCATGGCGCGTGCTGACCAGCCGCATCGCCCCAAGCCGCCCCTCGTAACGCCGCGTCACCTCCGCGCCGAACGCCTCCGGGTCGAGTGCGAGCATCCGCGCGGTCTCGTCCGGCGTCAGCGTCAGAACCGCCGAGGACGCCTCGCCGTTCAGCGGCAGCATGGCAATGGTCTGACGGTGGCCGAACCATTCGGTCGCGGTCGCGCCGTGCGGGCGCTCATGCGCCATCCGGCAGACGATCATCGAGCGGCCGAAATCCAGCACCTCGGCACCGATCCCGGCGTGCCGGCGCGCTGCCGAAAAGCGCGAGTCGGCCGCCACCACCAGCCCGGCGGCGATCTCCTCGCCGCTCTCCAGCCGCAGTCTGGCCCCGTCGGCAGCCAGCGCGAGCTCGGTGACCTCGCGTCCGGCCAGCAGCCGTGCGCCGGCCTGCGCGGAGACGGTCTCGAACAGCGACCGCCGGATCGCGTGGTTCGGGACCAACCGGCCGAGCGGCTCGCCGGACGCGGGCGGGGCGAAGCGGAGTGCCAGCGGGAAGGCGCCATTCAGCACGCGCGCCTCGGCCAGCGGGGCCATCTCCTCCGGCGCCAGGCGCGCCCAGACGCCGAGGCCGCGCAGGATCGCCTGCGAGCGATGCGTCAGCGCGATCTCACGCCCGTCGAAGCCAGGGGCGGCCAGGCTTGCCTCCGGGCTGCGCTCGATCAGCGTCACGTCGAGGCCGCTGCCGTTCAGGGCGGCGGCCAGCGCGAGGCCGGCCGGGCCGGCGCCGATGATGGCGACATCCGTCCGCATGGGCGTCTCTCCTGCCACGAAGCAGATGCGGCGTCGATGACCACGCGCAAGGCCGTTCCGTTCAGGCGCCGTTCGCCTCCTCCTCCATCGCCCGCCCGGCGCGGTGGCGCCGCAGCAGGGCAAGCCCGATCGCGACCGAGACCGCGAACAGCGCCACCGCCAGGGCCAACTGCCAGGCGCCGTCCACCCGCACACCCTTGCCGAGCAGGGCAAACACGACGGTCTGCGGCACGTAGCCGAGCGCCGAGGCGGCCAGGAACGGCACCGCGCTGATCGCCGCCATCCCGGCGAGCAGGTTCAGCGCCAGGTTGTTGCCGACCGGCAGCAGCCTGAGCGCCAGCGTGGCGCCGAACGGGCTGCCGGCGAGGGCGTCGCGCAGCGGCCGCAGCCGGTGGCCGAACCGCCCGGCCAGCCGCCGTTCCGCCCAGCCGCGCCCGATCAGCCGCGCCCAGCCGTAGGACGCCGCACAGCCGAGAAGCTGGGCCGCCAGCGCGACGATCGTGCCCTCGAGCGCGCCGAAGGCGTAGCCGGCGAGGAACGCGACCCCCTGGCGCGGCACACCGGCCGCGGTCGCCGCCGCGCCGACGGCGATGAAGACGAGGTCGCCGAGCAGGCCCCGCCCGCGTACCCACTGCTCCACCCAGCCGGCATCCGGGGTCAGGCCGATCTCGCGCAGCACCAGCCCGGCGCCCGCCAGGCCGCAGGCCAGGATCAGCAGCCGCAGCAGCGCCGCGCGGCGTCGCGCCGCCGTCGTGCTCACGGGTCCTCGATCGGCTCCAGGTCCGGGCGCCGGCCGCGCCGCTGCAGCCAGATCACGCCGATCAGGTCGAACAGCGCCACGCCCAGCCGGTCCAGCACCCCGTAGTTCGACCTGCCGCGCAGCCGCGGCCGGTGGTTCACCGGCACACTCCGCACCCGCCCGCCCGCCCGCAGGAACAGCGCCGGCAAGTAGCGGTGCATGTGATCGAAGCGCGGCAGGTCGAGGAAGTCGGCACGGCGGAAGACCTTCAACCCGCACCCGGTGTCCGGCGTCGCGTCGCCGAGCAGCCAGGCGCGCACAGCATTGGCGATCCGACTGACCACGCGCTTGGTGCGCGTGTCCTTGCGGGTGGTGCGGTGCCCGGCGATCAGCACCGGCGCCGGGTCGGCCGCGTCCTCGGCCAGCGCCGCGGCGAACAGGCGCGGGATGTCGGCCGGGTCGTTCTGGCCGTCGCCGTCGAGCGTGGCGATCCAGCGCCCGCGTGCCGCCTTCACGCCCGTGGCGATCGCCGCACTCTGCCCGCATGAGACGCGGTGGCGCCGGCGCACCAGGTCGCCCTGCCGCGCCGCTTCGGCCAGGGCCGCAGGGGTGGCGTCGGTCGAGCCGTCATCGACGTAGACGATTTCGTAGGGCCCGAGGCCGGCGACGGCGGCGCGGATCTCGGCGATCAGCGGCGCGATGTTGGGTGCCTCGTTGCGCACAGGCACCACCACCGAGAGCAGCGGCAGGGCGGCGGGCGCCGCAGGCGCGGCTGGGGGCGGGTGGGTTTCGGGCATCGGGTCGGGGATATCGGCGTCCCGGTCGCCGGGCGGGCGGCCGCGCACGGACGCTTGAATCCGTCCGGCGGGGCGCCATACCAGAGGGGTCATTCAGCGACAAGACGAGGCTGGCCGGATCGGCTAGGGTTCGCCGGCGAGCGGGCAGGCCGCGCCCGGTGTCGCAAGACGTGAGATCCGGGAATGCCGTTTGATCCGATCCCCTTGCCCCGCCCCGGTGCCGCCGGCACCGCACCTGACGGGGACCGCGCGGTGGGGATCTGGCTGCTCGGCGTCGCGCTGATGGTGCTGATCATGGTCGCCCTCGGCGGTGCGACGCGACTGACCGGCTCGGGCCTGTCGATCATGGAGTGGCGACCGCTCACCGGCTGGCTCCCGCCCTTCTCGGAGGCCGAGTGGCAGCGGCTGTTCGACCTCTACCGCACCATCCCGCAATACGCGGCCGTCAACGCCGGGATGGATCTCGCGGGCTTCAAGGAAATCTACTGGCTCGAGTACCTGCACCGGCTCTGGGGCAAACTGATCGGCGTCGCCTTCCTCGGCGGGCTCGTGGCGCTCGCCCTCGCGGGCAAGGTCCGGCGCCGGCTGATGCCGCGGCTGCTGCTCCTGTTCGCGCTCGGCGGGCTGCAGGGCTTCCTCGGCTGGTTCATGGTCGCCTCCGGCTTCTTCCCGCACCGCACCGCAGTCAGCCCCTACCGGCTGGTGATCCATCTCGGCATGGCGTTCTTGATCTTCGCGCTGTTGCTGTGGATCGCGCTCGGGCTGCTCCGCCCGCCGCCCCCCGCCGCGCCGGTCCGGCTGCGGCGCGGCGTGCTCGCGACCGGCGCGCTCGCGGTGCTGACCATGCTGGCGGGCGGCTTCGTCGCCGGCATTCGCGCCGGCTTCGACTACAACACCTTCCCGCTGATGGACGGCCGGCTCGTGCCGGCGGGCTATGGCGCGCTCGAGCCCTGGGTGCTGAACCTGTTCGAGTCGATCCCGGCGGTGCAGTTCAACCACCGCCTGCTCGCCACGCTGACGCTCGCCGCCGCGCTCTGGCTTGCGGTCATCGCCTGGCGCGAGCGGACGACGCCGGCCGGGCGTGCCGCGCTGCTGCTGGCCGCCGTGGTTGCGGCGCAATACGTCCTTGGCGTCGTGACGCTGCTCCATGTCGTGCCGGTCGGGCTCGGCACGCTGCACCAGACGGTCGCGGTGGTGGTGCTCGCGGCCTTCGTCGCTGCGCTCGACCGGCTGCGAGGGCGGAGCGCGGCGGCGTGAGCGAGGATGTCGAGCGGCTGCGCGCCGAGCTCGCCGCGCTCAATCTCGCCTACGAGGCGCTGGCAGAGCGCGAGCGTCGCCTGCTTGACTTCACCGAGGCCTCGGGCGACTGGTTCTGGGAGCAGGATCAGGACCTGCGCTTCACCTTCCTCTCGATCCGCGAGCCGGGCCGCGGCGCGCGCGCGCTGACGCCGCGGCTCGGCGATCCGATGCTCGGCCGCACCCGCTTCGAGCAGGTGCTGCGCGAGCCGGGCGACGAGGCGATGTGGCAGCACCACGCCGAGGATCTCGCCGCGCGCCGGCCCTTCCGTGACCTGACCTACCGCTCCCGCCGCGGCACTGACACGCCGTACTGGGTGCGCATCAGCGGCGTGCCCGTGTTCGGCCGCGACGGTCATTTCCGCGGCTATCGCGGCATCGGCCGCGACGTCACGGCCGAGATGGAGGCCGCGCGCGCCTCCGCCCGCCAGCAGGCGCTGCTGCGCGACACGCTCGACCGGCTGCCGGTCGGCATCGCGCTCTATGATCCCGAGACGCGGCTGATCTGGGCCAACCGTACCTATGCCGTCGATGCCGGAGTGACTCCGGAGGCGTTCCGCCCGGGCATGCACCTCGCCGAGGTTGTCCGCCTGCTCGCCTCGCGCGGTTGGTACGGCGAGGTCGATGTCGACGCGCAGGTCGCGACGCAGCTGGCGATCGACCGCAGCCGTCCGAGCCGGCGCACGCGCAGCGGCAGCGGCGGGCGCATGTTCGATGTGCGCATCGAGCCGCTCAGCGATGGCGGCCATATCGTCTGCTCGGTCGATGTCTCCGCCCTGGTCGAGGCCGAGACCCAGGCGCGTGGCCATGCGATGCGCCTCGACATGGTGCTGCTGCGCCTGCGCACCGGTGTCTGCGTGTACGGCGCCGACCGCCGCATGACGCTCTCCAATCGTCGCTACGAGGAACTTCTCGGCCTGCCCGACGGCATGGTGCGGCCGGGCATCAGCTTCGAGCAGCACCTGCGCGACCTCGCCGGGCGCGGCGAGTTCGGCGCGCCGGCCGAGGCCGACGCCTATCTGGCGCGGCTGCTCGCGATCGATCTCGCGCGCCCGCACCTGTTCCGCCGCACCCGCCCGAACGGCCAGGTGCTCGACTTCAGCTACGATCCGCTGCCGGATGGCGGCTTCATGGTGTCGGCCAACGACATCACCGCGCTCGCGCGCGCCGAGAACGAGGCGAGCGGGCGCGCGCGGCTGCTCGATGCGATCCTGCGTGCGCTGCCGCACGGCGTCTCGGTCTATGGGCCCGACCGGCGGCTGGCGATGGTCAATCCCGCCTATACGCAGATCATGGCGGGCGCGCCGATCGCCATCGGCGACCATGTCGAGGAGGTGATCCGCCGCCGCGCGGAAGCCGGCGAGTTCGGCCCCGGCGATGTGAGCGAGACCATCGCGCGCGAGGCGGGGCGCGACATCTCCAAGGCGCAGCGCCGGCGCCGGATGCGCCCCAACGGCACGGCGATCGATGTCCGCACCGCGCCGCTGCCCGATGGCGGGCACATCTCCGTGGTCACGGACATCACGCCGGTGGTCGAGGCCGAGGCCGAGGCGATGCGCCGCGCGGCGATGCTCGACACCATGCTGGAGCACATCCGTCACGGCATCTGCCTGTTCGACCAGGACCGCCGGGTGGTGGCCGCCAACCGCGTCGCCGCGCAGCTGCTCGGCCATCCGCCTGAGCTCCTGCAGCCCGGCAGGACCCAGCAGGAGCTGATCCAGGCGCTCGTGGAGCGCGGCGAGTTCGGTCCCGGCGCGTCGGGCGAGGCAGCCGCCCGCGACCATCTCATCCGCGATCGCGCGATCTCGACCATCCATTGGCGAACGCGCCCGGACGGACGGGTGCTCGAGGTCCGCTCGGACCCCACGCCCGATGGCGGCTTTGTCGTCACCTACACCGACGTCACCGAGCAGAAGCAGGCGGAGGCGGCGCTGCGCCGCGCCGCCACGGAAGCGGAGGCGGCGAGCCGCGCGAAGAGCCAGTTCCTCGCCACCATGAGCCACGAGCTGCGCACGCCGCTGAATGCCGTGATCGGCTTCTCGGAAGCGATGATGCACGAGACCGCGCGGCCGGATGCGAAGCGGATCGAGGAGTATGCCGGCGCCATCAACGAGGCCGGGCGGCACCTGCTCTCGCTGATCAACGACATCCTCGATGTCGCCCGGATCGAGGCGGGGCGGATGGATCTTGCCCAGGACCGGGTCGATCTCGCGCGCCTGACGCAGACCACCCTGCGTCTGCTCGATCCGGCCGCGCGCACCGCCTCGGTTGCCCTTGAACGCGCCGTGCCGGACGATCTCCCGGCGGTGGAGGGCGACGAGCGGCGGCTCAGGCAGGTGCTGCTCAACCTGGTCTCGAACGCGGTCAAGTTCACGGGCCCGGGCGGAACGGTGCGCGTCGCGGCGCGGCTGGACGAGGAGGGGGGCATCGAACTCCGGGTGATCGATACCGGCATCGGCATCGCCGAGCAGGATCTCGAACGCGTCTTCCAGCC
Organism: uncultured Elioraea sp.; assembly: GCA_964533585.1. GTDB lineage: Bacteria > Pseudomonadota > Alphaproteobacteria > Acetobacterales > Acetobacteraceae > Elioraea. The sequence continues at coordinate 33,237 of CAZHMM010000011.1, forward strand.
CTTCGTGCAGCTCGACTCCTCGCTCTCGCGCCGCTACCAGGGCTCGGGGCTGGGGCTGTTCCTCTCTCGCGCGCTCGCCCAGGCGCATGGCGGTTCACTGCATCTCGAGAGCACGCCCGGCCAGGGCACCACCGCCGTGCTGCACCTGCCTGCGGCGCGCGTCATGCAGCGCGCCGCCGCCGCACCGTGACCTGCCGACCAGGAGCGCCGCCATGAGCCATCTCGAGACGACCGACACGCTGTTCTTCGCCCGCGCCGACGCGACGCTTGATCGTTCCGCCGCGACTGCGCTCGCGGAGACGGCGCTCGCCGGCGTGGACGACGGCGAGCTGTTCCTCGAGTACCGCGAGAGCGAGGCGCTCGCGCTCGAGGACGGGCGCATCCGCTCGGCCGCGTTCGACACCACGCTCGGCTTCGGGCTGCGCGCGGTCGCCGGCGAGGCTGTCGGCTATGCGCATGCGGGTGAGCTCACCGAGGCGGCGCTGAAGCGTGCGGTGGAGACCGTGCGCGGGGTGCAGGCGGGGCGCGGCGGCAGCATGGATGTCGCACCGCGCCCCACCAATGCGCGGCTCTATTCGGATGCCAATCCCGTGGCTGCCCTCGACTTCGCCGCCAAGGCCCGGCTGCTCGCTGAGATCGACGCCTACGCGCGCGGCAAGGACCGCCGGGTCGCGCAGGTGATGGCGAGCCTGACCGGAGAATGGCAGGCGGTGCAGATCATCCGCGCCGACGGCGTGCGGGCGGCCGATGTGCGGCCGCTGGTGCGGCTCAATGTCGCGGTGGTGGTGGAGCAGGGTGGGCGGCGCGAGACCGGCAGCTACGGCACCGGCGGTCGGTTCGACGCGGCGCGCCTGATCGCGCCAGAGACCTGGCAACACGCGGTGGATGAGGCGCTGCGCCAGGCGGTGGTCAACCTCGACTCCGTCGCCGCTCCCGCAGGCGAGATGGAGGTGGTGCTCGGGCCCGGCTGGCCGGGCATCCTGCTGCACGAGGCGATCGGCCATGGGCTGGAGGGTGACTTCAACCGCAAGAAGACCTCCGCCTTCGCCGGGCTGATGGGACAGCGGATCGCCGCATCCGGCGTGACGGTGGTCGACGACGGCACGATCCCGGATCGTCGCGGCTCCATCACGATCGATGACGAAGGCACGCCCTCGGGCCGCGCCGTGCTGATCGAGGACGGCATCCTGACGGGCTTCATCCAGGACCGCCAGAACGCGCGCCTGATGGGTGTGGCGCCGACGGGCAACGGCCGGCGCCAGTCCTACGCGCATGTGCCGATGCCGCGCATGACCAACACCGTGATGCTGGCCGGGCCGCACACGCCGGAGGAGATCATCGCCTCGGTGGATCGCGGCCTCTATGCCGTGAACTTCGGCGGCGGCCAGGTGGACATCACCTCCGGCAAGTTCGTCTTCTCGGCCTCCGAGGCCTATCTGATCGAGCACGGCCGGCTCGGCGCGCCGGTGAAGGGTGCGACGCTGATCGGCAACGGCCCCGATGCGCTCACCAAGGTGGCCATGGTCGGCAACGACCTCGCCCTCGATCCCGGCATCGGCACCTGCGGCAAGAACGGCCAGGGCGTGCCGGTGGGTGTGGGTCAGCCGACACTGAAGCTGCGCGGGCTGACGGTCGGCGGCACGGCGGTGCGCTGAGCCGCCCTCCGCCGCAGCTCACTCGACGCGGCGGAGCTGGATCGGCCCGCTGGTCAGTCGCGCGCCCTCGCGGGTGAACACCAGCGGCTCGTTGTTCACCGTGATGATCACCCGACCGTCGCCGATCTGCTCATAGGTGCCGGCGGTTGGCGGAGCGCCGGCTGGGGTCGCGATCACCCGGCTCGCGTCGATGAACTCTACCTTCGCGAACGGCCCTTCATAGACCCGCCCGCGCAATGGTCCGGCCTGGGCGCGGTTCACGGCCGCCAGGATCGCCTCGCGGCGCTCCTCTGCCGCCTGCTCGAACAGGGCGCGCTCGGCGGCCGCCGACTCGGGTCAAGTCGCGAGTTGCGGCAGCAGCTCCTGATCGATCCCGATCAGCGCGTCATCGGTCTGCGGGAGCGCCGCGAGTTCCTGCCGGAACTTCGGCAGCAGCGTCGCTGCGACCGTCCGTCGCCGCTCGGCCACCGCCTCGCGCAGCCGCCCTGCCTCGTGCTCGGGCAGCAGCGCCAGCAGGCGAGCAGAGGCGACCTCGTCCAGCAGCGCGAAGGTCTCGACGTCCAGCGGCGTGGTCGCGAGCTCCCGGATCACTTCATCGACGACGGGGCCGGCGAGTTCCGCCTGCCGTGCAGCCGCAGCCTCCCGGACCGCCTGGCGATCCTCCGCCCGCATCACAGCGAGCTCGGGAGCCGGCTGCGCGGCGGCGAGCGTGGCCAGCCACGCGAGCGAGTCGGCGGCGGCGTGTGCGCCCGCGATCTCCGCGAGCGTCTGGTCGCGCACCGCCAGGCCGATCGCCTGGACGCGCGCCTGCGCGGCATCCGCGATCGTTTCCATGCCATCGCGGCCGATCATCATCCCCCTTTGCTCGCGCGCCTGCTGCTCGATCCGTCGCACCATGTGTGCGCCTGCGATGGTCGGAGGCACGGCCTCGAACTGACGCAGGACCTGATCGCGCAGCGTGCCGCCGATCTCGCCGCGCCGCGTCTCGATCGCCATCACCACCGCCTGGACGCCGGCCTCGCCGATCGACGCCGCGTGCTGCTGGCGCAATTGCTGCTCGAACCGGCCGAGCAGCGCGAAGCCCTGCGGCGTCAGCGGGAACTCGCTTGCCTGGCGGATCAGGGCGTCGCGGATGCCCTCGCCGATCGCGCTCCGCCGTGCCGCGACCGCGGCTTCAGCAAGCTGCGTCTCCTCCGCGCCGAGGCTTGGCGCATAGTCCCGCTCGATGCTCTGGGCGTAGCGGTCGAGCAGCCTGAGCCCAACTGGCGAGGCCTCGACGCCCTCGATCTCCCGCACCAGCGCCTCGCGCACCTCCCGCCGCAGGACGGGGATCCGCGCGCCTGCCGAAGGGTGCACGGCCGGGCCGATCTCTGGCTCGGGCAGGGTACGCACGGCGGCGACCAGCGCGCGCGCCGCGTCGCGCACCGGGCCCGGCTGCAGGCGAGCGGCGAACTGGTTGGCGCGCTGATCCGCCTCCGCCGCGGGCAGCTCGGCGAGTGCAAGGTAGAAGACGAGCAGGATGAGCGATCCGTCGGCGGCATCGAGTGTGTCGCGCGCCTGTGCCGCGCTCTGCCGCGCCTCGGCGAGCGCGGCAAGATAGCGCGGCACCTCGCGCGTCACCTGCGTGCGCAGCGTGTTGAGCGCGCTCCGCGCCGCCGTGTTGCGCGCCCGCGCCTGCTCGCTCGCGCAGGCCTGCAACGCCGGGCCGAGCGCCTGCGCCTCCTCGGCCGTCCACTCCAGCACCGGTTTGCCGAACAGGGCCGTGGTGCTCTCCGCGGCGAACAGGCCGGCGAAGGCGGCGCGCGCGGTCAGCGCGTTCGGCCGCCAGCCATCCTGCGGGCTGTAGCCCTGTGCCCACGTGGCGAGCGCGTCGCAGGACGGTGTCGCGAGCTGGGCCTGTGCCGGAGCCGCGCACGCGAGCGTGGACGCGAGCGCGAGCGGGATCGTGAACGATCGGCGCATGCTGTGTCCTCCCCCGATCCGGGCCAGCACGCAGGGCGTTTGGCCCGGCCTTGGCGGCGCCCCATGTCCCGAGCGGGCGCCAGCGGCAGCGAGGCTAAACCTTCGGCGTCGCCGCCGTCGACCCTCAAACGCGCATGATCAGGGCGACGACAGCGCGCCTTCGGCGAAGATCCGCGACACGTCGCCACTCCAGGCTGTCGCGGCCCGGTCCAGCCAGTGATCCGCCAGGCTGCGGCCGGTGGCGGCGATCGCCTCCAGCGGCGCGAGATAGGTCTCCTCGCCGAGTGCGCGCGCGACCAGCCCGCGCCTGGCGATCGCGACCATGTCCCGCGCGAGCGCCAGCGCGGTGCCGTCGCAGAACGGTGTGGCCAGCCCATGACGCGGAACATCGCGATGCAGCGCCTGCCAGTCCTGGCAGGCATGGTCGCGGATCAGCGCCGCTGCCTCGCCCTGCGCGCCGGGATCGTAGAGCAGCCCCACCCAGAGCGCCGGCAGCGCCATCAGCATCTCGGGCGGGCCGGCATCGGCGCCGCGCATCTCGAGGTAGCGCTTCATCCGCACCTCGGTGAACACGGTGGTCAGATGGTCGGCGAAGTCGCCGATCGTCGCGACCGCGCCCTCGGTCTCGTCGTGCAGCTTGCCGGCCATGAAGTCGCGGAAACTCCTGCCGGCCACGTCGATGTAGCGGCCGTTGCGGTAGACGAAATACATCGGCACATCGAGCACCCACTCGACGTAGCGCTCGAAGCCGAAACCCTGCTCGAACACCACCGAGGGGATGCCGCAGCGGTCCGGGTCGGTGTCGGTCCAGGTATTGGCGCGGAAGCTCTTGAACCCGTTGGGCCTGCCCTCGGAGAAGGGGGAGTTGGCGAACAGCGCCACCGCGATCGGCTGCAATGCCAGGCTGACGCGGAACTTCTCGACCATGTCGGCCTCGTCGAGCACATCGAGATTCACCTGCACCGTGCAGGTGCGCAGCATCATGTCGAGGCCGAGCCTGCCCTTGGTCGGCATGTAGCGCCGCATGATCGCGTAGCGGCTCTTCGGCATCCACGGCATGTCCTCGCGCCGGGCGAGCGGGTGGAAGCCGTGCGGCAGGAAGCCCAGGCCGAGCGCTTCGCCCACCGCCTTGGCTTCGGCTAGGTGCGAATCGAGCTCGGCCTTCGTCTCGTGCAACGTGGCGAGCGGCGCGCCGGAGAGCTCGAACTGCCCGCCGGGCTCGAGGCTGATATTCGCGCCCCCGCGCTTCAGCCCGATCACGTTGCCGTTGTCGAGTGCGGGCTCCCAGCCGAGCGCGCGGTGGCCCTCGAGCAGCGCGCGGATGCCGTCCGGCGCATCATAGGACGGCGGCGTGAGGTCGGACCGGCGGAAGGCGAACTTCTCGTGCTCGGTGCCGATGCGCCATGCCTCGCGCGGCTTTGCCCCGCCCGCAATGTACTCCGCAAGCTGGCGCACCGACGTGATCGGGGTCGCGTCACCCTCCGACGGACCGGACATCCTCGCTCGTTCCCCTCGCGTGTGGTGGTTGGGCGGTGCGCCGCCCTCAAGGCCCGCGCCAGTCCCCGGCCAGCGCCTGGATCAGGCTGAGGCCGGCAACCGCGGCCGTCTCGGCCCGCAGGACGCGCGGGCCGAGGGAGGCCGCGAGACAGAAGGGGAGTTTCCGGAACCCGTCAAGCTCGCCCCCCGTGAACCCGCCCTCGGGGCCGATCAGCAGCGCCCAGGCAGCGTGGCCTGCGCCGGCGATCAGCGCGGCCGCCGGCGGGGCCGTGCGCGACTCGTCGCCGACCAGCAGGTGCCGGCCGGCCGGCCACGCGGCGAGCACCTGCGCGAGCGGCGCCGGCGCGGCCACTTCGGGCAGGGTGAGCCGTTCGCATTGTTCGGCCGCCTCGGTGGCGATCGCGGCCAGCCGGTCGCGGTTGGTGCGCGTCACCGCGCTCCGCGCGCTGGTGGTCAGCAGGATGCGCGAGACGCCGAGCTCGGTCGCCTTCTCGACCATCCATTCCGTGGTCTCGCGCTTGAGCACCGGCGCGACCAGCCAGAGATCGGGCTCTGCCTGCTGGGGTCGGGTCTGCTCCTCCACCGCGAGCATGGCAGCCTTGCGCGAGAGGGTGGCGATGCGCGCGCGCCATTCGCCGGAGCGGCCGTCGAACAGCAGGAGGGAGTCGCCGGCGGCGCGGCGCATCACCGCGGCGAGGTAGTGCGCCTGCGCCGGTGTCGCGGCGATCGTCGCCCCCGTGATCAGCGGCCCGGGCACGTGCAGTCGGATCTCGGTCATCGCTTGCGGTTCGCTCCCTCGCATCGACTATAGGGGGGATGGACCAGGCAGGCGCGCCGGCGAGCGACATCCGGCCGGGCGGGCTGATCGCGGCCCTGCCCGGGGCCGCGCGCCCCTATGCCGTGCTGATCCGGCTCGACCGGCCGATCGGCACGTGGCTGCTGTTCCTGCCGGGGCTCTGGGGGATCGCGCTGGCGGGCGCGCCCTGGCCGGATCCCTGGCTGGTCGCGCTGTTCGCCGTCGGCGCGGTGGTCATGCGCGGCGCCGGCTGCGTGGTCAACGATCTCTGGGACCGCGACATCGACCGCCGTGTGGCGCGCACCGCCGCGCGCCCGCTCGCCTCCGGCGCGGTGACGCCGCTGCGGGCGCTGCTGTTCCTCGCCGCGCTGCTGTCCGTCGGGTTGCTGATCCTGCTCCAGCTCCATCCGCTGGCGATCGCGCTCGGTGTGGCCTCGCTGCTGCCGATCGCGGTCTATCCGGCGATGAAGCGCGTGACGTGGTGGCCGCAGGCCTTCCTCGGCGTCACCTTCAACTGGGGCGTGCCGATGGGCTACGCGGCCGCCGCCGGCACGCTCGACGCGGCGGCACTCGTGCTCTACGCGGCGGCGTTCTTCTGGACCCTCGGCTACGACACGATCTACGCGCACCAGGACCGCGAGGACGACGCGCTGATCGGCGTCCACTCGACGGCGCGCCTGTTCGGCGAGCAGACGCGGCCGTTCCTGGCCGCGTGCTACACCGTGGCGGTGCTGCTGATCGCGGGTTCCGGCGTGTTCGCAGGGTTGTCTCTCTGGTTCTTCGTGGCGCTGGCCGTGCCGGCGCTGCTGCTCGCGCGCCAGGTACGGACACTGGACATCCACGACGCCGCGCAATGCGGCCGGCTCTTCCGCGCCAATCGCGAGGTCGGGCTCGCGGTCGCGGCGGCGCTCGTGATCGGCCGCGTCGCGTGACGCCGGAGGCGGCAGCCGCGTTCGTGGTCGGCCAGACCGCGATCGACCGCGCGCCGCTGGTGCCGGAACTCGCCTTGCACCTCGCCTCAGAGATCACGCCGATCTGGCAGGCGAGCGAAGCCAGCCTTGCGCGCCAGGGCGTCGAGCCGCCCTACTGGGCGTTTGCCTGGCCGGGCGGGCAGGCGCTGGCGCGCTTCGTGCTCGACGATCCGGCGCAGGTTGCGGGCCGGCGCGTGCTCGATCTCGCCGCCGGCGGCGGGATCGCCGCGATCGCCGCGGCGCGTGCCGGCGCGAGCGTGACGGCGGCCGAGATCGATCCGCTCGCGGCGGCGGCGATCCGCGCCAACGCCGCGCTCAACGGCGTTGAGATCGCGGTCGCGCTCGGCGATCCGCTCCGGCATCCCGCCGAGACCGAGGTGATTCTCGCCGGCGATGTCTGCTACGAGGCGCGCATGACGGCGCGGGTGGTGCCGTGGCTGCGCGAGGCGGCGAGGCGCGGCGTTGCCGTGCTGCTGGCCGATCCCGGCCGCGCCTATCTGCCGCGCGAGGGGCTCGAAGCCCTCGCGCGCTATGAGGTCGCGGTGACGCGCGAGCTGGAGGACCGTCTCGTCCGCGAGACGACCGTCTATCGCGTCCTGCCCTGAGGATCAGGCGACGGCGGCGAGCAGCGACTCCGCCACCGCCTCGACGTCGCGCGCCGCATCCGCGGTTGGGTGGCGGGTCAGGAACGGTGTCTGGCGGCGGATCGCGTCCGCCACGCGCGGGTCGCGCCGCACCACGCCCGCGAGCGGGGGGGTGACGCCGAGGAAGCGCGCGCAGGATTTCTGCAGCACCATGGCCGTGCGCTCGCCGCTCGCGCGTGAGGACACCATGTTGACGACGATCCGCCGATCGCCCCCGGGCGCATCCGCCTCCGCGAGCTTCAGGCAGGCATAGGCATCCGTCAGGGCGGTCGGCTCCTCGGTGGTGAGCACGAGCAGCGTGTCGGCCGTGCTGGCCAGGCGGCGTTGCAGCCTCTCGATGCCGGCGCCGAGATCGAGGATCGCGACGTCCCAGCGCGACGGCGCGGCGAGCGCGTCGAGGATCCGGTCGGCCGCGGCCTGGTCGGTCCCCGCGAGCGCGCCGGAGCCGGAGCGCCCGGCGACCACGTCGAAGCCGGTGGCGGCGACGGGGATCGCGCACGCCTCAAGCGCCGCCCCCTTCAGCAGCGCGCCGATGTCGCGTTCGGGATCGAGCCCGAGCTGCACATCGACATTGGCGAGGCCGACATCGCAATCGACCAGCAGCACGCGCTGGCGCTGCCCGGCGAGCGCCTGGGCGAGCGTGATCGCGAACCAGGTCTTGCCGACGCCACCCTTGCCGGAGGCGATGGCGATCAACCGCGGCGCGCGCGGACGGGCGGGAGCCGTCATGCCATGACGTCCTTGCGAAGGCTCCGCCGCGCGCTGGGCGGGGCGAGCAGCCAGGCTTCGAGAGTGGCCGGATCGAGCGTCGTCAGCCCGTCGGTCGCGCCAGGCCCGGTGCCGGCCTCGGCGAGTGCGAGATCACCGGCAGCGGCCGCGGCGACGACCGCGCCGATGCGCCGGGCGACATCCAGCCGCGTCGGCAGCAGATGGCGCACGCCGCGCGCGGCCATGGCGGCGGCGATGTCCTCGGCTTCGATCGCATCCGTGCCGGCCGGCAGCACCAGCGCCGCGGCCGCGCCGACCGCCTCGATCAGCGCGGCGAGCTCGGTGCCGTCCTGCTCGCAGAACGGGTCGATCCCGGCCATGTCGACCAGCGTCGGCGCGTCCATCGGCCGGCGCGCGATCGCCTTGGCGAGGCGAGGGATGTCGGGTGCGACGACGAGGTTGAGGCCGAGCAGGCGCGTATAGGCCGCGAGCTGGTCGACCGCGCCGGCGCGCCTGCCATCGGCGGCGATCACGGCCGGTGCGGCACCCTCGATGCGCAGCCGGGTCGCGAGCTTCGCCGCGGTCAGCGTCTTGCCGGCGCCGGGTGGGCCGCACAGCAGCAGCACCGTGCCCGGGCCGAGCGGCAATGGCGCGAAGCCGAGCAGCTCGGACAGGCCGGAGGAGAGCGCACCGTTCGCCGCCAGCCGTTCCGTCTTCGGTTCGGGCACGCCGTGCGCCCGCAGTGCCGCGACGAGGCTCGGATCCGCTGCGGCGCGGCGCGGCGCGAGCGGCACCACCCGCTCGATCGGTTCATCCTCGACCGGCGCGGCTGCGGTCACCTCGACCCCGCCCTGGGCGCGGCGGGTGGTGAGGATCAGCGCATCGTCGCCGAGCGCGGCGCGCGCCTGCGCGAGCGCCTGGGCGGTGGTGCGGGCATGAAAGACGCGGAGCCGCATGGATCAGATCGTCCCCACCGTGCGGATGCGCGCGCGCGCGTGCACCTCGGTCTGGCTCAGCACCGGCGTGGACGGCCGGAACCGCTCGACGATCGCGCGGATATGCGGGCGCAATGGTGGGCTCACCAGCAATGCGGCCTGCTCGCCCATCGTCGCCGCGCGGTCGAACACGTCGCGCACCTTGGCCATGAACTCCTGCAGCTTCGTCGGCTGGATCGCGAGCTGGCGATCCTCCGGCGGCCCGACCATGGACTCGGCGAAGACGCGCTCCCACTCCGCCGAGAGGGTCACCAGCGGCACGTAGCCGTTCGGCCCCATCAGGCTGTCGGTGATCTGGCGCGCGAGCCGGTTGCGCACCGCCGCGAGCAGGCCGTTGAAGCCGCGTGCCCCGCCGGCGGCATCCTGGATTCCCTCCAGGATCGTCGGCAGGTCTCGGATCGAGACGCGCTCGGCGAGCAGGGCCTGGAGCACGCGCTGGATCGTGCCGGTGCCGACCTGCGCTCCGGTGAGATCGGCGACCAGGCGCTGATGCTCGCGCGGCAGGTCGTCGATCAGCTTCTGCGTTTCGGCGAACGAGAGCAGTTCGGCGAGATGATCGCGCACGAGCTCGGTCAGGTGCGTGACCAGGACGGAGGCCGGATCGACCACGGTGTAGCCGCGCGCCGCCGCCTCATCGCGCAGCGTCTCCTCGATCCAGGCGGCGGGCAGGCCGAAGGCAGGCTCGGTGGTGCGCTCGCCGGCGAGCCCGATCGGCCCGCCGCGCGGGTCCATCGCCATCATCATGGTGGGGCGGAGCTCGGCGCGGCCGGCCTCGATCTCCTTCAGCCGCACGACATAGGTGTTGGGCGGCAGCTGGACGTTGTCCTGGATGCGCACCGGCGGCAGCAGATAGCCGAGCTCGACCGCGAGGCTGCGGCGGAGCCCACGGATCTGCTCGGTCAGCCGTTGGCCGGAGTCGCCGGTCGCGAGCCGCAGCAGGCCGTAGCCGAGTTCGAGTCGGATCGCGTCGATGCGCAGCGCCTGTGCAGGGTCTTCCTCGGCCGCCGGCGCGTCGGCGAGTGGCGCATCTGCGGCTTCCGCCTCCGCCCCGGCCTTGTGGCGCGCCCAGGCGCCGGCGCCGGCGGCCCCCGCGAGCAGCAGGAAGGGCAGCATCGGCAGGCCCGGCATCAGCGCGAGCACGGTCGCCGCACCGGAGGCGAGCGCGAGCGGCTTCGGGCTGCCGGCGAGCTCGCGCAGCAGCGCCTTGTCCGCGCTGCCCTCGACCCCCGCCTTGGTGACGACGATGCCGGCGGCGGTGGAGACGAGCAGGGCCGGGATCTGGCTCACCAGCCCATCGCCGATCGTCAGCAGCGTGTAGGTGGTCGCCGCATCGCCGACCCCCATGCCCTGCCGCCCGACACCAAGCGCGAGCCCGCCGACGATGTTGATCAGCGTGATGATCAGCCCGGCGATCGCATCGCCGCGCACGAACTTGGCCGCACCGTCCATCGCGCCGAAGAAGGCGCTCTCCTCCTCGAGCTGCTTGCGCCGCGCCCGCGCACCCGCCTCGTCGATCAGCCCGGCGGAGAGATCGGCATCGATCGCCATCTGCTTGCCCGGCATGGCATCGAGGCTGAAGCGCGCCGCGACCTCGGCGATCCGGCCCGAGCCCTTGGTGATGACGACGAAGTTCACCAGCACCAGGATCGCGAACACGATCAGGCCGATGATCACGTCGCCGGCCATCAGGAATCCGCCGAACGCCGCGATCACCTGGCCCGCCGCCTGCGGCCCCTCATGCCCGGCCGAAAGGATCAGGCGCGTCGAGGCGATGTTCAGCCCGAGCCGCATCAGCGTGGTGATCAGCAGGATGGTCGGGAACGAGGTGAAGTCGAGCGGCCGGTGCATCAGCACCGAGGTCATCAGCACCAGGATCGAGGAGGTGATCGACACCGCGAGGCCGAAGTCGAGCAGCAGCGTCGGCAGCGGCACGACCAGGATGACGACCAGCAGGCCGACACCCAGCGCCATCAGCACGTCCGAGCCCGGACGTGCATCGCGCAGGCGGTCGAGCAGCCCCGCCCCGGCGGCCGGTCCGGCCGCGGTGTCCGCTTCTGCCGCCATGCTCAGCTCAGGCCGGCACGCGGTCCGCGAGGCCGGCGGCCGGCACCTTCACGCCGGCGGCGGTGTACTCGCGCAGCTTGTTCCGCAGAGTGCGGATCGAGATGCCGAGGATCGCCGCGGCATGCGTCCGGTTGCCGAGGCAGTGCGTCAGCGTCTCGAGGATCAGGTCGCGCTCGACATCCGCGACCGTGCGGCCAACGAGCCCGGTCGGGGTGCCGGAGGGCGCGGCGGCAACGACGCGCGCGACGGTGCCGTTGGTCGCCGCCGCGGGTGCCGCGCCGTCATCGAGCGGCAGCTCGATCGCATCGAGCCCGATCGTCTCGCCACCGGCGAGCAGCACCGCGCGGTGGATCGTGTTCTCGAGCTCGCGCACATTGCCGCGCCAGGGCTGGACCTCCAGCAGGCGGAGCGCGTCGGCCGAAATCGGCCGGTACGGCATGCCGTTCACCTCGGCGTAGCGGCGCGCGAACATCTCGGCCAGCGGGGCGATGTCGCGCGGCCGCTCGCGCAGCGGCGGCACCGTCAGCGTGACGACGTTCAGGCGGAAATAGAGGTCCTCGCGGAACGTGCCCTTGCGCACCTCGGCCTCGAGCGGGCGGTTGGTGGTGGCGAGGATGCGCACATTCACCTTCACCGGGTCGGAGCCGCCGAGCCGGTCGATCTCGCGCTCCTGGATCGCGCGCAGCAGCTTCGCCTGCAGCCGCACATCCATCTCGCTGATCTCGTCGAGCAGCAGCGTGCCGCCATCGGCCGCCTCGAACCGGCCGATGCGCCGAGCGATCGCGCCCGAGAAGGCGCCCTTCTCGTGGCCGAACAGCTCGCTCTCCAGAAGGTTCTCGGGGATCGCGGCGCAGTTCACGGCAATGAAGGGGCCGGCGGCACGGCGCGAACGACGGTGGATGTGACGCGCCATCACCTCCTTGCCGGTGCCGCTCTCGCCGCGGATCAGCACCGAGGCCTCCGAGGCCGCAACCTGCTCGGCGCGGCGCAGCGCCGCGAGCATCACCGGATCGGCTGCGATCGGCGCGCGGCCGTCGCCGCCGATCGTCTCGAGCATGGTGGCGATCAGCTCGGCGTCGGGCGGCAGCGGCAGATACTCGCGCGCGCCGGCGCGGATCGCGGCCGCCGCACGCACGGCATCCGCGCGCGTGCCGCAGGCGATCACAGGTGCTGCGATGCGCTCGGCCGTCATCGCCGCGATCAGGTCCTCGATGCCGAGCTGCACGTCGCACAGTACGACGTCCGAGCCGCGCCCGGCGCGCAGCTGCGCCAGCGCCGGCTGGACATCGTCGGCCTGGGTGATCCTCGCGCCGCGCGAGATGGCGATGCGCGCCGCCTCGCCCAGTTCCGCCGACATCGACCCCACGATCATCACGCGCATGGCAGCGCTCCCGTCTGTTTCCGCACCGCTCAGCGTCAGGCGCTGCGATCGGCCTTCACGATCTCGGTCATGGTCACGCCGAGCCGGTCGTCATCGACCATCACCACCTCGCCGCGCGCGACCAGGCGGTTGTTGACGTAGATGTCGATCGCCTCGCCGAGCTTGCGGTCGAGCTCCACCACCGCGCCACGGCCGAGCTTCAAGAGTTGACTCACCTGCATCACCGACTTGCCGAGCACGGCCGAGACCTGCACGGGGATGTCGTAGACCGCCTCGAGGTCGCGCACCGAGCGCATCGGCTGCGGTTCCGCCTCCGCCGGTTGGGTCGGAGCCGGATCGAGATCCTTCAGCTCCATCGGGGGTTCGTTGCTCATCACGCGCTCTCCTGCACGGCGGGAGTGGGGGTCAGGGTGCCGAAGGCCTCGGCGAGGATGCGCGCGGTCGCATCGGCGACCGTGGCGAGATCGAGCCGCGCCTCGCCCGCGCTCCAGCTGACGCGCACGGCGCGCGCGTCGAGCGAGGGGTCGGCGATGACGTCGTTCGGCAACTCGACGCCGCTGTGGCGCGCGGCCTCGCTGAGCACGCTCGCGACCCGCTCGGCGACGGCTGGGGCGGCGGCGACGGTCAGCGCGATCTCGGGGCCGAGATTGGCGCGCAGCTCGGTGAGCAGCGCGCTCGCCTGCACGGGCAGCAGCCGTTCGGCGTGCTCGGCGGTCTGCGCGGCGACGGCGGCGAGCACCGCATCGGCGAGCCGGGCATCGGTCCGCTCGGCGGCGGCGCGCGCGGCGGCGGATGTGGCGGCGAGTTCCCGCGCCGTCGCCTCCAGCGCGGCCGCCTCGCGCGCGGCATGGCTCGCCGCGGCCTCGGCGAGCCCGGCCGCGCGGCCTTCGGCGAAGGCCTCTGCGCGCGCAAGCTCGAGATCCTCGAGCCCGAAGGTCGGCGCGATGATCTCGGGCTCGGGCGGCGTGGGCGGCGGCGGATCGAAGCTCTCGCCGAACAGCGCCCGGCGCGCGGGCTTGGCCTCGTCCTGGAACAGCCGCTTCGGTGCGGCGAGCGCGGAGAGCGGCACGGGCCTTGCCGCGCGCGCCTGACCGTTCATCGGATTGCCGGTCATCTCAGTACACCAGCTCCTCTTCGCGGCCGTCGGACAGCATGATCTGGCCGGAGGCGGCGAGGTCCTTGGCGGTGGCGACGATCGTGGCCTGCGCCTCCTCGACGTCCTTCAGGCGCACCGGGCCCAACGCCTCGATGTCCTCGCGCAGCATCTTGCCGGCACGCTCGGAGAGGTTCTTGAAGAAGAGTTCGCGGATCGTCTCCGAGCCGCCCTTCAGGGCCAGGGCGAGCTTCTCCTTCTCGACCGCACGCAGCAGGACCTGGACGCCCGCGCCATTGACGCGCACCAGGTCGTCGAAGGTGAACATGAGGCTCTTGATGCGCTCGGCCGCCTCGCGGTTGCGCTCCTCGAGCGCGCTGAGGAACCGGCCTTCGGCGGCGCGATCGAGGTTGTTGAAGATGTCGGCCATGATCTCGTGCGCGTCGCGGCGCTGGGTGCGGGCGAGGTTCGACATGAACTCCGAACGCAGTGTGCGCTCGACCCCCTCGAGCACGTCCTTCTGCACGCTCTCCATGCGCAGCATGCGCATCACGACTTCCATCGCGAAGGCGTCGGGCAGCAGCTGCAGCACCTTGGCGGCGTGATCCGCGCGCACGCGCGAGAGCACGAGCGCGACCGTCTGCGGATATTCGTTCTTGAGGTAGTTCGCGAGCACGGCCTCGTTGACGTTGCCGAGCTTGTCCCACATGGTCCGCCCGGCCGGGCCGCGGATCTCCTCCA
>CAZHMM010000012.1:0-47571 GCA_964533585.1 uncultured Elioraea sp.
CGTTCAGCACCAGGTTGACGAGCGAGGTCTCGAGCTGCGCGGCATCGACCAGGGCGGCCGGCGTATCGGGCGCGACATCGGTGCGCAGCACGATCCGCCCGCCGAGCGCGCGCCGGAGCAGGGCGTCGAGCCCGCCTATCAGCGGCGCCAGCGGCACCGCGGCCGGACGCAGCGACTGCCGCTGCGCGAAGGCGAGCAGCCCGCGCGTCAGCTTCGCACCCTGGCCGACCGCATGCAGCGCGGCGTCGGTCAGTTCGCGCGGCTCGCCGTCCGGCACCAGCTCGTGCACGAGCTCCAGATTGAGCCCGATCACCGAGAGCAGGTTGTTGACGTCGTGCGCGATGCCGCCGGTCAGCTCGCCGAGCGCGTTCAGCCGCTGCGCGCGCTCGAGCCGCTCCTCCTGCTGCACGCGCTCGGTGATGTCGGTCGAGACGCCCACGAGCGCCACCGGCGTGCCGTCGGCCGCACGCTCGAGCCCGACCGTCGAGCTGCGGTGGCGAATTGCCCCGTCGGGCCGGCGGATGCGATAGACCATGCTGGCCTGCTCGCCGGTCGCGGCGACACGGTCGAGCGTGGCGCGCACGAGGTTCTGGTCCTCCGGCGGCATCAGCGCGAGCACCGACTCGACGCTGGAGGTGAACGATCGCGGATCGGTGCCGATCTGGTCGTAGATCGCCTCGCTCAGCTCGAAGGCCTCGCCCCCGATCGGCAGGCGCCAGAAGCCCAGCCCGGCGACGCGGCCGGCATCGGCGAGCTGGCGCTGCTGCCGATCCAGCCGCTCGCGCGCCTCGACCTCCTCGGTGACGTCCTGGGTGATGCCGAACACGGCGATCACGCCGTCGCTGCCGCGCTCCATGCCCGAGGCGTTGCGGATCCACCGGTAGCCGCCGTCGGCGCGCCGCACCCGCACCGTGACGGTCTGCGCATCGCCGGTCTCGCGCAACTTGGTCCGGCTCGCATTCCAGACGGCGAGGTCGTCGGGATGCAGCCGCTCGACGATCAGCGCATTGGTGGGCACGACGCTGCCGGGTTCGAAGCCGAACTGCCGGTACACCTCCTCCGACCAGGTGACGACCTCGCTGTCCAGCCGGCGGCCCCAGAAGCCGAGCCGGGCGACGCGGCCGGCATCGGCGAGCAGCCGGTCCTGGTGGCGCAGCCGCTCGGCCGCCTCGATCTCGGTGGTGACATCCTGGGCGATGCCGTAGATGGTGACGACGCCCTCGGAGGCCCGTTCCATGCCCACCGAGTCGCGGATCCAGCGCCAACTGCCGTCGGCCTGACGCACCCGCACCGTGACCGTCTGGTTCTCGCCCGTCTCATGCAGCCGCATGCGGGCCTGCTGCCAAGCAGGCACGTCGTCGGGATGCATCCGGGCGCGGATCAGCGCGAGCGTCGGCACGACGCCACCCGGCTCGAAGCCGTAGAAGCGATACACCTCGTCCGACCAGACGACGGTCTCCTCGTCGAGGCGGCGACGCCAGAAGCCGAGCCGGGCGACACGCCCGGCATCAGCCAGCAGCTTGTCCCGCCGGCGCAGCTGCTCGGCCGCCGCGACCTCGTCGGTGACGTCCTGCGACAGGCCGGTGACGGCGACCTTGCGCCCGTCGGCGTCGCGCTCCAGCCCGGCGACGATGCGCACCCAGCGCAGGGTGCCGTCGGGGCGGCAGACGCGGAACGTCACCGTCTCGCTCTCGCCGGTCTCGATGATGCGCCGTCCGGTCGCTTCCACCCGCGGCAGATCGTCGGGATGCATCAGCGCCCGATAGGCGCCGACATCGAGCGCCCCGCTGTCCGGCGACAGGCCGAACTGGCGCAGCTTCTCCTCGGTCGCCACCATCTGCGTGCCGTCGAGCGCGCGGCGGTAGAAGCCGATACGCGCCACCCGTCCCACCTCGCGCAGCCGGCGCGCCTGCTCGGCGATCTGCTCGCGCGCCTCGACCTCCTCGGTGACGTCCTGGGCGACGCCGATCACGGCGACCGGCGTGCCGTCGGCGCGCCGCTCCAGCCCCGAGGCGACGCGCCGCCAGCGCACCTGCCCGTCCGGACGGATGATCCGATAGGTGAGGCTGCCGCTTTCGCCTTCCTCGATCGCGCGGCGGATCGAGATTTCCACCTGCGCACGGTCATCGGGGTGGATCATAGGCATCAGCGTCTCGAAGGTCGGGGTGAACTGCGCCGGGTCGACACCGAAGTCGCGATAGATCTCCTCGGTCCAGGTATACGGGCCGCCATCGAGCGGGCGGCGGAAGAAGCCGATCCGACCGACCCGGCGTGCCGCCTCCAGGAAGCGCTGCTGGCGTTCGAGCTGCTCGCGCCGCTCGACCTCCTCGGTCACGTCCTGGCTGACGCCGACCAGCCCGATCGGCGCGCCGTCGGGGCCATATTCGATCCCGGCGGTGGCGCGGCGCCAGCGCACCGCGCCGTCGGGGCGGATGATGCGAAAGGTCTCCGTGCCGCTCTCGCCGACCTCGATCAGGCGCGCCGAGGCGGCGTCGATCACGGTCAGGTCCTCGGGATGCGTCATCGCCCGCACGGCGGCGCGCGTCGGCGTGAAGCTCGCCGGATCAACGCCGTAGCCGGCGTAGATCTCCTCGGTCCAGGTGTAGGTGTCGCTGTCGATCGCGCGCCAGTAGAAGCCGACATGGCCGACCCGGCGCGCCGCTTCGAGGTAGCGCTGCTGGCGCTCCAGCCGCTCGCGGCCGATCCGCTCCTCGGTGACGTCCTGGGTGACGCCGATCAGCGCGACCGGCACACCTTCGGCGTTCCGCTCCAGCCCCGAGACGGCGCGGCGCCAGCGGATGCTGCCGTCCGGCCGGATGATCCGGAAGGTCGTCGTCGCACCCTCCCCGGTGCGGCGCAGATGCTGGCCGGCCTCAAGCACCGCCTGGCGGTCATCGGGGTGGATCATCGCGAACACCCGCGCCCGGGTCGGCACGAAGGTCGCGGGATCGACGCCGTATTCCTCGAACAGCGTGTCGGTCCAGGTGTACTCCTCGCTGTCCAGCGGCAGCCGCCAGTAGTTGAGGCGGCCGATCCGGCGCGCGGCTTCGAGGAACTGCTGCTGGCGGTCGCGCTGCTCGCGCGCCTCGACCTCCTCGGTGACATCCTGGAACAGGCCCGAGACGGCCGCGGGCGCGCCGTCGAGCGCGCGCTCGAGCCCGATGGTCCCGCGCAGGCGGCGGACGACGCCGTCGGGGCGGATGATCCGGTAGGTATAGGTCGCCGTCTCGCCCGTCTCGATCACCCGCCGGCTGATCTGATCCTGCAGGGCGAGGTCGTCGGGATGAACCTGCGCCCGCAGCTCGGCGAAGGCGAGCGGCGCGCCGCGCGTGAGGCCGTACTGGCCGAGGAACTCATCGTTGCAGTCGATCGCGCCGGTGGCGAGGTCGCGGCGGTAGAAGCCGATCCTGGCGATGCGGCCCGCCTCGGCGATCTGGCGCTCCTGGCGGGCCAGACGCTCGCCCGCCAGATGCCGCTCGGTGATGTCCTGGCTGATGCCCGAGACGGCGACCGGCGTCCCTTCGGCATCGCGTTCGAGCGCGATCGAGACCCAGCGGAAGCGGATCTCGCCGTCGGGCCTGCGGATCCGATAGACCAAGCTGCCGGGCTCGCCGGTCTGCCAGACCCGTTCGGCAGCGAGCCGGGTCGGCTCGCGATCCTCGGGCAGGATGCGCTGGTAGAGCGCCTCCAGCGTCGGCACGAAGCTCGCGCGCGTCTCGCCCATCTGGGCATAGACCGCGTCCGTCCATTCCAGCACCTCGGCACCCTTGCGCAGGCGCCAGAAGCCGAGCCCGGCGACGCGCCCGGCCTCGGCGAGCTGCTGCTGCTGCTGGGTGAGCGCGGCGTGCATCCGCTCCCGGTCGGTGATGTCCTGGCTGACGCCCGCGAGCGCGATCACGCGGCCGCTCTCGTCGCGCTCGACGCCGGTCAGCGACCAACGCACGCGCAGCGCCCCGTCGGCGCGACGGAACCGGTAGATGTAGGATTCGCTCTCGCCGGTCTCGCGAATCCGCTGCACGATCTCGGCCACGCGGGGCCGGTCGTCCGGCTCGATCATTCCCAGCACAGCCTCAAGCCGCGGCTGGAAGCTGAGCGGATCGACGCCGAACTGGCGGTAGCTTTCCGTGCTCCACTCGAACCGGTCGCCGTCGACCGGCAGCCGCCAGAAGGCAAGGCCGGCCAGCCGCACGGCATCGGCGATCTGGCGCTCCTGCCGCGAGAGCCGCTCGCGCGCCTCATGGATCTCGGTGACGTCGGTGATCGCGCCGTACACCGGCCCGTCGCCCGCCGGCCCGGGCAACTGGATCGCGCGGTCCTCGACCCAGTGCACCGTGCCGTCGGCGGCGATCACGCGATATTCGTGGCGCCAGCCGCGCGTCAGGTCGCTGCCGCGGTAGGACGCCTTCAGCCCTTCGCGGTCGTCGGGATGGACGACATGCTTGCGCCAGGCATTCGGCTCGGATTCCAGCACCTCGAGCGGCAAGCCGGTGAGTGCCTGGGCGAAGACGCCGCGGTACTCGGTGCGCGCCTGGCTGCCGCGCCGGACCCAGAGGCCGATGCCGAGCGCGTCGGCGATCGCGCTCGTCTCGCGCTCACGCACGGCCAGGTCGGCGAGGGTCCCGTCGAGCCGGCCGATCGTGCGCGACAACCACACCGCAACCAGCACGAGCGACGCCGCCAGCACGGCGCCGGCCAGGCCGACCGGCACGGCGGTGCGCGCCCAGGTGCCAACGACGGCCGTCCGCTTCAGCCCGACCAGCACGACCGCGCGGCCGTGGTCCACCACGTGCCAGGCGGCCAGGAATGCCTCGCCATCGGCCGCACGCACGGCGCGGAAGAGTCCGGACGGGGCGGCATCGGGCCGGCCGAGCACGTCGGGCGGCGCGAACAGGTCGGCCTGGCGCGGCAGGCCGGCTGACACCGGCCGCTGCTCCAGCAGCACCCCGTCGCCGCGCAGCAGCAGCACCACGACGCTGTCGGGCAGGTCGGTCGGCGGCAGCAGGCCGCGGCGCTCGAAAGTCGGCAGGATCACCGTCACCACGCCGGCGAAGCCGCCGGCGCGATCGAACAGCGGCCGGCCGGCCGCGATGATCGCCTGATCGTGGACGTTGCCGAGCAGCGCGAGGTAGGGCGCGCTGATCGACAGGCGCGGCGCCGGGTCGGCCGCGATCGGCGCGAACAGCGGCCGGTCGGCCAGGCTGACGCGCTCGGTCCGATCGGGCGGCACGCGCGAGGTCGCGACCAGTTGTCCCGTGCGGTCGAGCACAACGAAGGCGTTGGCGTCGCGGCTGAGATCGCGCGCCTGCACCAGCGCGGCATGGATCGCGGCGACATGGGCGGGATCGTCGAGCCGGGCCGGATCGATGCGCGCCGCGAGAGCCGTCAGGGCGAAATCGATCCCCTCGATGCGGCGCGAGACCGCCTCGGCGGTGCCCCCGGCGAGAATGCGGGCGCGGTTCGCGGTGGCCTCGAGCTCGTTCTGGAGGTTCTGCCCGAGCAGCACCGCCACCCCGGCGAGCAGTACGGCGCCGATCCCGGCGGCGGACCAGGGCAGGGCGGCCGCAAGCCGCCGCGCCCGCCGGGACGCCTCGCGCATCACGACGGCGGCGGGGGCCCCGACGCCTGGTTGAAGAAGCTGCGGAGCGCCGACGCGGCGAACGGCTTGGGCTGGGTGCTGACGCGCGTGAGCCCGCTGCGCTCGGCCGTCTGCAACGCGAGCCGGAGCAGGGTGTCGCCGTAGCCGGACATGATCAGCACCGGCGCGTCGCGCGCCGTGGCGGCGAGCCGGCCGAGCACGTCAAGCCCGCTGCCCTCGGCCAGCATGCAGTCGACGATCGCCGCGTCCGGCCGGACGCTCTCCAGCGCCTCGACGAACTGCGCCGTATCGACGCAGGTATGCACGACCCACCCCTCAGCCTGGGCGACGGTCGCCACCACGCGGGCGAGGGCGGGGTTGTCCTCGAGCAGCAGCAGGTGGGCGGCCGTCCCGTCGGCGCGGCCCGGGGGGTGTGTCGTGGCGCTGGTCGGCGTTGCCATCAGCAAGTCACCATCGGGACAAAAGGAGACGCAGTATCAGCGATCACGCGGGTCCGAGCCAAAGAATATCTACGCGAGTTTGCTAACGATGCGCAACTTTCGCGCGCAAATCGCCGGACCTTTGCTTCCCCTGACCCGCAGGCACTGGCCCGCGGAGGTCAGGGCACCAGCAGTTCGATCAGGTACGGCCCCCTTCGGCCCATCGCCCCGCGCATCAGCTCGGCCAGCGCGTCGAGATCCGGCGCGACCGCGCCCTCGACGCCCATCCCCTCGGCGAGCTTCACCCAGTCGATGTCCGGGTTGCCGAGATCGAGCATGTCGAGCGCGGTGCGGCCGGGATTGGCGCCGACATTCATCAGTTCGTGGCGCAGGATCGCGTATTTTCGGTTCGAGAACACGACGATGCAGGCGTCGCAGCGCTCGCGCGCCATGGTCCAGAGCGCCTGCACCGTGTACATGCCGCTGCCGTCGGCCTGTAGGCCGATCACCTTGCGGTCGGGGCAGGCGATCGAGGCGCCGAGCGCAAGCGGCAGGCCCTCGCCGATCGAGCCGCCGGTGAGCTGCAGCCAGTCATGCGGCGGCGCGCTATGGGTGGCGGCGAAGAAACCGCGCCCGGTGGTGACCCCCTCATCGATGACGATCGCCCCCTCGGGCATCAGCGCGCCGACCGTCGCCGCGATCCCCTCGGGCGTGATCGCGCCGCCCGGCGCGCGCGGGCGCTCGCCGCCGTTCGGCGCCGGCGGCGCCACCCCCTTGGCGACGTCCTCGGCCAGCGCCTCGATCGCGCCCAGCACGTCCTGGTCAGGCCGCGCCAGCACATGCACCGCCGAGCCCTCGGGCAGCAGCGAGCCGGGCTTGCCGGGATAGGCGAAGAACGCGACCGGGTGCTTGGCGCCGACCAGGATGCAGACCTCGTAGGGGGCGAGCTTCGCCAGCGCCATGTCGACCGGGTAGGGCACCCGCTCGATCGGCCAGCGGCCCTGGCCGCGCGCGGTGCGGGCATTGGACATCTGCGCCAGCACGCCGCAGCCGGTCGCGGCGGCGATCCGGTAGGCGGCGCGCTGGCCGGCCTCGGTCAGCGCAGGGCCGGCGAGCAGCAGCAGCACCTTCGCCCCCTTGGCGCGCAGCGCGCGCGCCGCACCCTCCAGCTGCTGCGGCGCCGGTGCGAGGCGCGCCGGCACGGGCAGCGGCCGGGCCGGGCCGGCGGAAGCCTCCCAGGCGGTGTCGGCGGGCAGGATCAGGGTGGCGATCTGGCCCGGCGCGGTGCGCGCGGCCTGGACCGCGGCCGCCCCGTCGGCAGCGATGCCGCGGGCGGATTGGCCGTAGCGGACCCAGTCGCTGAACGGCCGCGCCACCCCCTCGACATCGGCGGTGAGCGGGGCGTCCCACTGGCGGTGATAGGTCGCGTGGTCGCCGACGATGTTCACCATCGGGCTGCGCGCGCGCCGCGCGTTGTGGATGTTGGAGAGCGCGTTGGCGAGCCCGGGGCCGCAATGGAGCAGGGTGCAGGCGGGCTTCTCGGCCATGCGCGCATAGCCGTCGGCCGCCCCCGTCACCACGCCCTCGAACAGGCCGAGCACGCAGCGCATGCCGGGGATGCGGTCGAGCGCGGCGACGAAGTGCATCTCCGAGGTGCCGGGATTGGCGAAGCAGGTGTCCACGCCGCTGTCGAGCAGCGTCTGCACCAGGCTCTCTGCGCCGTTCATCGTCGCCTGCACCGCGCTGCCGTCCATCGTTCCCTCCTTCGCGTCCGGGCCGAACCGGCCACAGGGATTGCGTCGGGTCAAGGCGCCGCGCCCGGGATGCGCCATGATGGGGGCATGGGAACGGCGTGGAACCGGCGCAACGCGCTGCTGGCCTGGGTCGCGGTCGGCCTCGTCGTCGGCACGGGGCTGGCGCTGGCGGATCGGGCGCTCGCCGCGCGGCTGGTGTGGTCGGCGGCGGCGCTGCCGGTGGCGCTGCATGTCGGCATCGCCGCCGCCCAGGCGCTCGCCGGCGGGCGGGTCGGCGTCGACGTGATCGCCCTTGCCGCGATCCTCGGCGCGGTGGCGCTCGACGAGGCGGCGGCGGCGGCGGTGGTGGCGCTGATGGTCGCCGGCGGCGAGGCGCTGGAGGACTGGGCGCAGGGCCGCGCCAAGCGGTCGCTGACCGCGCTGGCCGCGCGCGCGCCGCGCCGGGCCGCACGGCTCGTGGACGCGACGGTGGAGGAGATCGAGGCGGCGGCGATCCGCCCGGGCGACACGCTGCTGGTCCGCCCCGGCGAGACCGTGCCGGCCGACGGCGCGCTCGCCGACGCAGAGGCGGCGCTGGATGAGAGCGCGCTCACCGGCGAGCCGCTGCCGCGGAGGCTGCGCGCGGGTGCGGAGCTGCGCAGCGGCGCGGTCAATGCCGGGGCAGTGTTCCGCATGCGCGCGACCGCCTCGGCCGAGGCCAGCACCTATGCCGCGATTGTCCGCCTGGCCGAGCAGGCGGCGGCCTCGCGCGCCCCTCTGACGCGGCTCGCCGACCGGTTCGCGGTGGTCTTCATCGCGTTCACGGCGGCCGTCTCCGGGCTGGCCTGGGCGTTTTCGGGCGATCCCGTGCGCGCACTCGCGGTGCTGGTGGTGGCGACGCCGTGCCCGCTGATCCTGGCCGCACCGATCGCGCTGGTGGCCGGGATCGGGCGGGCGGCGGCGCGCGGGATCGTGGTGAAGGGCGCGGGCGTGATCGAGCGGCTGGCGCGCATCCGCATCGTGCTGTTCGACAAGACCGGCACGCTGACGCCGGGCCGGCCGCGCCTCGCCGCGATCGAGACCCTGCCCGGCCTACGGCGCGAGGCCGCGCTCGGGCTGGCCGCCGCGCTGGCGCAGGGCTCGACGCATCCCGTCTCGGCCGCCCTGGTGGCGGCCGCGCGCGATCGCGGCCTCGCCGTGCCCGCGCCGGAGGCGGCGGCCGAGACCGCCGGCGGCGGTCTCTCGGGCCACGTCGAAGGCCAGCCAGTGATGCTCGGCTCGGAGGGCTTCCTGCGCGAGCGTGGCCTGGTGCCGCCGGACGCGCTCTCGATCGCGGCCTCGCTCGCGGTGGCGGGCAGCGTGGCCTGGCTCGCCGCCGGCGGGCGCGTAGTGGCGGCGTTCGTGATGGCGGACGGGCTGCGCCCCGAGGTGCGCCGCACCGTGCGCCGGCTGCGCGCGCTCGGCGTGCGGCGGATCGGGCTGGTCACCGGCGACCGCGCCGAGGCGGCAGCACCCGTCGCGGCGGTGCTGCGGCTGGATGCCGTGCATGCCGGGGTCTCGCCGGCCGGCAAGATCGCCGCGGTGCGCGACGAGCGCAGCCGCGGCCCGGTGGCGATGGTGGGCGACGGGGTGAACGATGCCCCCGCGCTGGCGGCCGCCGATGTCGGCATCGCCATGGGCGCGCACGGCACCGCCGCGGCGGCCGAGGCGGCGGATGCGGTGCTGCTGGTCGATCGGGTCGATCGGGCCGCCGAGGCGATGGCGATCGCGCGCCGGTCACGGGCGATCGCGATCCAGGCGATCGTGCTGGGCATGGCGCTGTCGGGCGTGGCGATGGGCTTCGCCGCGCTCGGCCATCTGCCGCCGCTGATCGGCGCATTGGTGCAGGAGGCGATCGATGTCGCGGCGATCCTGTTCGCGCTGACCGCGCTCCGGCCCGGGCGCGACGACGGCGCGCCGGCGCCGCTGCCCGACGAGGCGGGCCTGGCCGACCGCGTCGGCGAACATGTCGGGCTGCGCCGGCTCGCCGAGCGCATCCGCGAGGGGGCGGAGGCGGTCGGCGACGGCCCGGAATCGTTGCGCGCGCTCGCCTCGCTGGAGGCCGATCTGCGCGCCGAGCTGCTGCCGCACCAGGCGGAGGAGGAGGCCGCGCTCTACCCTGAGGCAGCGCGGCGGCTTGGCGGGCGCGACCCGATGGGGCCGCTGCTCCGGATGCACGCCGAGATCGAGGCGCTGTGCCGGCGGCTGGCGAGCCTGCTTCGCCTTGCCGAGCAGCAGGACGGCTGGGACGGTGCCTCGGCCGAACTGCGGCGCACGCTGTTCGCGCTGGAGGCGCTGCTGACGTTGCATCTGGCCGCCGAGGAGGAGGCGCTGGCGGAGCTGGCGAGCGAGGCGCGGTGACGCCGGCGGTGCTGTATCGGGACGAGGCCGTGCTGGTGATCGACAAGCCGGCCGGGCTGGCCGTGCATCGCGGTCCGCGCGGCGGCCCGAGCGTGGAGGACCTGCTGGAGTCGTTGCGGTTCGGCAAGCGCCGGCTGCCGCAGCCGGCGCATCGGCTGGATGCCGACACGGCGGGGTGTCTGGTGCTGGGGCGGACCAAGCCGGCGCTCGCCGCGCTCGGCCGTGCCTTCGCCGAGGGTTCGGTCGAAAAGCTGTACTGGGCGGTGGTGCGCGGCGGGCCGGCCGCGGAGGCGGGCGAGATCGCGTTGCCGCTGGCGAAGCGGAGCAGCCGCGCCGCCGGCTGGCGCATGGTGGTCGATCCCGCCGGCGCGGAGGCGCTGACGCTCTGGCGCGTGCTGGGGCGCGGCGCGGATCGCACCTGGCTGGAGCTGCGGCCGCGCACCGGCCGGACCCACCAGCTGCGCGTGCACTGCGCGGCGATGGGCTGCCCCATCCTTGGCGACGTCGTCTACGGCGCGGGCGAGCCGGGCGGGCTCGCGTTGCTGGCGCGCAGCGTTGCGATTCCGTCACTGGGTGTCGCGGCCGAGGCGCCGGTCCCGGCGCGGATGCGCCGTCAGGGGATGGGCACGGCGTCGAAAATGGAGGGGGGTCCGGGGGGACGACCGTCGTCCCCCCGGCCCTTTCTCAGCCGCTGAACATCGTCGAGGGCAGCCACGTAGCCAGCCCCGGAAAGACCGTGACCATCGCCACCGCGATGCACATGAGCACGAAGAACGGCGCGGTCGCGGCGGCGATGCGGAAGATGTTCTCGCCTGTCAGCCCTTGCAGCACGAACAGGTTGAACCCGACCGGCGGGGTGATCTGCGCCATCTCCACCACCAGCACGATGAAGATGCCGAACCACAGCAGGTCGAACCCGGCCGCCTGGATGATCGGCAGCGCGACCGACACGGTCAGCACGATCATCGAGACGCCGTCGATGAAGCAGCCGAGCACGATGTAGAGCGCGGTCAGCGCGCCGATCACCATGTAGGGGTGGAAGCCCTGCGCGCCGACCCATTGCGCCATCGCGACGGGAATCCGCGAATAGGCCATCGCCTGGGTCAGGAACGCGGCGCCGGCGAGGATGAAGTTGATCATGCAGGCGAGCCGCACGGCGCCCATCAGGCTGGCGACGAAGCTCTCGCGCGTGAGCGTGCCGCCCCAGGCCGAGAGCACGAGCGCGCCGGTCACGCCCATCACCGCCGCCTCGCTCGCGGTGGCGATGCCGCCATAGATCGAACCGATGACCGCAAGGATCAGCAGGATGATCGGCAGCAGCGAGGCCGAGGCATCGAGCTTCTGTCGCCAGGTGGTGCGTGGGTCGCGCGGCGGCGTGCGCGACGGGTTCAGCAGCGACCAGAGCGCGATGTAGCCGGAGAACAGGGCGATCAGCATCAGCCCGGGGATCACGCCGGCGATGAACAGCCGCACGATCGAGACCTCGGCGGCGACGCCATAGACGATCATGATGATCGAGGGCGGAATGAGCAGCCCGAGCGTGCCGGAGCCCGCGAGGCTCCCGATCGCCATCGGCTTGTGGTAGCCGCGGGCCTGGAGCGCGGGCAGGCTCATCTTGCCGATGGTCGCGCAGGTCGCGGCGGAACTGCCCGACACCGCCGCGAAGATGCCGCAGCCGATCACGTTCACATGCATCAGCCGGCCGGGCAGGCGCTGCACCCATGGGGCGAGGCCGCGGAACATGTCCTCCGACAGCCTGGTGCGAAACAGGATCTCGCCCATCCAGATGAACAGCGGCAGGGCGGCGAGCGTCCAGGACGCCATGGCCTGCCAGACCGCCGTGCCCAGCACCTTCTCGACCGGGAATTCGTTAAAGGCCGGGAACAGCATGGGCAGCACGACGATGCCGGCGAATCCGGTCAGCATCAGCGCGAAGCCGATCCAGATGCCGAGGCCCAGGAAGCCGAACAGCACGGCGAGCAGCAGCAGCCCGGCCTCGGTGAGCTCGATCGTCACCGCTCAGAGCTCCTGCATCGCCTTCTCGACCGCGGTGGTCGGCTCGTGACGGCGATAGGACGGCGTGCCGCCGGCGAGGATCACCACCAGGTCATCGAGCAGCGCGAGCGCGAACAGCGCGGTGCCCACCACCATCGCGATCTGCGGAATCCAGATCGGCACGGCGAGCAGTCCCTGCGCGACCTCCTCGAATTCCCAGGAGTCCCACATCGTGTCGGCGCTGGCGAAGGCGAACAGCGCGGCCATCGCGGCGGCGCAGCCGAGCGCCGCGATCTCCATGCCGCGCCGGACGGAGCCGCGCGTGCGGCCGATGATCAGGTCGACGCGGATATGCGCGCCGCTGCGGAACGCATAGGCGAGCGGCAGCATGGCCGAGGCGGCGACGCTGAACGCGGTCAGGTCATCGCCGCCCGGAATGATCATGCCGAGCTGGCGCAGCGTCACCTGCCCCAGCACCAGCACGCCGATCGTGACGATCGCCACCGCGCCGGCGATGCCGCCGGCGAGGTAGAGCGCATCGAGGCCGCGCCGGAGCCCCCTCACGCGGGGGCAGGCTCAGGCGCGCGCGATCGCGGCGCGATAGGCGTCGATCAGCTTCTTGCCGTCCTCGCCGGCCTTGCCGAGCCACTCGCCCACCATGGTCTCGCTGATCTTCTCGAGATCGGCCATCAGCCGCGGCGACGGCGGGTCGGTCACGGTCATGCCGCGCCGGGCGAGCTCCTCCTGGCGGGTACGCTCCTGCTCCTGCGCCATGGCCCAGCCGCGATGCTCGGCCCGCTCGGCCGCGTCGCGGATCAGCGACCGCACAGTCTCGGGCAGCCCGTTGAGCGCGCGCGTCGAGACGAACACGGCGTTCTTGGTGCGGGTGAAGCCCACGGGGGTGAAGTGGCGGACGAAGTCCCAGGCCTGGCTGTCCACGCCGGTCGCGGCCGAGGTGACCATGGCGTTGACGACGCCGGTGGCGAAGGCCTGCGGCACCTCGGCGGCCTGCACCAGTGTGGGCGTGGCGCCGACCAGCTGCGCGAAGCGCTGGGTCGCGGCGTTGAAGGTGCGGAACTTCGTCCCCCGCAGCCCCTCGGCCGAATCGAGCCGCTCGTTCGTATAGAAGCCGGACTGCGGCCACGGCACCATGTAGAGCAGGGTCAGGCCCTGGCGCTGCAGCCGCGCCTGCACGAACGGACGCTGCAGCCCCGCCAGCACCCGCGCCTGGGTGAAGTTCGTCACCAGCATCGGGATCCCGTCCACCTCGAACATCGGATCCTCGTTGCCGTAGGCCGAGAGCAGGATCTCGCCCATCTGCACCTGGCCCGTCTGCACGCCGCGCTTGATCTCCGGCATGCGCAGCAGCGACTGGTTGGTGTGCAGGGTGATGGAGACGCGATTGCCCGAACCTTCCTCGACCTCCTTGACGAATTCGCGGATGTTGACGGTGTGGAAGTTGGCGTCCGGATAGGGGGTCGCCATCTGCCAGCGCGCGGCCTGCGCATGCGCCGGCAGTCCGGCGAGCGAAGCGGCACCGACGAGGGTGGAGCCCAGCAGGGCACGGCGGTTCATGGTCATCGCGAAGTCTCCCGCTATTCCGTCGTTGCGGGGGATATCAGCGGCTCCGCCCCCCGCGCGCAAGGGGGAACGTCAGGACCGGACGGCCGGGGCGGGCCGTCAGTCGCCCTTGCCGGCGTCCTGCTGGTCGAAGTGGCGCTGCACCAGCTTGAACAGGAACAGCACGAAGGAGCCGAACAGGATCAGCCCGGACACGTAGAAGCCCGGGTCCTTGGCGGCGGCGGCCATGAACAGGCCCAGCAGGGCGAACATCACGCCGAAGGCGCCGAACACCACCGTGGAAGCGTTCATCTGTCGGTCTCCTTGCGATCCTTGGGCGGGTCCGCCGCCTCGTCATCCTCGAACAGGATCCTGTGCGCGGCACCATCGAGATCGTCGTACTGGCCGGAGCGCAGGGTCCAGAGAAAGGCCGCGAGCGCGCCCAGGCCGAGTGCCAGCGACAGCGGGATCAGCAGCGTCAGCGCGTCCATGACGGCCTCCGCTCGACGCGCAGCGCGTTCAGGATCACGGTCAGCGACGAGGCGGCCATCGCCACGGCGGCGATCAGCGGGGTGACGAACCCGGCGATGGCGAGCGGCACCGCGACCACGTTGTAGCCGAGGCTGATGGCGATGTTCTGGCGCACCAGGCGTTGCGCGCGGCGCGCGACCGCGATGGTGTCGGGGACGGCGGCGAGACGGTCGGTCTGCACCACCACGTCGGCGGCTGCCTGGGCAACGTCCGAGCCGGAGGCGTAGGCGATCGAGACATGCGCCGCGGCGAGTGCGGGCGCGTCGTTCAGCCCGTCGCCCACCATCAGCGGCCGGCGGCCCTCGCGTTTCAGCGCCTCGAGCCGCGCGATCTTGGCCGCCGGATCGGCGGTCGCGGTCCAGCGCGCGATCCCGGCCGCGTCGGCTGCGGCCGCGACGGCTGGGGCGCGATCGCCGGAGAGGAGTTCGGGCGCCAGCCCCTGCGTGGCGAGCACGGCGATGGCGTCGCGCGCGTCCGGGCGCGGGGCATCGGCGAAGGCGAAGCACACCGGCGCGGCACCTGGCCGCGCGAGCCAGAGTTCCATGCCGTCGCCCGGCGCAGCACCCGC
The DNA here is from genome assembly GCA_964533585.1 of uncultured Elioraea sp. Lineage (GTDB taxonomy): Bacteria > Pseudomonadota > Alphaproteobacteria > Acetobacterales > Acetobacteraceae > Elioraea. The sequence continues at coordinate 14,803 of CAZHMM010000012.1, forward strand.
GAAGGCCGCGCGGCCGAGGCGGATCGGGCCGCGCGACAGGCCCTCGCCCGCGTGCTCGACCACATCGGCCGCGGCCGGCACATCCGGCGCGGCAGCCGCCAGCGCGCGCGCCAGCGGATGGCGCGAGGTCGCGGCGAGTGCGGCGGCCGCGCACAGATCGTCCGTCGTCCACGCACCGGGCAGCAGCACCGGCCGGCCCCGCGTCAGCGTGCCGGTCTTGTCGAGCACCGCGACATCGGCCTGCGCCAGCCGCTCGAACGCCGTGCCCGACGTGACCAGCACGCCGCGGCGCATCAGCCCGCCGGCGGCCGCGACCTGCACCGCCGGCACGGCGATGCCGAGCGCGCAGGGGCAGGTGATGATCAGCACCGCGACGGCATAGACGAGCGCCTGCTGCCAGGCCACGTCGAACATGCCCAACCACAACAGGAACGTGCCGAGGGCCAGCACATGCACCACCGGCGTGTACCAGCGCGATACCCGATCGGCGAGCGCGACGAAGCGCGAGCGCGACTGCTCGGCGCGCTCCATCAGCCGCACGATCGCGGCGAGCAGCGTGCCCGCGCCGGACGCGCGCGCCTCGACCACCAGCGCCGCGTCGCGGTTCAGCGTGCCGGCGTGCACCGCGTCACCCGGCCCGACCGGGCGCGGCAGGCTCTCGCCGGTGAGCAGGCTCACGTCCAGCGTGGTGCGGCCCGTGACGACGAGGCCGTCCACGCCGATGCGCTCGCCGGGCGCGATCAGCACACGCTCGCCGGGCCGCACCTCCTCCGGCGCGCGCGGATGCGCGACCCCGGCATCGTCGAGCACGCCGACGGGCGCCCGGTTCAGCGTCATCAGCCGGGCGGCGGCCTCACGCGCCCGGCCGCGCGCGCGGCGGTCGAGGTAGCGGCCGACCAGCAGCAGGAAGACGAGCATGATCGCGGAGTCGAAATAGGCGTAGTCGCCGCCGCGGATCGTCTCCGAAAGGCTCATCGCGCAGGTCGCGAGCACGCCGAGGCTGATCGGCAGGTCGAGACTCGCGCGCCCGGCGCGCAGCGCCGTGAAGGCGGGCCGGAAGAACGGCATCCCGGCCACCGCCACCGCCGGCAGGGCGATCAGCGCGGCGAGCCAGTGCATCAGGTCGCGCGTCGCCGGCCCCATGTCGCCGGTCGCGTGGCCGACCCAGACCGCGACCGAGACGAGCATCACGTTCATCGAGGCGAAGGCGGCGATGCCCATCGCGCGCAGGAGCCGCTTCGCCTCGGCCTCGTCGCCGGCGGCGAGGCAGGAGGGATCGAACGGCGCGACCGCGAAGCCCAGCGCGGCGATGCGCGCGCCGAACTCGTTCGCGCGGGCGGCCGCGCCGCGCCAGCGGATCGTCAGCCGTCGGGTCGACAGCGCGACGCGCGCCCAGGTGACGTCCGGCTCGCGCGCCAGCACCTGCTCGATCAGCCAGCAGCAGGCGGCGCAGGTGATGCCGCCGACCATGAGGTCGAGCGCGCGGCTGTCGCCGTCACTGCGCGCGCGGGCGGCGAGGTCGTGGCGCGGCGCGTCCGGCTCGGGCTTCGGCGCGTTGCCCTCCAGCCGCGCGTAGAAGCGATCAAGGCCGAGCCCGCTGATCAGCGCATGCGCGCCTTCGCAGCCGGTGCAGCAGAACCGCGCGCCATCGGCACAGGCTGCGCCGCAATGCGCGCAGGCGGTTGTGGCGCGGGGGGCTTCGATGCGCGTCTCGGCGAACGCGTTCATCGCACGATGATCCGCTCGCGGAACTCGACCGGACCGTCCGCGCCGCGCCGTGCCGCCAGCCGCACCTCCCACTGACCCGCGCCGTCGAGCGTGACCGGCACGACATAGCGGCCGCTGCCGGTCTGCGCGAGCGCGAGCGGGATCGGCTCGGGCCGGCCGAGCGGGCGCAGCACCTTGCCCTCGATCGCGAGACCCTCCAGCGGCGCGCCGTGGCGATCGGTCGCGGCGATGACGAGGCGGCCGGCATGCGGCTCGGTCGCCGGCACCCAGCGCAGCTCGAACCGCCAACCGAACGCGGCCTGGCGCTCGGCCTCGGCCAGCACCTCGTTGTAGAGCCGGCCGCGCTCATAGGCACGATCGACGGTGGTGCCGGTGAAGGTCGAGAGCGCGAAATAGACCATCACGCCGTTCACCGCGACGACGAAGGCCATGAAGCCGACGAAGGCCCACGGTATCCAGGCGCTGCGGCGCTCGGGGGCGTTCGCCATGCTCACCGCCGAGGCGCCAGGAAGACGCTGTCGTGCCGCGCCGCCTCGCGCCCATCGGGCTCGAGCAGGCGGAACGTGACCGGCGTGCTCTCGGGCAGGCGCGCGCCGGCAGGCGCGAAGACATGCACGCGGTGCGTCGCGACCGAGCCCGGCCGCACCGGCAGCGCGATCGCCTGCCCCGGCGCCGCATCGGCGGCGAGCCCGGCGAGCGTCGAACCGGCGAGGCCGTCCAGGCGCAGCATCAGCACGCGGTCGTCATGGCGCTTCTCGACGATCTTCAGCGTGTAGCTGTTGCGCACCGAGCCGTCCGCCAGCGTGACGAACAGCGGCGCGCGGTCGCGCAGCACCGAGAGTTCGGTGGTGTCGCGGAACGCGAGCGTCGCGAGCATGACCAGGCCGACGAAGCCGAGCACCCCGGCATAGATGATCGTGCGCGGGCGGATCACCTTGATCGGCGTGTGCGCTGCCGCCGCGGCCTCGACCCGCCGCGGCCCCGGCGCCAGCTGCGACACGGCGCGCTCGCAGGCCGCGATGTCGGCGAGGGTGTCGAGCGCGATCAGCCCGCGCGGCCGGCCGACCTTGTCCATGATCGCGTCGCAGGCGTCGATGCAAAGGCCGCAGCCGATGCATTCGAGCTGCTGGCCGTCGCGGATGTCGATTCCGGTCGGACAGACATTCACGCATTGGCGGCAATCGACGCAGTCGCCGTGGCCCTCCCAGCTCTCGCCCTGCTTGTGCTTGCCGCGCGGCTCGCCACGCCAGGCGCGGTAGGTGACCACCAGCGACTGCGTGTCCAGCATGGCGGCCTGGAAGCGCGGCCAGGGGCACATGTAGGTGCAGACCTGCTCGCGCGCCCAGCCGGCGAGCGCGTAGGTGGTGAAGGTGAGGATGCCGACGAAGCTGTAGGTCCAGGCGCCCGACTGGCCGGTGAAGATCTCGCGCACCGCCGTCGGCGCATCCTGCACGTAGAGCACGAAGGACCCGCCGGTCGCCGCGGCGATCACCAGCCAGACCGCGTGCTTGGAGGTCTTCTTCGCCCAGTACGCCCCGTTCTTCGGCCCCTGGTCGAGCTTCATGCGTGCGTTGCGGTCACCCTCGATGCGCCGCTCGACCCACAGGTAGAGATCGGTCCAGACCGTCTGCGGGCAGGCGAAGCCGCACCAGACGCGGCCGAACAGCGAGGTCACCAGGAACAGCGCGATCGCCGAGAAGATGAGCAGGAAGGTGACGAGGTAGATCTCCTGCGGCCAGACCTCGAGCGGGCCGAGATAGAAGCGGCGGCCGGCGAGGTCGATCAGCAGGAACTGGTCGGGCGCGTCACCGGGGCGGTGCCAGCGCAGCCACGGCAGGGCGTAGTAGACGGCGAGGGCGAACACCAGGAACGCCCATTTGAAGGTGCGGAATCGGCCGTGCACGCGGGCCGGATAGACCTTGACCCGGTCCGCGTAGAGCGACGTGGGCGGTGTGCTCGCCGGCACCTCCGTCGCCTTCGCGGGCCTGTCCATGCGCATGCCGCCCCTCGCGCTACTCGCCGCCGCCGAGCGTGTGGACGTAGACGGTGAGCATGCGGATCGTCGCCTCGTCGAGCCGCCCCTGCCAGGGCGGCATCACGCCCATGCGCGGGTTGGCGATCTGTGCGGCGATCTCGCGCTTGGAGCCGCCATAGAGCCAGATCGCGTCGTTCAGCGCCGGCCCGCCCTGTGCGCGCACGCCCTCGCCCCGTTCGCCGTGACAGGCGACGCACTGCTCGGCGTAGATGGTCGCGCCACGCGCGGCACTCGCCGCATCGGTGCTGCGGCCGGTCAGGCTCAGCACGTGTTCGGCGACGTCGTCGATCTCCTGGCGCGAGAGGATCTGGCCGTAGGCCGGCATCAGGCTCATCCGCGCATCCGGGTCCTGGGTGTTGCGGATGCCGTGCAGGATCGTGGTGTGGATGTCGTCGAGCGTGCCGCCCCAGATCCAGGAGTCGTCGGCGAGGCTCGGGAAGCCGCCCGGCCGGCCTTCGCCGCCGGCGCCGTGGCAGGCGGCGCAGTTGTCGGCGAAGGCGACGCGCCCGCCCGCCATCGCGTATTGCAGCAGATCGGGCTCACGCCGGAGCTCGTCGAGTGCAGCGGCACGGATGCGCTCCAGCATCGGCGCGCGCTCGGCCTCCACCGTCTGCATCTGCTCGACGATCGCGGTGCGCTGCGTCCAGCCCGTGGTGCCGCGCCAATAGCCGGAGAGCCCGGGGAAGGAGGGATAGAGCACCGCCCACACCGCAGCCCAGGCGATCGTCGCGTAGAGGATGTAGAGCCACCATTTCGGCAGCGGCGTGTTCAGCTCCTTGATGCCGTCCCATTCATGGCCGGTGGTCTCCTTGCCGGTGACCGCGTCCTTCTCGATCTTGGTGGGCACGCAGGTGCTCCTCTCTCAGCGGTCGTCATCGAGCGGGATGCGGCCCTGCCGCTCCAGCCGCTCCTTGTTGCGTGGCCAGAACGCCCAGGCGACGATGCCGACGAACAGCAGCAGGAACCACAGCGACCAGAGCTGGCGAAGCTCGGCGTAGTGGGCGGCGAGCCAGTCCATCATCGCGCCCCTCTCACTGTCGCACCGCCTCGGGCGTGACGTCGGCGAAATCGACCAGCGTGCCGAGCATCTGCATGTAGGCGATCAGCGCGTCCATCTCGGTCACGCGGCCGGGATTGCCGTCGAACGCGCCGGTCGGCGCCTTCGGATAGCGCGCGAGCAGACCGGAATGATCGCCGTCCGGATCGGCCTGCGCGCGCAGATCGGCCGCCGCGTTGGCGATCATCTCGTCGGTGTAGGGCACGCCGAGCCGCTGCAACGCGCGGAGGTGCGAGGCGATGTCGTCGGTCCGCAGCGGGCGGAGCAGGAAGCCGTAGGGCGGCATCACGCTCTCCGGCACGACGCTGCGCGGATCGATGAAGTGCTGGAGGTGCCACTCGTTCGAGTACTTGCCGCCGACCCGCGCGAGGTCCGGCCCGGTGCGCTTCGAGCCCCACTGGAACGGCTTGTCGTACATGGACTCGGCGGCGAGCGAGTAGTGGCCGTAGCGCTCGAGCTCGTCGCGGAACGGGCGGATCATCTGGCTGTGGCAGGCGTAGCAGCCCTCGCGCAGATAGATGTTGCGGCCGGCGAGCTCGAGCGGGGTGTAGGGGCGCACTCCGGCGACGCGCTCGATCGTCGTCTCGATGGTGAACAGCGGCACGATCTGCACGATGCCGCCGATCGAGACCGTGATCAGCGTGAGCACCGCGAGCAGGATGACGTTGCGCTCGATGGTGGCGTGGCGAAGCATCGGCCGGCCCTCCCTACTCGGCTGCCTGCGGACGCCATGCGGGCGCGGGCTGTCGGACCGGTTCGCTGTGCGTCACGGTCTTCCACAGGTTGTAGACCATGATCAGCGCCCCGCTGAGGTAGAGCACGCCGCCGAGCGCGCGGATGACGTAGTAGGGGTGCATCGCCGCGACCGTCTCGATGAAGCTGTATTGCAGGAAGCCCAGTTCGTCATAGGCGCGCCACATCAGCCCCTGCATGACGCCCGAGACCCACATCGCGGTGATGTAGAAGACGATGCCCAGCGTCGCGATCCAGAAGTGCCACTCGACCAGCTTCAGGCTGTAGAGCCCGCGCCGCTTCCACAGCACCGGCACGAGATAATAGACCGCGCCGAACACGATGAAGCCGACCCAGCCCATCGCGCCCGAGTGCACGTGGCCGACGGTCCAGTCCGTGTAGTGGCTGAGCGCGTTCACCGCCTTCACGCTCATCACCGGGCCCTCGAAGGTGCTCATGCCGTAGAAGGCGACGGCGACGACCGAGAAGCGCAGGCCGGGATCGGTGCGCAGTTTGTCCCACGCCCCCGAGAGCGTCATGATGCCGTTGATCATCCCGCCCCAGGACGGCATCCACAGCATCACGCTGAAGATCATGCCCAGCGTCTGCGCCCAGTCGGGCAGGGCGGTGTAGTGCAGGTGGTGCGGCCCGGCCCAGATGTAGAGGAAGATCAGCGACCAGAAATGCACGATCGAGAGCCGGTAGGAGTAGACCGGCCGCTCGGCCTGCTTGGGGATGAAGTAGTACATCATCCCGAGGAAGCCGGCGGTGAGGAAGAAGCCGACCGCGTTGTGGCCGTACCACCACTGGATCATCGCGTCCTGCACGCCGGAGGAGAGCTGGTAGCTCTTCGACGCGCCCCAGGCGATCGGCAGGGTCAGGTTGTTGCCGATATGCAGCATCGCGATGGTGATGATGAAGGCGAGGTAGAACCAGTTCGCCACGTAGATGTGCGGCTCCGCGCGCTTCATGATCGTGCCCATGAACACGACTAGGTAGACCACCCAGACGAAGGTCAGGAACAGGTCGATGAACCACTCGGGCTCGGCGTATTCCTTGCTCTGGCTGTAGCCCATCACGTAGCTCAGCGCGGCGAGCACGATGAAGGTCTGATAGCCCCAGAACAGGAACCATCCGGCCTCGGAGCCGCCGAACAGCCGCGCCCGGCAGGTGCGCTGGACCACGTGCAGGCTGGTCCCGAGCAGCGCGTTGCCGCCGAACGCGAAGATCACCGCGGAGGTGTGCACCGGGCGGAGCCGACCGAACGTCGTCCACTCGAGGTCGAGGTTGAGGATCGGGTAGGCGAGCTGGAACGCGATCGTCGTGCCCATCAGGAACCCGACCACGCCCCAGAACACGGTGGCGACAACGAATGCCCTGACGACATCCTCGACATAGTCCGGCGCGGGCCGCGCCTGTCCCGTCGCCGCAACGCTCTCCGCCATGCTACCCTCGTGCCCCAGGTTCGTGCCGACGAGCCGGCCGCGCCACTATGGCAAAAGTGGTGGGCGCGCCGCGATGCAACATTGATGTGCGTCAAGGTGGGGCGCGGCGGCGCGGGCGAGAAACGAGGTGCTGCGGCCGGGCAGGGCCGCGCCGAGCGCATGGGGAAACGTGCATGACCGACCAGGCGATCCCGGTGTTCTACGGCGACAGCCCGCGCGTGCGGCTGGTGCCGGTGGACCGCCCCTGGACGTGGCTCGCCGCCGGCTGGCGCGATGTCATGGCCGCGCCGGGGGTCAGCCTCGCCTATGGCGCGCTCATGGTGGCGCTCACCTATCTGCTGCTGATCCTGCTGCTCCAGGTGGGCGTGTTCTGGCTCATCCTGCCGATGACGGCGGGGTTCTTCTTCCTCGCCCCCCTGATGGCGGTCGGGCTCTACGAGACCAGCCGCCGGCTCGCGGCGGGCGAACCGGTCAGCCTCGCCACGGCGTTCAGCGCGTACCGCCGCAATCCGGCGCAGCTCTCGTATCTCGGCGTGCTGCTCGGCCTGTTCCATCTCGGCTGGATCCGCATCGCCACCCTGGTGTTTGCCGTGTTCTTCGGCCTCGGATTCAACCCGAACTGGGACAATCTGGTCGTGCGGCTGGCTCAGCCGGACGCGATCCCGTTCTGGGTGGTCGGCACGGCCGTGGGCGCCGTGTTCGCCGGCCTGGTGTTCGCGATCTCGGCGGTGTCGATCCCGATGCTGCTCGACCGCGACGTCAACATGTTCGTCGCGGTGGCCACCAGCTTCACCGCGGTGCGGCGCAACTGGCCGGCGATGACGCTGTGGGCTGGGCTGATCGTCGCCTTCACCGCCTTCGGCATCATCCCGCTGTTCCTCGGCCTCGCCGTCACCATGCCGCTGATCGGCCATGCGACCTGGCACGCCTACAAGGACGTGGTGGAGTGATCAGGCGGCCCTGAGCGCCAGCAGGCCCAGCACGACGGCATTGACCACCAGCATCGGCGCCGCGATCGCGCGCGCAGCCGGCAGGAAGCGCCGCCCGAAGAACACCCCGGCGAGGCCGACGCCCACGAGCGCCGGCACCGTGCCGAGCGCGAAGCCCGCCATCGCGAGCGCGGCCCCGAGCGCGCTGCCGGTGGCGGCCGCGGCCGCGATCGCGCCGTAGAGCAGGCCGCAGGGCAGGAAGCCGAGCACCAGCCCCAGCAGGAACCGCCGCGCGCCGCGCGGATCGGCGAGCAGCGGCGCAGCCGCGCGAGCCACCCGGTCGGCAAGGCCCGCCGGCGCCGCCGGCAGCAGCGCCGCGACCTGCGCCATCGCCTGCGCCAGCATCAGCACCGCGCCGAGCGCCAGCAGCCCCACCAGCACCGGGCGGAACCCGGCGCCATGCACGACCACGCCGGAGACCAGCCCCGCCGCCGCGCCGAGCCCGACATAGGTGACCGCCCGTCCCAGGTGGTACGGCAGCAGCGCCCCGGCCGAGAGCCGCGTCAGCGTCGGCCGCGCCGCCAAGCCCGAGGTGACCTGCGCCACCACGAACGGGCCGCACATCCCGGCGCAATGCGTCGCCCCGCCAGCGAGCCCGGCGACGAACAGCGTGGCCGCCACCGCGGCGGTGCCCTCGACGCCGAGCGCGGTCAGCCCATGCAGGCAACGGGCGAGCAACTCCATCGCGCCAGGCTACACCGGCGCCCGGCGCGCGCGTTGCGGCGGATCAACCGGCGCCGTGCACGAAGGCGCGCAGCCCCTCCGCCTCCTGCTCGACATCCTCGATCCGCTTCTTCACGACGTCGCCGATCGAGACGAGGCCGATCAGCCGCGCGCCATCCTTGACCGGCAGATGGCGGATGCGGCGTTCCGTCATCAGGCCCAGCACCTTGTCCACCGTGTCGCCGGGATGGCCGAACACCACCTCGCGGGTCATCGCCGAGGCGACGGGCATGGTCAGGGCGGCCGCGCCCTTGGCGGCGACCGTGCGGACGATGTCGCGCTCGGACAGGATGCCGATCACCTCGTCGCCCTCGCGCACCAGCACCGAGCCGATGCGGCGCTCGGTCATCAGCTTCGCCGCCGCTTCGAGCGTCTGGTCAGGGCGCGCAGTGACCACCTCGGGGCCCTTGTTGGTCAGGATCGCAGCCACGGTCATGGCGGTTCCTCCCGCTTTTTGGCTGGCGCGAGTCTCCCACCGATGCAACCTCCGGTGCAACCTCGTCGGAAGAGGGGGGAGCCCCATAGGCGCGAAGTTATGCGGAGATGAGGGCTTCGGCTTGGGATGGGCGTCGTCTTCGTGCTTCGGGCAGAAGGTGGCGCCACTGCGAGATGCGGCGGCGCAGAGCACGTTTTGGCACCGCAAGGATGGCGGCGATCAGGTGTCTGCGAGCAAATTGCCAGGCGCGCCAGAGCTGACGTGGGGCGGCGCGGTTGCTAGGCGGCGCCGTGGCTCGACCTCTGGGGGGGGGGGAAGCCGGCGATCCGGCTGGCGAAGTCCTCGGTGAGCACGGCGCCGATCAGGTGCGCGAGCAGCCATGTTCGAGCCAGGGCGGGATCGGCGGCACGCAGCGCATCCAGCCCGCCGAGGCTCTTCAGCCGCTTGAAGCCCAGTTCCACCTGCCAGCGACCGCGATAGAGGCGGAGCACCTGCGCGGCTGGACAGCGTTCGGCCGACAGCGACGTGACCAGCATCAGGTAGCCCGCCGCCGTCGCGCTGCGCGGGTCCATCCGCTTGCAACTCTTGCTCGCCCGCCGCCTGACCCGCTTCTCGGCCGAGCGGCGTGCGGCCGGCGGCAGCCGCGCCACCACCAGCCGCAGCGGCGCGGCCACACCCGCAACCCGCACCGGCCTGTCCAGCACGGTCGCGTCCTCGGCCAGCATGCCGAACAGATCCAGCACGCCGCCGCGCTCATCGCGCAGCGGCAGCGAACGCCAGCCGATCCGCGTCACCATGTCACTGCCCGCGGCCAGCACATCAGCGATGTTGCGCTCCCGCGCGTAGCCGCGGTCGAACAGCATCGTCCGACCCGCCGACAGCCGCGTCAGCCGCGCCGCTTCGCGCACCCGCTCGCTGGTCACCCGAAAGTCGGTGAAGCGGCCGAGCGCCGGCTCGTACAGCGCATGCACGCGGAACCCAGGCTTGCCCGGCCCGGAGGAGAACACCACCGTCCCGTCCACCAGCGCCAACTGCCCGCCAAGCCGCCGGCCATGCTCGGCCAGAAGCTGCGCCAGAATGTGCTCGAGCCAGTCGCCCAGCCGCCGCAGACGACCCAACACCGCCTTGTCGCTCAGGCTCGCCGCAACGCCCGCCTCGCACGCCGCCAACGCCACCGCCCGCAGCGACAGCCCCGCCGGGCCATAGAGCAGCGCCAGCCGCAGCAGATCCGACGCCGAGCGCAGTTTGCGCAGCCGCCGCAGCGCCCCAAATCGACGCGCCGTCACCTCAAGCTCAACCACCCCGGCGATCCGATCCACCTCCGAGCGCCAACCACCAGCCGGGCTGAATGTCCTCGCCATCCAGCCCCAGGATCACAGCACTCCGCGTCGCTCCAAGCCTTAGATTCGCGCCTATGGGGCTCCGCCGCCCTCACCCCCCGCCTGGGGCCATTGGCCCCCGGGCCCCCGTCTCCCCGGGGGCCGGGCTCAGCTGGGTCGCGACCAGATCGGCGAAGATCCCGCCCTTTCGGGCCAATTCCTCGAAGGTCCCCTGCTCGGCGATCCGGCCATCGCTGAACACCAGGATGGTGTCGGCATCGCGCACGGTGGAGAGCCGGTGCGCGATCACGAAGGTGGTCCGCCCGCGCATCAGCGCGCGCAGCGCCTGCTGCACGCGCGCCTCGGTCGCGGCGTCGAGCGCGCTGGTCGCCTCGTCGAGGATCAGGATCGGCGGGTCCTTCAGCAGCGCCCGCGCGATCGCCAGGCGCTGGCGCTGCCCGCCCGAGAGGGTCGCCCCGCGCTCGCCGACCAGCGTGTCGTAGCCGCGTGGCTGGCGCAGGATGAAGTCGTGCGCCTCGGCGAGCCGGCAGGCCGCCTCCAACTCCTCCTGCGTCGCGTCCGGCTTGCCGATGCGCAGATTGTCGGCGATCGAGCGGTTGAACAGCATGCTCTCCTGGAACACCACGCCGATCTCGGCGCGCAGGCTCGCCAGCGTGACGTCGCGGATGTCCGTCCCGTCGATGGTGATGCGGCCCTCCTGCGGATCCCAGAGCCGTTGCAGCAGCGCCATGGCGGTGCTCTTGCCGGCACCGGTCTGCCCGACCAACGCAACCGTGCGGCCCGGCTCGACGGTGAACGAGACGTCGCGCAGCACGGGCGGCCCGCCCGGATAGCCGAAGGTGACGCCCTCGAACGCGACCGCGCCGCGCACGCGCCCGAGGGCAGCGGCATCGGGCTTCTCGGGCACGGACGAGCGGGTGTCCATCACGTCGAAGTAGAGCGCCACCGCCGGCATCTGCATGAACAGGGTGGAGACGAACCCCACCGCCTGTTCCAGCCGCGCGATCAGCAGTGTCGCGAACCCCATGAAGGTCACGATCTCGCCCACGCTCGCCTGGCCGCGCAGATGCAGCCAGGTGCCGAGCACGAAGATCGCGATCACCGTCAGGGTGGAGGCCGCGCGCGTCAGCACCGTCAGCAGCGCCCACCAGTTCAGCACCGGGAACTGCGCGGCGAGCAGCCGGCGGATGGTGTCGCGGAACAGCTGCGCCTCGGCCGTCAGGCGGACGAAGGACTGCACCACCATCACGTTGGAGAGCGCGTCGCCGGCGGTGCCGGCCAGCGTGGCATGGTAGCTCTCGACCTCGCGCTGCGCCTCCTGGGTCTTGCGGATGACCAGCGCGGCCGCGACCGCGAACAGCGCGGCCAGCACGATCAGCAGCACCGCAAGCCGCCAGTTCAGCAGCAGCGTGAGCGGCAGCAGCACCAGGGCGATGACGAAGGTCGACAGATGCTCGCGGAAGAAGCCGAGCCAGACCCAGAACATGTTGTCCGCGCCGCCGATCATGATCTTCAGCAGCCGGCCCGAATGCGTGTCGCCGTGGAACGAGAGCGGCAGGCGCAGCACATGCTCGAAATAGCGGTGCATGGCGGCGAGCCGGTTGCGGTGCGACAGCCGGTCGGCGTGCAGCGCGACCAGGATCGCGGCGACGATCCCCGACAGCCCGACCACGCCCCAGATCAGCAGCAGCGTGACGGTGCCGGACCAGACCTCCGCGGCCGGGCGGGTCGCGCTCGCGGCCAGCATGTCGACGACGCGGCCGAACAGCACCGGCTCGAGGAAGGTCAATCCGGCCAGCAGGGCGTTCGCGACCGCGAGACCGAGCGCGACGCGCTTCTCCGGCGCGAGCAGGGCGAGCACGCGACGATAAAGGGCAAGAAAGGACATGCGCGATTCCTAGGCGGCGCTTGCGGCGGGATCGGGGCGGTGCCGTCGGCCGCCCGCCAGCCACCGCCTCACGCTCGGCCGATTCGCGCAGCGGCGCAACGGAATTCCCTTGCCGCCCAACCGGCGACCCCGGAATGATGCGGCCGCGGCACCGCCGGCCCGGCCGGACGCCGCGGAGGCGACCACCAGCGGCGGGAATGCCATGACATCAGATTTTGACCCGACCGCGCCGGCGAGCCCTCCGATCGATGCGCTCAGCCTCGCCGAGATGTCGGTCGAGCAGCTGGCCGACACGCTGCTGGCGGACGAGGGTGGTGCGCCGGCAGGGGCGGCTGCCGCGCCCGAAGCGGCGGGCGCCGTCCAGCCGGGCGTGGCGCAGCCGGGCCGCCTCATCAGCGGGCGGTATCGCGGCCAGAGCGGGGCGTGGCGGATCGAGCTGCGCATCGACGTCGATGGCGTCCGCCCGCTCAAGCATGTCAGCGGCGATTTCTTCCAGGTCAGCGGCCGGACCGTCACCCTGTTCGGCTCCTTCCTCGCCGCCCCCGTCACCGTCGCGGTGTCACGAACGAGCGTCACCATCACCGGCGTCGCCCGCCTGAGCTATGCCTCGGCGTTCAACCGCATCCGCATCACGCTGCCGCGCCGCACCGGTTCCGAGGCGCCGGGCCAGGCCGACATCCAGTGGCTCAATGCCAGCGGGGCGACCGGGTCGCGCTACCTCTGCGACTGGGAAAGCCGGTTCTTCCGCACCGTCGATCTCGAGCAGGACTGCGAGAGCGGCGTGACGCCCTTCGCCTCCTACGATACCGGCGCGCTTCCCTCGGGCGGACCGCGGCGGACCCTGAGCGTGGCCTCGGCCTTCGCCGAGGCGGGGATCGAGATGCGTCCGACCGGGCAGGGCAACGTCATCCCGATTGCGCCGGGCGGCACCTGGAGCAATGCCGAGCTGCACGCGGCGATGCAGGCGCAGTTCAGCCAGTGGGCGGAGCTGCCGCAGTGGAAGGCGTGGCTGCTGCACGCCCGCCTGCATGACCGCGGGCCCGGGCTGCTCGGCATCATGTTCGACCAGCACGGCGCGCAGCGCCAGGGCTGCGCGGTGTTCCACCAGGCGCTCGCCGGCACCACCGCCGCGCATCAGCGCGACCAGCTCTACACCTGCGTCCATGAGCTCGGCCACTGCTTCAACCTGTTCCATTCGTTCCACAAGTCGTTCATGACGCCGCCGCAGGCGAACCGGCCGGCGGCGCTGTCGTGGATGAACTACCCGCAGAACTTCCCGGGCGGCGCGGCGGCGTTCTGGTCAGCCTTCCCGTTCCAGTTCGACGAGCAGGAGATCGTCCATCTGCGCCACGGCGCCCGCAACGCCGTGATCATGGGCGGCGCTCCGTTCGGCGAGGGAGCCGCGCTCGAGACGCTGACGGAATTCGCCGAACCGGAGCAGGACGCCTCCGGCCTCACCTTCGAGCTGCGCGCCGACCGCAGCTTCCGCCTTGGCGAGCCGGTGGTGGTGGAGCTCAAGCTGTCCACGCGCCGGACGGAAGGGATCGTGGTGCACCGGCACCTGCATCCGTCGGACGGCTTCGTCAGCATCGCGATCGAGCGGTCGGGCGGGTCCACCGTCGTGCACGCGCCGCTGGTCGAGCACTGCGTGCGGCCGGAGACGGTCGTGCTCGATGCGGCCCGCCCGGCGATCTACGAGAGCGCCTATATCGGCTCCGGCGACGAGGGGCTCGCCTTCGCCGCACCCGGGCTCTACCGGCTGCGCGCGGTCTATCTCGCGCTCGACGGCTCGCGCGTGGTCTCCGACACGCTGGAGCTGCGCGTGCGCGGCACGCATGACGACAGGGACGAAGCGGTTGCCGACCTGCTGCTCGACGAGCAGGTGGGCAAGCTGTTCACCCTGCTCGGCTCCGATGGGCCGGAGATGGCCTCGGCCAATGCGCGGATCGAGACGCTGATCGAGGAGCACAAGACGCATCCGCTCGCGCTCTATGGCCGGCTGGTGCTGGGCTATGTGCGCGCGCGCCCGTTCAAGCTGGTGCGGCCCGACGCGCCGGTGCAGGTGCGCGAGGCACGGCCGGCCGAGGCGGTTGCGCTGCTCGGCAGCGTGGTCGATGCCTCGACCGCGCCCGGCAGGGGGCTCGACAGCATCTCGCTGAACCAGATCTTCCGCCGCATGATCGCGGCGCTGAAGACCGCCGGCGACGACAAGGGCGCCCTTGGGATCGGCCGGCGCATGCTGGAAGCCTACCGCTCGCGCAGCCTGAAGCCGCATGTGCTGGCCGAGATCGAGCGCCAGCGCGACGCGGCGCTCGGCGGGGCGGCGCCGGACTGACCGATCCCCGTTGCAGGGAGCACGATCTTGCCCGCAATCACGCTCGACCTGCAGGAAGGCTTCGCCGGCGAAGCGGTGGAGGTGCGACTCGACGGCGCGCCGGTCTGGCGCGGCGAGGTGCGCACCGACTGGTCGATCGGCCTCGCCGAACGGGTGGAGATCGAGGTGCCCGCCAGCGGCGGCACGATCTCGGTCGCCGTGCCGTCGCGCCAGGCTTCGATCGAACTGGCGCTCAAGCGCGGCGAGGCGCCGGTGCTCGGCGTCTCGCTGATCGGCGGCGGGCTGGTCTCGCGCCGCTCCGACGGGCCGTTCAGGTACTTCTGACCGGGCCGGGCGCTGCGCGGGCCGCGCCGACGAAGGCCAGCGCGGCGATCGTGCCGGAGACGACCATGACGATCTGCACCGGCCGATAGTCGCCGCCCGCGGCCTGCCACAGCCAGGCCGCGGCATAGGGACCGATCGCGCGCGCGACGATGCCGGGCGAGACCAGCGCGCCGGCGACCGCGCCGTACCCCTCGCGCCCGAACAGCTCCGCCGGCACGGTGCCGCGCACGATCGTCAGGATGCCGCCCGAGGCGCCGTACAGCACGACATAGGCGCCGGCGAGCCACCACCACTGCTCGACCCCCATCAGCGCGAGGATCGCGAGCGGTTGGGCGGCGGCGGCGAGGATCGCGACGCGGCTCGGCCGCACCCGTTGCAGCCCCGCGAATTCCAGCACCCGGCCGGCCACCTGCATCGGCCCGGTGAACGAGGCGACCGCGACCGCGGTGGTCGCCGACAGCCCCGCCTCCTGCAGCATCGGGATCGCGTGCACCGCGACGATCGAGAACAGCACCGCGCCGGTGGTGAGCGCGAGCGCCACGAACCAGAACGCGGCCGTGCGCAGGATCGGCCCGAGCGGACGGCGCGGCGTGCCGCGCGCGACGCGCGTGCCCGGCAGGAAGGCCGCGTGCAGCGGCAGGCAGATCAGCAGCGCCGCCGCGGCCCAGACGAGATAGGTGTCGCGCCAGCCGAGCCAGGGCAGCAGTGCGGCGGTGATCGGCCAGGCGACGGTGCTCGCCAGCCCGCCGGCGAAGGTGAGGACGGTGATGGCGCGCCGCGCCTGCTCGCCGAAGCTTGCGGTGATGGTGGCGAAGGCCGGCTCGTACTGGGTCGCCGCCATCGCCGCGCCGGTCAGCACCCAGGCGGCGAAGAACCACGGCTCCGACGGCGCCCAGGCCAGCGCGGCGAGCGACAGCGCCGACAGCACCGAGCCGAGGCTCATCACGATCCGACCGCCGAACCGGTCGAGCAGCAGGCCGACGGGAAACGAGCAGAGCCCCTGCGACAGCAGGCCGATCGAGTAGGCGCCGAAGATCGCCTCGCGCGACCAGCCCTCGGCCTCGCCGATCGCGGGGGCGAGCACGGCGATCGCGTAGTACTGCGATCCCCAGGCGATGATCATCGTGACGGAGAGGGCAACGACCGCGCGCCAGGGCGGCGCGGGCGCGGGCGGGCTGGACATGCGCGGACGCTAGCCGCCGCGGCGTCGGCGCGACAGGGGACTCAGCCGCGCAGCAGCGCCTCCAACGGCGATGCGAGCCCCACGCTCGCGCGCCCCGCCGGTGCGGCATAGCTGCCGGTTGCGGGCTTCCTCAGCCCGAGCGGCACCAGCGCCTCGGCAAGCCGCACCCCCGCCGCGATCCCGTCCACCAGCGGCACCGGCACCTCCGCCTGGATGCGCCCGCCCATGCCGGCGAGCGCCGCGCCGCCGAGGATCACCGCATCCGCCCCCTCGCGCGCCAGCCCGCACGCCGCCTCGGCCACCTTCGCCGCGACGCCCGCCGGATCGGAGGCGGCGTCGTACGGGCTCGCCGCCACCAGGCCGATGCCCGACAGCCGCGCGGCCAGGCCGTAGGACGTGATCAGCTCGCGATAGAGCTCGGCCGAGGAGAACGTCACGAGGCCGAACCGTCCGCCCAGCATGCAGGCGGTCAGGCACGCGGCCTCGGTCATGCCCAGCACGGGGATCGGCAGGAGCTGGCGCGCCGCCGCCAGCGCCGTGTCGTACGACACCGCCAGCACCGCGGCATCGCAGCCGGCATGCTGCGCGGCGAGGCAGTCGAGAATCCCGTGCGCGGCGATCGCGTTCTCGGCGCGCGAGGAGATGATCGCCGGCCCGAAGCGCGGCGTCGCCGGCACGATCTCCGTGCCCGGCGAGGCGGCGGCGCGCGCCGAGGCGGCGCAGATTTCCGTCACCGCCGCAGTGGTGTTCGCATTGGCGAGCAGGATACGGAGGCTCATCGCGCCCGCCGCGGCCGCGCTTCCTCATAGCGGCTTCGTTTCGAACGCGACGCCCGCGGCGGCACGCCCGCCCGCGCCAGCAGGCCGGAGAGCCAGACCGCCGCACTCCGCGCCGCGGCCGGCGCGACCTCGAGCTCCACCTCGTGGTGCTCCGCCCCGTCCGGCATCAGCGACCGGTCGAGCGCCAGTGTCGCCGTCGCACCGCAGGGCAGCGCGATTTCGACATGCGTGCGCTCGTTGCGGAACCCGCCCGTGGGGCGCACTGGCTTGCCGTCGGCCGCCTCGGCGATGCGCCGCGCCAGGGTCTGCGCCACCTGCGCCGGCACAGCGCGCGCGAGCGCCGGGACCGGGTCGGCGGTGCCGGCGGCGAGATGCGCCGCGAGTGCCGGCCCCACCACCCGTTCCGCCTCCTCGCGCGCGGTCAACGCGCCGTTTCCGGCGAGCGGCGGACCCTTCGCGGTCAGCAGCCAGGCGGCGTTCTCCTGACGCAACCGCAAGGTCAGCCGGGCGGCAACCAGCCTGCGGTCGTCGGTGTCGAAGAAGATGTTGGTCTGCCGCAGCAGACGCCGCTTCGGCGGCAGCAGCGCCTCGATCCGCGACCGCTCGGCCGCGTCCTTCAGCATCAGCTTGAACTCGCGCTCGATGCCGTCGCCGAACATCATGGCTCCCCGTCTGCTGCGGTTACACCATCCCGCCCGGGCGATGGCAAGCCGGTGGACAGGCCGGGCCGTCGGTGGAAGCCTTGGCGGCTCAGCACACGAGGAGACGCACCGGATGGACCCCAACGCCCTGCCCTTCGATGCCGACACGATCCTTGCGGGGCTGCGGCGCTGGGTCGAGGTCGAGAGCCCGACCTACGACGCCGCGGCGGTGAACCGCATGATGGATGCGGCGAGCCGCGACCTCGCGCTGCTCGGCGCGCGGATCGAGCGCATCCCCGGCCGGATGGGCTTCGGTGACTGCGTGCGCGCCCGCTTCCCGCAGCCCGCGCTCGGCGGCGGCGGGGATGGCCCCGGCATCCTGCTGATGAGCCATCTCGACACCGTGCATCCCGTCGGCACCGGCGGCGCCTCGGGCCCGCTCGCCTACCGCCGCGAGGGCGACAAGGCCTGGGGCCCCGGCATCTGCGACATGAAGGGCGGCGCCTACATCGCCATGGACGCCGTGCGCGCGATCCTCGAGGCCGGGGCGAAGACGAAGCTTCCGGTGACGGTGCTGCTCACCAGCGACGAGGAGGTGGGTTCGCCCTCGACGCGCGACCTGATCGAGGCCGAGGCGAGGCGCCACAAGGTGGTGCTGATCCCCGAGCCCGCGCGCGCGAACGGCGGCGTGGTGAGCGGCCGCTATGCGATCGCGCGCTTCGCGCTGGAGTCGCGCGGGCGGCCCAGCCATGCCGGCGCGCGGCTGTCGGAAGGGCGCTCCGCCATCCGCGAGATGGCAAAGCAGATCCTCGCCATCGAGGCGATGACCGGCGAGGATGCGACCTGCTCGGTCGGCGTGATCCATGCCGGGCAGTGGGTGAACTGCGTGCCCATGCTGTGCCAGGGCGAGAGCCTGAGCATGGCGAAGCGGCAGGCCGATCTCGATGCGCTGGTGGAGCGGATGCTGGCGCTGAAGCCGACCGATCCGGATGTCGGGTTCACGGTGCGCCGCACCTACACGCGCCCGGTGTGGGAGCCCGATGACAAGGTGATCGCGCTGCATGCGCTGGCGGAACGGATCGCCAAGGGGGTGGGGATCGCCGCATTGCCGCATGAGAGCTCGGGCGGCGGGTCGGATGGGAACTTCACCGGGGCGATGGGGATTCCGACGCTGGATGGGCTGGGCGTGCAGGGGGCCGGGCCGCATACGCTGGATGAGCACATCGTTGTTTCGTCGCTTGTGCCGCGGGCGAAGCTGCTCGCCGGGTTGCTGATGCAGATCGATGGCTAGCAGGAGGACAAGCACTGGGGGGACCACGGTGGTCCCCCCAGACCCCCCTCCGGAGATTGAGCCGCGGCCCGGTCAATGGGGGGTCCGGGGGGCCAATGGCCCCCCGGGCACTGAGGAAGACCTCGAAGAGGCGCTCTCGCGCCCGCCTCCGGACTTGGCCCTGCCACCGGGCGACATCCTCATCCTCGGCGTCGGCGGCAAGATGGGACCGACGCTTGCCCGCCTCGCCCGCCGCGCCGACCCGGCGCGCCGCATCATCGGCGTCGCCCGCTTCTCCGAACGCGCGCTGCGCACGCGTCTCGATGCCTGGGGCATCGAAACCATCGAGGCCGACCTGCTCGACCGCGCCGCCCTCGCACGCCTGCCCGACGCACCCAACATCGTCTACATGGCCGGCCGCAAGTTCGGCTCCACCGGCGCCGAACACCTCACCTGGGCGATGAACGCCACTGTGCCGGCCATGGTCGCGCAACGCTACCCGACCAGCCGCATCGCCTTCTTCTCCACCGGCTGCGTCTATCCCTTCGTGCCCGTGCTCTCGGGCGGCGCGACCGAGGACGCGCCGCTGAACCCGCCACCCGGCGACTACGCCTGGTCCTGCGTCGCGCGCGACCGCGCCTTCGAACACGCCTCGGCCGCGCACGGCACGCGCACCGTCGCGATCCGGCTGAACTACGCGATCGACCTGCGCTACGGCGTGCTGCACGACGTCGCCGTGAAGGTGCGCGACGGCACTCCGATCGACGTCACCTCGGGCCATGTCAACGTGATCTGGCAGGGCGATGCCAATGCCTGGGCACTCGCCGCGCTTGCGCACGCCGCCGCGCCGATGGCCGCGCTGAACGTCACCGGGCCGGAAACGATCTCCGTGCGCTGGCTGGCGCACGAATTCGCCCGCCGCCTCGGCCGCGACGCGATCATCACCGGCGAGGAGGCCCCCACCGGCTGGCTGAACAACGCCGCGCGCGCGTTCGGTCTGTTCGGCTACCCGACCGTTCCGCTCGCCACGATGATCGACTGGACCGCCGACTGGGTCGGGCGCGGCGGACGCAGCCTCGGCAAGCCGACCCACTACGAGGTGCGGGACGGCACGTTCTGACATGACGCCGCCGATCCGCCCGCTCGGCGAGGCTGATCTCGACGCCGCCCTCGCGCTCTCCGCCGCCGCGGGCTGGAACCAGACGAGCGCGGACTGGCGCCTGTTCCTGCGCGACGGCCGTGCCTGGGGCATCGAGACGGACGGCACGCTCGCGGCGAGCGCAGCCGTGCTGCCGTTCGGCCCGAAGGTGGCCTGGGTGTCGATGGTGCTGACGCTGCCCGAGCAGCGCGGCCGCGGCTACGCCACCGCGCTGATGGCGCACGCGCTCGCCGCCCTCAATGCCTCTGGCCACCGCGCGGTGCTGGACGCCACACCGCTCGGCCAGCCGGTCTACGCGAAGCTCGGCTTCGCGCCTTTCTGGACGTTCCGCCGCTGGCGGCTCGATGCGAGCGGTGGCGCGGTGCAGGGCGTGCGCCCGCTCCGCCCCGGCGATTGGCCCGAGATCCTCACGCTCGACGCCGCCGCCAACGGCGTGCCGCGCGAGCGGCTGCTGTGCGCGCTGGCCACACGTCTGCCGGTGGTCGCGCGCGTCGCGGTCGCCGGCGGGCGGATCGAGGGCTTCGCGCTGGCGCGCGACGGCAGGCTCGCGCCGCAGATCGGACCCGTGGTCGCGCGCGACGGTCGATACGCGCAACGGCTGATCGCCGGCGCGCTCGCCGCGCTGCCGCCGGGACAGGGCGTGGTGATCGACCTCGCCGATTCGCAGACCGAACTTGCCGCCTGGCTCGCTGGTCGCGGCGGCGCACCGCAGCGCCCCTTCACGCGCATGGCGGCTGGGCCGGCACCACTGCCTGGCGACGCATCGCTGATCGTCGCGCCGATCGGACCCGAGTTCGGATGAGCGACGCGCCCGACAGCGCCTCGCCGCGCGCCCAGGCGACACGGAAGCGCATCCTCGACGCGGCGATCGCCGAGTTCACCGAAAAGGGGCTGGACGGCGCGCGCGTGGACGAGATCGCCGCACGGGCGGGCGCGAACAAGCGCATGCTTTACGCCTATTTCGGCGCCAAGGAGGAGCTGTGGCTCGCCGCGCTCGAAGCCGTGTACGGGACGATGCGCGCGGAGGAGAGCCGGATCGACGTCGAGCATCTGTCGCCCGAGGAGGGCATCGCCGAACTTGTGCGCTTCAAGCTCCGCTACACCGCGGCGCATCCCGAGGTCGTGGCGCTGCTGACCAGCGAGAACCTGCACCGCGCGCGCTTCCTCCGCCGTTCGTCCCATGTGCCGGCGCTCTACTCGCCGGTCGTGTCGATGCTCGCGACGCTGCTGGCGCGCGGCGCGGCCGAAGGGCGGTTCCGCGACGGGGTCGATCCGGTGCAGCTCTACATCTCGCTCACCGCGCTGTCGCATTTCTACCTCGCCAACGGGCACACGCTGTCGGTGATCTTCGGTCGCGATCTGCTGACCGACGCGGCGATCGCGGCGCGCGAGGCGCATGCCGTGGAGGTGATCCTCGGCTATCTGCGCCGGCCGCGTTGACGGCCGGCAGGGGGTCAGGTAACCACTTGGTTACTTGATCGGAGGACCGATGGGTCTGCGCTGGCAGGACTGGCCGGAACCGGTGCGCGCGACGCTCAGGGCGGGCTGCGTCATCCCGGCGCATCCGCTGGCGCTCGATGAGAACCGCCGGCTCGACCCGCGCCACCAGCGCGCGCTCTCGCGCTACTACCTCGCCGCCGGCGCCGGCGGGCTCGCGGTCGGGGTGCACACCACGCAGTTCGCGATCCGCGAGGTCGGACTCTACGAACCTGTGCTGCGCCTCGCGGCAGAGACCGCGTCCGAGGTGGCGCGACCTGCGCTGCTGATCGCCGGCGCGATCGGGCGGACGGCGCAGGCGGTGGCGGAGGCGCGCATCGCGCGCGGCCTCGGCTACCACGCGGTGCTGCTGAGCCTCGCGGCGATGCGCGGGGCGAGCGAGGACGAGATCGTCGCGCATTGCCGGGCGGTCGCCGCCGAAATGCCGCTGTTCGGCTTCTACCTCCAGCCCGCGGTCGGGGGCGTGGCGCTGTCGGCGCGGTTCTGGCAGCGCTTCGCGGCGATCGAGAATGTCGCCGCGATCAAGGTGGCACCCTTCGACCGCTACGCCACGCTCGACGTGCTGCGCGGCGTGGCCCGCGCCGGCGCGGAGGAGCGGATCACGCTCTACACCGGCAACGACGACCACATCCTCGCCGACCTGCTCACCCCGTTCGCGGTGCGCGCGCACGGTCGCGAGGTGAACGTGCGCTTCAAGGGCGGGCTGCTCGGCCACTGGGCGGTCTGGACCAGGACCGCGGTCGATCTGCTCGGCCGCGTGCACGCCGCGCCGCCGGGCGACCCCGCGCTGCTCGCGCTCGATTCGCGCGTGACCGACTGCAACGCCGCGTTCTTCGACGTCGCCAATGCCTTCCACGGCTGCATCGCCGGCATCCATGAGGTGCTGCGCCGCCAGGGCCTGCTGCGCGGGATCTGGTGCCTCGATCCGGCCGAGGGTCTTTCGCCTGGCCAGGGCGCGGAAATCGATCGCGTGTATCGCGACCACGCTGACCTCGCCGACGACGCCTTCGTGCGCGCCAACCTGAACGCCTGGCTCTCCTGAAGGAACGACGATGCCCGAGACCCGACGCCTCGGCCTGATCATGCACGGTGTCACCGGGCGGATGGGGACGAACCAGCACCTGATCCGCTCGATCGCGGCGATCCGCGCGGACGGCGGTGTCGCGCTGAAGGACGGCTCGCGCGTGGTGCCCGATCCGATCCTGATCGGCCGCAACGCCGACAAGGTGCGCGCGCTCGCGTCCGCGCACGGGGTCGAGCGCTGGGGCACCGATCTCGCCGTCGCGCTGGCCAATCCGGACGACACCGTGTTCTTCGATGCCGGCACGACGCAGATGCGCGCCGACCTGCTGCGCCGCGCGATCGCCGCCGGCAAGCACATCTACTGCGAGAAGCCGACCGCCGAGACGCTGGCGGATGCACTCGATGTCGCGCGCCGCGCGGACGCCGCCGGCGTGAAGAACGGCGTGGTGCAGGACAAGCTGTTCCTGCCCGGGCTGCGCAAGCTGAAGCTGGTGATCGACAGCGGCTTCCTCGGTCGGCTGCTCTCGGTGCGCGGCGAGTTCGGCTACTGGGTGTTCGAGGGCGACTGGCAGACGGCGCAGCGCCCGTCCTGGAACTACCGCAAGGCCGAGGGCGGCGGGATCATCCTCGATATGCTCTGCCACTGGCGCTACGTGATCGACAACACCTTCGGTCCCGTCACGGCGGTGAGCTGTCTCGGTGCCACGCACATCCCGCGCCGCTGGGACGAGAACGGCGACTGGTACGTCGCCGATGCCGACGATGCCGCCTACGCCACCTTCACGCTCGACTCGGGTGCGGTGGTGCAGATCAACTCGTCCTGGTGCACGCGCGTGCGCCGCGACGACCTCGTGACGTTCCACGTGGACGGCACGCATGGCAGCGCGGTCGCGGGGCTGCATCGCTGCTGGACCCAGGCGCGCGTGAACACGCCCAAGCCGGTGTGGAATCCCGATCAGCCGCAGACGATCGACTTCTTCCGCACCTGGGATGAGGTGCCCGACAATACGCCCTACCCGAATGGCTTCCGCGCCCAGTGGGAGATGTTCATCCGCCACGTGATGGAGGATGCGCCCTTCCCGCACACGCTGCGCGAGGGTGCCAAGGGCGTGCAGCTCGCCGAGGCGGGGCTCACGTCCTGGGCCGAGCGGCGCTGGATCGACATCCCCGCATTGGAGGCGTGAGCATGCCGACCATCACCCTGCCGACCGCCGACCGCCGCCTCGCGCCCTTCACGACCAGCCCGCCACGCGACTTCCCCAAGGCGACGCCGCCGTTCAGCCGCGTGGCGATCGCGGCGGCGCACGTGGTCGCCGATCCGCTCGCCGACACCGATCCGTGGCTCGACATCGCGATCGACTGGGACCGCACCATCGCCTATCGCCGCTATCTCTGGTCGCTCGGCCTCGGTGTCGCCGAGGCAATGGACACCGCGCAGCGCGGCATGGGGCTCGACTGGGCGGCCTCGCTCGAACTGATCCGCCGCAGCCTCGATGCGGCCAGGGACATCCCGGGCGCGCTGATCGCCTGCGGTGCGGGCACCGACCATCTGGCACCCGGCCCGGACGTGACGCTCGACGACGTGATCGCCGCCTACGAGCATCAGGTGGGCGCGGTGGAGGCGCTCGGCGGGCGGGTGATCCTGATGGCGAGCCGCGCGCTCGCGCGGGCCGCGCGGAGCCCGGACGACTATCTGCGCGTCTATCACCGCGTGCTGTCGCAGGTGCGCCAGCCCGTGATCATCCATTGGCTGGGCGAGATGTTCGATCCCGCGCTCGCCGGCTATTGGGGCTCGGCCGATCACTGGCAGGCGATGGACACCTGCCTGGCGATGCTGCACGCCAACGCCGTGTCGATCGACGGCATCAAGGTGTCGCTGCTCGACAAGGACAAGGAGATCGCGATGCGCCGCCGCCTGCCGAAAGGCGTGCGCATGTACACGGGCGACGACTTCAACTACGCCGAGCTGATCGCCGGCGACGAGCAGGGCCATTCCGACGCGCTGCTTGGCATCTTCGATCCGATCGCGCCCGCCGCCTCGGCCGCGCTCGGCAGCCTGCACCGCAACGATCTCTCGACCTTCCACGACATCCTGGGCCCCACCGTTCCGCTCTCGCGCCACGTCTTCAAGGCGCCGACCCGGTTCTACAAGACCGGCGTCGTCTTCCTCGCCTGGCTGAACGGCCACCAGGATCACTTCACCATGGTGGGCGGGCAGCACTCGGCGCGGAGCCTGCCCCATCTCGCCGAGCTGTTCCGGCTCGCCGATGCCGCCGGCCTGCTGCGCGATCCCGACATGGCGTGTGGCCGGATGCGCGCGCTGCTCGCCACGCACGGCCTGCACTGATGGCCGATCCCGCGCGGCTGTCGCTGAACACCGCGACGGTGCGCGAGCGTTGGGATCTGCCCGCCTGCATCGAGGGCTGCGCGCGGCACGGGATCGGCTGGATCGGGCCCTGGCGCGATGGGCTCGCAGCCTACGGCGTGGCGCGCGCGGCGCAGCACATCCGCGACGCGGGGCTGAAGGTCTCCGGCCTCTGCCGCGGCGGCTGGTGGACCGCGGGAACGCTCACACAGGCGATCGACGACAACCGCCGCGCGATCGACGAGGCGGCCGCGCTCGGCGCGCGCTGCCTGGTGATCGTGAACGGCGGACTGCCGGAGGGCTCGCGCGATCTTGCAGGTGCGCGCGCGCGCTGCCTGGAGGGACTCGCCGCGGTGCTGCCGCACGCGCGCGCGGCCGGCGTGGCCCTTGCGCTCGAGCCGCTCCACCCGATGACCTGCGCTGACCGCTCGGTGCTCGCCACCACCGCCCAGGCGCTCGACTGGTGCGAGACACTGGGCGACGGTGTCGGCGCGGCGCTTGACGTCTATCACATCTGGTGGGACCCGGACGTGCTGGCGCAGATCGTCCGCGCACGCGGCCGGATCCTCGGCTTCCATGTCTGCGACTGGCTGAAGGAGACGCGCGATCTCGTCACCGACCGCGGCATGATGGGCGATGGGGTCGCCGACATCGCCGGGCTGCGCGCGGCGGTCGATGCGGCCGGGTACGATGGGCCAATCGAGGTCGAGATCTTCTCGTCGCGCGACTGGTGGCTGCGCGATCCGGACGAGGTGCTGACCGTGATGAAGCAGCGTTTCGACCACTGCGTCTGAGGGAGGGGCCGATGCTGACGCGACGTCTCGTGGTGGCCGCAGCCCTGTTGCCGGCCGCGGCGCGGGCACAGTCCTGGGCGCCGTCGCGCCCCCTGCGCATGGTCGTGCCGTTTCCCGCCGGCGGTGCCACCGACGTGGTCGCGCGCGTGCTGGGTGAGCACATGTCCGGCACGCTCGGCCAGCCCATGGTGGTCGAGAACCGTACCGGCGCGGGCGGCAATCTCGGCGCGGAGAACGTGGTGCGCAGCCCCGCCGACGGCCACAGCCTGCTGATGGGAACGATGGGCGGCCTGACCATCAACCCGCATCTCTATCGCGGCATGACCTTCGATCCCGCGCGCGATCTCGTGGGCGTCGGCATGGCGTTCGAGACCGTGCATGTGCTGATCGTGCATCCCGCCGTGCAGGCGACGACGGTCGCCGAGCTGGTCGCGCTCGCCAAGGCGCAGCCGGGGCGGCTCGCCTACGGCTCCGCCGGCGCCGGCAGCTCGACGCACATGGTCGCCGAGCTGTTCCGCCTCACCGCCGGCATCGCGCTGACGCATGTGCCCTATCGCGGCTCGGCGCCCGCGCTGAACGACACGGTCGCCGGCACGGTGCAGCTCATGCTCGATCAGCTTCCCTCCTGCATCGGCCAGGTCCAGGCAGGCCGCGTGCGCGCGCTCGCGGTCACGGGCACGGCGCGCCATCCGCTGCTGCCCGAGACGCCGAGCATGGCGGAGGCCGGACTGGCCGGCGCGTCGGCGACGTCCTGGGGCGCGGTGATGGCGCCGAACGGCACGCCCGCGCCGGCGATCGCGCGGCTCAACGCGGCGCTGAACGCGGCACTCGCGGATCAGTCGGTGCGCGCACGGCTGGTTCAGGCCGGCGCCGATCCCGTCTCGTCCGCGCCCGAGGCGGTGGCGGAGCGGATGCGCGCGGAGACCGCGCTGTGGGGCCGCGTGGTGCGCGAGGCCAACATCATCATCAACTGACCGGCCACGCTGCCCTGGGCATCGGCTCCATCGCCACGATGTCCGGCAGCACCGCGGAGGCGAAACCGGCGCAGTCGAGGCTGGCGAGATCGAGCATCCCGTCGGCGATCGCCAGGCGCGGGCCGCGATCGGTCGTGCGGTAGAGGCCGGGATGCGCGGCGAGGAAGCGCTCGGCCTCCGCGCGCGGCCGGCCGGCGAAGCCGTCGACGAAGTGGTGGCCGTTGCGCTCGACATGCGTGAGGCCGAGCAGCGATACCAGCGCGAGATCCTGCTGCACGCAGAGCCCGGCGAGCGTCGTCAGATCCTCGCCGCTCAGGAAGAAGCGCTCCGCGCCGGCCTCGGCGTTCCAGGTCCGGCAGCGCGCGAGGTTGACCAGGCTCTTGTAGAAGCCCTTGCAGGCCTTCGACGAAACGCCCGTGTAGCCGCGCTCCCGTGCGGTGACGAACGCATCGAGCGTGCCGTCGCTCTCATCGACGATCACCGGACGACGCGCGGCGAGCGGCGACATGTCGGCGGCGAGGGCAGCGGCACGCTTCACCGGCTGCTCGATGAACAGCACCGCCTCGCGCAACGTCGCGAGCCTCGGCTCGGCCTCGATCGCGCGCCAGAGCGCGAGCGCGCCCTCGGCATCCGCGTACTGCTCGTTGCCGTCCAGCGTGGCGCGGTAGCCGGGCGCGAGGCGGTCGAGCACGGCGGCGATGCGGCAGAGGCGATCGACATCGGCGGCGACATCGCCGCCCACCTTCAACTTGAAGTATGTGTGCCGGCAGGTGGAGCAGACCTCCTCCAGCGTCTCCGGCAGGCCGTCCTCGACCCGCGTGCCGGCCGGCTGATCGGACGTGGTGATCGGGTCGACCAGGCCGACCGTGTGGCGCGCGGCAATGCGCGGTCGCGCCGCCAGGCTCGCGAGGAAGCCGTTCCAGTCGAAGCCGCCGAGATCGGCGATGGCTGCGTGCGGCGCCATCCCGGCGATATTGGCGCGCATGCCGGTGGCGAAGGAGACGCCATGCGCGCGCAGCGCCGCATCGAGGACGGCGCGGTCGAGCAGGGCGGGGCCGAACCCGGCCACCAGCGGCGGCAGGCGCTCGGTCGCGGCCTGCGCCAGGATCGCCGCGTAGCTGTCGGCGAACAGCGCGAACGGCGTCAGCGCGCCGGCGGCAAGATAGGCATCGCGCGCGATCTCGACCGCGCGGCGGAGCTGGTGCTCGTTCTGATCGTCCGTCAGTGCCGGGTCCTTGTCGAACCATTTCGCCGCCAGCGTCTCGGCCGCCATCCCTTCGGCCGTGCGGCCGTTCTCCAGGCGGACGCGCACGCGCAGCACCGCCTGGCGACCATGCGTCACCGTGATGACGCCGAAGCGGAAGGGCAGGCGCAGGCGGAACGGCCACTCGAATGCCTGCACCTCCTCGAGCACGATGCGGGGTGCCGTCATGTCTGCGTCTCCAGCAGGCCGTGCAGGTAGCCGATCGCGCGCGCGGCACAGCCGGCCCCGTCGGGGATGTACTCGAACGGCTCGATCGCCGCCGTGCCCGCGTAGCCCTGCGCGCGCAACGCCGCGAGCACGGGGCCGAAGCGCACCGCGCCCTGGCCGGGCGCGCGCCGGTTGGGATCGTTCAGATGCACATGCGCGATCAGGCCGGTCGGCAGCCAGCGCGCGACGAGCGCATCGAGCGGCTCGGCCTCGGCGTTCGCGGCCGAACAGGTGTCGAGCATGGTGCGGAGCGCCGGATTGCCGATCCCGCGTACGATCGCGGCGGCCTCGTCGATGGTGTTGACGAACGCGGTCTGGCCACGGTCGAGCGGCTCGATGCAGTAGGTCACGCCCGCGTCGCGGGCACGCTCGCCGGCGAAGGCAAAGGCGTCGATGCCGCGGCCGCGGGCGGCCGCGCGCTCCGGCCCTTCCGGCAGGACGCGCTGCGCCGGCGAGCCGTGCACCAGATGCGTCGCGCCAAGGGCCGCGGCGAGATCCACCAGTCCGGCAATCACGTCGAGCGTGCGCGCGCGCGTCGCCGCATCGCCGCTGGTGATCGAGAGGCCCGCGGGCGCGACCAGCAACCAGTGCAGCGACGTGATGGCGATCCCGGCATCGGCTGCCGCCCGGCGCAGTGCGGCGATCGTGGCGACGGACAGGCGGTGCGGCTCGTCACCCAGCGTGAACGGCGCAAGCTCGACGCCCTGGTAGCCGAGCGCGGCGGCGAGCTCGCATTGCGCGGCGAAGGGACGCTCGCGCACCACCTCGTTGCACAGGCTGAAGCGCATCAGGGGGTGATCCCGATCACGGCGTCGCGCCGGCTGCTCGCGCGCGCCGCATCCAGCACCTCGGCGACCGCCACGCCGGCATCGCGCAAGGTGGCGATCGGCTCGGCCTCGCCGCGCAGCACGCGCAGGAAATGCTCGAACTGGCGCGCCATCACCTCGGGAGGGTCAGCAGCGGGGGCAGCGATCTCCTCCGGCTCACGGTACTCGGGCACGAAGATCGCGCCGGCGCGGCGGTGCCGGCCGCGCCACAGCGTCAGCCGCTCCTCGGTCAGGCTGAAGCGGGCCACGCCCTCCGTGCCGGTCACCACCAGCTCCTTGGTCGAGAGCGTGCCGGCGGTGAACGGATCGGGCGTCGCGCCCGGCAGACGGTAGCCGGCCTCGACCAGCGCGGTGGCACCGGAAGGGAAGCGCAGCTGCACGGCAGCGAGGTCGTCGTGGCCGCGCGCCTCGTCGTCGCGCAGGGTGGCGAAGACGCGCATTGGCGTCGCGCCGATCAGCCAGAGGATCAGGTCGATGAAGTGCACCGCGTCATTGGCAAGCGGCCCGCTGTCGGCACGCATGCGCTTGATGCCGACGAAGCGCGCCGAGCAGTGCAGCACGCGTCCGACCGCGCCCCCGGCGATCAGCCGCTTCAGCGCCGCGCCCTTGGGGTGGAAGCGAAGATACATGCCGACCTGCACCGGCACGCGGCCGGCCTCGGCGCGATGCAGCAGATCGCGCGCCTCGTCCGCCGTCGGCGTGGCGGGCTTCTCGAGGAACAGCGGCTTGCCGGCATCGAGCGCGGCGGCGGCGATCGCGTGATGCGTATCGGTCGGCGTCAGGACATCGACGAGATCGGCCTCGGCCAGCGCGGCGCGCCAGTCGGCGACGGCACGCGCGGCGGGTGCATGCGCGGCGAGCGTGGCGGCCAGGTCCGGGCGCGGATCGGCGACCGTCAGCGATCCGGCAAGCCCCACATGCGACCAGCCGGCGAGATGGGCGAGCCCGAAATTCCCGCAGCCGATCTGCAGCACACGCAACCGCTTCCTCCCTCGCTTGACGCAACGGTTCGATCCGGTGGACCATCAGGTAACCAACAAGTTACCCGCAACCGGGAGAGGGGTCCATGAAGCGTCGCACCTTTGTCGGGCTGGCCGCGTCCGCCGCCGCGCTGCCCGCGCTGCCGGCATCCTCGCAGGCCTATCCATGGCGGCCCGAGCGGCCGGTGACCATTATCGTGCCCTGGGCGGCGGGCGGCTCGACCGACCAGATGGCGCGCGTGGTCGCGGCCGAGCTTGAGAGCGAGCTTGGCCAGCGCTTCGTGGTGGTCAATCAGCCCGGCGCCTCGGGTTCGATCGGCACGCGCAACGCGCTGGAGGCCGCGCGCGACGGCTACACCTGGGCGGCCGGCGCGGCGGTGGATGTCGGCACCTACAAGGTGCTCGGCCTGCTCGACACCATGCTGGCCGACTGGAACCTGTTCTTCGCGGTGGCGAATGTTTCGGTGATCAGCGTCAACCCGAACACGCCGTTCCGCGACTTCGGCCAACTGCTGGAAGCGCTGAAGACGCGCGGGCAGACGATCCCGGTGGCGACGGCGGGGCTCTCGTCGGCCGGGCACAACATGATGGAGATGATCCGCGCCGCCGTTCCGGGGCTGCAATACCGTCACGTCACCTATGAGGGCGGCAATCCTGCCGTGGTGGCGACGGTCGCGGGCGAGACCCAGGCGGTGAGCCAGCTGCTGGTCGAGATGACCGAGATGATCCGCGGCAACCGGCTGCGCCCGCTGGTCGCGCTGTCGGACAAGCCGGTGCCGCTGTCGGGCTTCGGCGACATCCCGCCGATCACGCAGTGGGTGCCGGGCATGGTCGCGCCGGTGAACTACTTCGGCATCTGGATTCCGAAGGGCGCGCCCGCGCCGGTCGTGCAGTCCATGACCATGGCGTGGGAGCGCAAGATCGCCAACAGCGAGGCGCTGAAGCGCTATGCCGAGAACCGCAGCGCGATCTTCACGCCGATCCACGGCGAGGAGGCGTTCAACGGTGCAATGCAGATGGTGACGCGCACCGCTTGGCTCTATCACGACGCGGGCAAGACCAAGCTGTCGCCCGAAGCGGTCGGGTTCGCCCGGCCGTAAGCGCGCGGTGGCGGACGAGAGCGCAGCGAGCCACGTCACCCCGCCGCCGCGGGCGCGCACCGACCTGATCACGGCCGCGGTGCTGCTGGCCTTCGCGGCGGCGGCCTTCGCGGGCGCGTGGGCGATGCCGACCTTCAGCGATCGCGGCGGCGATCCGTTCACCGCGCCCGGCATCGTGCCCGGTTTCCATGCGGTGGTGATCGGGCTGCTGTCGGTGGTGCTCGGCGTGCGCGCGCTGCTGCGCGGGGCGTTGCGGCCGGACGGCGGACCACCGCCGGAGTGGCGCGTGGTCGAGGGCGCGTCGAGCCTGCGGCTCGCGCTCGCCGCCGCGCTCGGGGTGGGGCTGGTGTTCGGGCTGATCGGACGGGTGCCGTTCTGGGCGGCCGCCGCGCTGTTCGTCGCCTGCTTCACCATCCTGTTCGAGTGGCCGATCGCGCCGAGGGAGAAGCGGCTCCGCCGCGTCGCCGAGGGGGTGGTGCTCGGGCTGGTCACCGGCGTGGTGGTGACGCTGGTGTTCGAGCGGGTGTTCCTGGTGCGGCTGCCCGGATGACGCAGCTTGCGATGCTGGGCGACGCCTTCGCGTCGCTGATGACGCTCTCGACGCTGTTCAACGTCGCCTGGGCGACGCTGCTCGGCATCATCATCGGCGCGCTGCCGGGGCTGACGGCGACGATGGGCGTGGCGCTGATGACCACGCTGACCTATCGGATGCAGCCGGATGCGGCGATCCAGATCCTGATCTGCATCTATGTCGGCGCGATCTATGGCGGCAGCCGTTCCGCGATCCTGCTGAACATTCCCGGCACGCCGGCCTCGGCCTGCTCGACGCTCGACGGCTATCCGCTCGCGCGCAAGGGCGAGGCCGGCCGGGCGATGGGGATTTCGACCTCGGGCTCGTGGCTCGGCACGCTGGTCGGCACGATGATGGTGGCGCTGCTGACGCCGACGCTCGGCGAGATGGCGCTCTCGTTCGGCAGCTACGAGTTCTTCTGGATCGCGCTGTTCGGCATCGTGATCGCGGGGACGCTGTCGGGCGGCGATGCGCTGAAGGGCTACATCGCCGGGTTCCTCGGGCTGTTCGTCTCGACGATCGGGCAGGAGACGAACCACGCCTATGCGCGGTTCGCGTTCGGGGATCCGAACCTGGCGGGCGGGATCAGCCTGCTGCCGGCGCTGGTGGGGGCGTTCGGCGTCGCCGAGGTGTTGCAGGTGATGCGCGGCCCGCGGATGCAGCCGGTGGCGGCGACAGTGGACAGCGTGATCCCGCGCCTCGAGGACATCACGCGCTACTGGCGCACGATCCTGCGCTCGGGGCTGCTCGGCACCTTCGTCGGCGCCTTGCCCGGCCTCGGCGAGGACATCGCGGCGTGGACGTCCTACGCGGCGGCGCGGCGCGGGTCGAAGGAGCGCGAGCTCTACGGCCATGGCTCGATCGAGGGGCTGATGAGCGCCGAGACGGGCGAGAGCGCGTGCGTGCCCGGGGCCATCATTCCGGTGTTGACGCTCGCGGTGCCGGGGTCGGCGCCGGCGGCGGTGCTGCTGGCGGCGATGATGATCCACGGGCTCAATCCGGGGCCGATGCTGATCGTGACGGCGCCGCATTTCATCTAGGGGCTGACCTAGCTAGTCGCCCGTGAAGAAGTCGATTTCAGCGGGCGGCGAGCTGTGGTGATG
>CAZHMM010000013.1:0-27028 GCA_964533585.1 uncultured Elioraea sp.
CAACAGCGAATCAAAACTCAAACTCCCAGGCAAGCCGTTTCGCAGAGGTCTCCTTTGTGGCGGCATAGATGCCATTGACGTTCCGCCAGATCACAATCTGCCCCACCCGGGGAGACCGGACCCGGGAGGAGAAGTCGAAGGCGGCGGCATCCGTCACATCGGCGATCTCAGTCGCACCTTTGGCGAGCGCCACCGCAGCAATCGACGGAGGATCGCTATAGGCATAGATGCTGACATCGCTCGCCTTTGACCATTGGGTCTCGAACAGGTTCAGCCCGTCGCCAATCGAGAAGCAATGATCATTGTTGGAATAATCGAATGTGGCGGTTCCCTTTAGTCGACTGTCACGATAGGCAGAGTCATTATGAACGGGCTCCAGCACCTTCTTCTCGTGTCGGGCCCTGTATTCGTCCACGTACTTCAGGCACTCTGCCGGACTCATAACCTGAATGCCCGGTCCGCTCTGGAGCCGGTCAGAGCGGCGAAGGATGCGCTTGTCATCCGTGACGAATACCGTCCGTTCAGCCAGCTTGTGGCCTACGAGGTGATCGATGTCCGAAACCTCATTGGGGTATCTCTTGCGCTGCGGATGCAAGCCCGGGAACACGATCCGCTGCACCTCGTCGAACAGTTCCCGGTGCTCGGGCTCAACCAGCGCGGCGGTGCCTTCCGGCTGGCTGTCGCCGCGCCGGACGACAGTTCCGATCACTGGAAACATGCGGATCTTGTCCAGCATCTCCATCCGCCGCTGGGCGTCAGTGTCGCGCACAAGGTCGGCCTCGACACGGGTCGTGACCGAGATCTCGATCACGCCTGACAAGGCGTAGCTCATCAGTTCGCACAACTCATCCACGGAAGTGGCGGTCGTGCTCCTGCTGTCGAATAGGCGGATCACGCAGTTGGTGTCGGCGGTGATCTTGGGGCGCTGCGGTTCACTCATGCGTATTGATACCATGAGTCGACCGTTGACCTTCAAATTCGTGTCGAACGAAGCATCAGTATTGGGCCGCCCACATTTGGGTCCGGATGACGCCGGCGGCAACATGTGGGGTTCGTAAGCATCGTTTCACCGGGCCTGGTTCTCCGGCAAGCTGGGTTTGGCGGCCTGACGCCGGCCGAGCGCCTCACGATGCTGCAGGCTGTCGTCGCAACCGAAGAAGCGGTGCGCCGCGCCTACGAGCCCGCCAAGGAATGGATCCGAACCCAGCACAGCCGGTGGGACGCCGGCCCCGGCCGCTGAAACGATCTATGCAGACCCCACAGGCAACACGAATGATTGTTTTCTTTCGAATTAAAAATGGTAATCCAACCATTCCACCTCAGCGGCGCACCCGTTCCCGCCGCGCGCCGCCGCCGCATAACCGTTTCCCGCTGGCGCCGAGCCGCCGATCGCGCCATCTCCCCGGCATGTGCGGCCGCTACCGACTCCACACCGCCCCCGGCGTGCTCGCCGACTGGGCCGAGACGCGCCTCAATCCCCTGCCGAATTTTCCCCCGCGCTGGAACATCGCGCCGACCCAGGACGCGCTGGTCATCCGCCGCCACCCCGAGACCGGCGAACGCCACCTCGATCCGCTGCGCTGGGGCCTGGTGCCGCACTGGGCGAAGGACGCCGCCGGCGCGGCCCGGCTGATCAACGCGCGCTCCGAGACCGTCGCCACCACTCCCGCCTTCCGGGACGCCTTCCGCAAGCGCCGCTGCCTCGTGCCGGCCGACGGGTTCTACGAGTGGCAGGCGGTCGCCGGGGCGGCGCGCAAGCAGCCCTACACGATCCAGCTCGCCTCCGGCCAGCCGATGGCCTTCGCCGGGCTGTGGGAAGGCTGGCGCGATCCGGCGAGCGGCGAGGTGCTGCGGAGCTTCACCATCCTCACCACCGATGCCAATCGCACCCTCGCGCCCCTGCACCACCGCATGCCGGTGATCCTCGACCGCGCGGCCTGGCCGGCTTGGCTCGGCGAGGACGCCGCGGCGCCGGAGGATCTGCGCGCCCTGCTGCGCCCCTGCCCGGACGAGGCGCTGCTCGCCTGGCCGGTCGCACCCCGCGTCGGCAATGTGCGCGAGGACGATCCCGGCCTGATCGAGCGCCTGCCGGGGGCGGCGGACCTGCCGCAGCCGGCGCGCTGAGGCCCCTCCACCCCCCGTTCCGGCGCTCGTGCACGGCGTCGTGCGGCCCCGGTGCACCAAAAACGCAAAATCGAGGCCGAATCCTCACGTTGTAGGATAGTGCACTCATTCCACCCTGGGTTAACGTCTCTTCGTGTCGCACAATGTCCACCGTGGCTGACCCGATGCCCGCAGGCCTTGCCTCCGCCGGAACCGGACCGGCGCCGCCCCGGCTGCGCCTGAAGCTGATCGGGCCGATGGACGCGTGGAGCGTCACCTCCGAGCGCGTGCTGCCGAGGGTGCGCAAGACCCGCGCGCTGCTGGCGATCCTGGCCATGGCGGCGCCGCGCCCGGTGCAGCGCCAGCGCCTCGCCGGGCTGTTGTGGTCCACCCGCGACCGCGAGCAGGCGCGCGCCTCGCTGCGCCAGGCCCTGCACGAGCTCACCCTCGCCCTCGCCCCCTGCGGCGAGCAGATCCTGCACGCGACTCGGGACCAAGTCTGGGCGGATGCCGATGCGCTCTGGGTGGATGCGCACGAGGTGGCGCGCGCCGGGCCGGGCAGTTCCGCTGCCCTCGACCTCTATGACGCGCCGCTGCTCGAGGATCTCGACGGGCTCGATCCGGCGATGGACGGCTGGCTCGCCGAGGAGCGGCGCCAGCTGCGCGACCGGGCGCGCAGCCTCGGCGAGCGGCTGCTGGAGGGGTCGCACACGCCCGAGGCGCAGGTCGAGGCGGCGCGAAGGCTGCTGGCGATCGACGAGGCGCATGAGGCCGCCTGGCGCAGCCTGATGCGCGCCCATGCCGCGCGCGGCGAGCGGCG
Source organism: uncultured Elioraea sp. (assembly GCA_964533585.1). Taxonomy (GTDB): domain Bacteria; phylum Pseudomonadota; class Alphaproteobacteria; order Acetobacterales; family Acetobacteraceae; genus Elioraea. The sequence goes on from CAZHMM010000013.1 coordinate 2,924, forward strand.
CCAGGCGCTTGAGGCGTTCGAGGCCTGCCGCATCGCGCTCGGGCGCCACCTGCGCGCCCAGCCCTCGGCCGAGACCGCGGCGCTGGCCGATACCATCCGCGGCAGCGAGGAGCGCGGCGCGCTGGCCGCCGCGCCCCTGCCGGTCCCCCCGCCGACGCGGCGTTCGGCGGCGCGCGGCGCGCGGCTCGGTACCGCGCCCTTGCAGACGCTCGGCTCGGTGGCCGAGGAGCATCTCTCGCTCGGGCTCGCCGAGGAGATCACCACCGCGCTGTCGCGCTTCCGCTGGATCGCGGTCGTTTCCTCCGCCTCGCTCGCCCGCTTCATCGGGCCGAACACCGATCCGCTGCTGCTGCGCAGCGCGCTCGACCTCGACTTCCTGCTCACCGGCTCGGTGCAGGCGACCGGCGAGCGGGTGCGCGTGACGCTGCGCCTGCTCGACCTGCACGCCGCCGGCGAGGTGGTCTGGGCCCAGCGCTTCGATCGCGAGGCGGCCAACCTGCTGACGCTGCAGGACGAGATCGCCGCCGCGGTGGTGGCGCAGATCGACCCGGAGATCCTGCTGATCGAGGCCAAGCGCGCGGCCGCCCGGCCGCCGGTCGATCCGTCCGCCTACGAGCTCGTGCTGCGCGCGATCCCGGCGATCTACCGGTTGGAGCGCGAGGCTTTCCTGGAAGCCGGCCAGCTGCTGACCCAGGCGATCGGCCGCGAGCCCGACAATGCCGCCGCGCATGCCTGGTTCGCCTACTGGCACGTCTTCCTGGTCGGCCAGGGCTGGGCCGAGGATCAGGAGACCGCGTTCGCCCGCGCCGGCATGCATGCCGAGAAGGCGATCCTGCTCGACCCGTCGGATGCGCGCGCCTTCGCCATCGCCGGGCATGTGCGGAGCTTCCTGCACCACCGGCTGGACGAGGCGATCCGGCTGCACGAGCGCGCGCTGTCGCTCAACCCGAACCTGCCGATGGCCTGGGTGTTCTCCGGCGTCGCGCACGCCTATCGCGGCGACCACACGGAGGCGTTGCAGCGCATCATCCGCTACCGCCGGCTCTCGCCGATGGACCCGCACGCCTTCCTGTTCGACACCGCGCTGATGATCCCGCATCTGCTGCTCGGCGAGCACGAGCAGGTGGTGGCCTTGGGGATGCAGGTGACCGAGTTGAACCCCGGCCTCTCGGCGGCGTGGAAGCCCTATCTCGCCGCGCTCGGCCATCTCGGCCGCAAGGCCGAGGGGGCGGAGGCGCTGGCCCGGCTGCTCGCGATCGAGCCCGGCTTCACGATCAGGCGCTTCCTCGCCACCGCCCCCTTCGCGCGCGAGGCCGACCGGCAGCACTACGCCGAGGGGCTGCGCCTGGCCGGTGTCCCGGAAGGCTGATAGCCGCCATTCCGGGCTGTTTGTTGCGGCGCACCATGCGCTGGAGTAGGGTCTGGCGGCAGCCGGCCACAGGCTGTCCGGGGAACGCCACGTGACGGACGAGACACCCAAGCCGCCGGGCCCGCCGGGCCCGAACGAGATCGCGCCCGTGCTGCTCGAGGAGGAGATGAAGCGCTCCTACCTCGACTACGCGATGAGCGTGATCGTGTCGCGCGCGCTGCCCGATGTGCGCGACGGGCTGAAGCCGGTGCACCGGCGCATCCTGTTCGCGATGCACGAGGCTGGCTACGCGCCCGACCGGCCGCACCGCAAGTCCGCCCGCGTGGTCGGCGACGTGATGGGCAAATACCACCCGCATGGCGACGCCGCGATCTACGACGCGATGGTGCGCATGGCGCAGCCCTTCGCGATGCGTCTGCCGCTGATCGACGGTCAGGGCAATTTCGGCTCGATGGACGGCGATCCGCCGGCGGCGATGCGCTACACCGAAGTGCGTCTCGCCCGCTCGGCGACGTCGTTGCTGGACGGCATCGACGAGGACACGGTCGACTTCCAGCCCAACTACGACGAGACGGCGGAGGAGCCGCGCGTCCTGCCGGCCGCCTTCCCGAACCTGCTGGTGAACGGCGCCAACGGCATCGCCGTCGGCATGGCGACCAACATCCCGACGCACAACCTCGCCGAGGTGATCGACGCGACGGTGCGGCTGATCGACGAGCCCGAGGCCGATCTCGCCCGGCTGATGGAGGTGCTGCCCGGTCCGGATTTCCCCACCGGCGGCATCATCCTCGGCCGGTCGGGCATCCGCGCCGCCTTCGAGACGGGCCGCGGCTCGGTGCCGGTGCGCGCGCGCGCGTCGGTCGAGGAGATCCGCCGCGACCGCGAGGCGATCGTCGTCACCGAGATCCCCTACCAGGTGAACAAGTCCGACCTGCTCGAGCAGATCGCCACGCTGGTGCGCGAGAAGCGGATCGAGGGCATCACCGACATCCGCGACGAGTCCGACCGCGAGGGCGTGCGCGTGGTGATCGAGGTGAAGCGCGATGCGAACGCCGAGATCGTGCTGAACCAGCTCTACCGCTTCACCCGCCTGCAGGTGTCGTTCCCGGTGCAGATGCTGGCGCTGAACGGCGGCCGGCCCGAGCAGATGGGGCTGAAGGCGATCCTTCAGGCCTTCCTCGCCTTCCGCGACGAGGTGCTGGTCCGGCGCAGCCGCTTCCGGCTGACCAAGGCACGCGAGCGGGCGCATGCGCTGATCGGGCTTGCGGTCGCGGTCGCCAATATCGACGAGGTGATCCGCCTGATCCGCGCCTCCGCCGACGGCGCGGAGGCGCGCGCGGCGCTGATGGCGCGCGACTGGCCGGCCGCCGACCTCGCGCCGCTGCTGGCGCTGGTGGACGATCCGGCGAACGCGCTGACGGAGTCCGGCACGCTCCGGCTGACCGAGGCGCAGGCGCGCGCGATCCTCGATCTCCGCCTGCAACGTCTGACCGGGCTTGAGCGCGAGAAGATCGCCGAGGAGCTGCGCGGCCTGGCCTCCCAGATCGAGGGACTGCTCGCGCTGCTGGCCGCGAAGCCGCGCCGGCTCGCCGCGATCCGCGACGAGCTGCTGGCGATCAAGGCGGCGTTCCCCTCGCCGCGCCGCACCGTGATCGAGGATGCCGAGAGCGATCTCGACGACGAGAGCCTGATCGAACCCGCGCAGATGGTGGTGACGCTGACGCGCGAGGGCTTCATCAAGCGCGTCCCGCTCTCGGCCTTCCGCGCGCAGAAGCGCGGCGGGCGCGGCCGCTCCGGCATGGCCACGCGCGAGGAGGATGCGGTCACGCGCATCTTCGTCGCCAACGCGCTCGACGAGGTGCTGTTCTTCACCAGCCGAGGCATGGCGTACCGGCTGAAGGTGTGGCGCCTGCCCGAGGCGCAGCCGCAGGGCAGGGGGCGCAACATCCGCCAGCTGCTTGGCGGGCTGGAACAGGACGAGTCGATCAGCGCGGTGCTGCCGCTGCCGGCCGACGAGGCGCTGTGGGACAGCCTCTATGCCGTGTTCGCGACCTCGAAGGGCAATGTCCGGCGCAACCGCCTGTCGGATTTCCGCAACGTCCGCCAGAACGGGCTGATCGCGATGAAGCTCGAGAACGGCGAGCGGCTGATCGATGTGCAGGCGGTGCGCGAGGACGAGGACGTGCTGCTCGCCACCCGCAAGGGCCGGGCGATCCGGTTCGCGGTCGCCGACGAGCTGCGCGTGTTCGCCGGCCGCACCTCGACCGGCGTGCGCGGCATCCGCCTGGCCGGCGACGACGCGGTGATCAGCCTCTCGGTGCTGCGCCACGTGGAGGCCTCGGCCGAGGAGCGCGTCGCCTACCTGAAGGCCGCCGGCGCGAAGCGGCGCAGCGGCGAGCCCGAGGAGGGCGCCGAGGAGGCCGAGAGCGTGGCCGAGATCACCCTCTCGCCCGAGCGCTTCGCCGAGCTCGAGGCCGCGGAGGAGTTCGTGCTCACCGTCACCGCCGGCGGCTACGGCAAGCGCAGCTCGGCCTTCGAGTACCGCGTCACCGCGCGCGGCGGCCAGGGCATCACCGGCGTGACGCTGACGCGCAAGAACGGCGGCGCGGCGGTCGCCTCCTTCCCGGTGCGCGACGGCGACGCGCTGATGCTGGTCACCGATGCCGGCCGCACCATCCGCATCCCGGTGGACGACATCCGCATCGCCGGCCGCGCCACCCAGGGGGTGACGCTGTTCCGCATCGAGGACGACGAGCACGTCACCTCGGTGTTCCCGGTGGTCGAGGACGAGGCCGAGGGCGAGGCAGCATGAGCGACCGGCGCATCGGCCTCTATCCCGGCACCTTCGATCCGGCGACACGCGGCCATCTCGACATCATCGGCCGGGCGTCGAAGCTGGTCGATACGCTGGTGATCGGTGTCGCGGCGAACGCGGGCAAGGGGCCGCTCTTCTCGCTCGACGAGCGGGTGGCGCTGCTCGAGGGCGAGGTCGCACCGATCGCCAAGCGCAACGGCACCGCGATCGAGGTGCGGCCGTTCGACTGCCTGCTGATCCAGTTCGCCCGACGGATCGGCGCGCGCGTGATCATCCGCGGCCTGCGCGCGGTGAGCGACTTCGAGTACGAGTTCCAGATGGCGGGCATGAACGCGCGGCTCGATCCGGGTATCGAGACGGTGTTTCTGATGGCCTCCGAGGGCGTGCAGTTCATCTCCAGCCGCTTCGTCAAGGAGATCGCGCTGCTCGGCGGCGACATCACGCCCTTCGTCTCCACGCCGGTGATCGCGCGGGTCGCCGAGAAGGTGGCCGAACGCGGCGAGGCGGCGCGGCTTGCGTCGGGCTCCGGGTCGGCGCACGACTGACATCGACAGGCACACGGGAGAGACGCATGACCGGACTGAAGCGCGCGCTGCTGGGCGCGGTGTTCCTGTTCTCGGCGACCGCGGCGGACGCGCAGGCGCCGGCGCGCGACCCCGAGAACACGCTGTTCATGGACCTGAAGGACGGGCGGGTGGTGATCGAGCTCCGCCCCGACCTCGCGCCGAAGCATGTCGGGCAGATCAAGACGCTGGTGCGCCGCGGCTTCTATGACGGCACGCCGTTCCACCGCGTGATCGAGGGCTTCATGGCCCAGGGCGGCGACCCGACCGGCACCGGCACCGGCGGCTCGGACCTGCCGAACATCCCGGCCGAGTTCTCGACCTCGGCCCGCTTCCTGCGCGGCACGCTCGGCATGGCGCGGTCGCAGGACCCGAACAGCGCCAACAGCCAGTTCTTCATCATGTTCGCGCCGGGCCCGTTCCTCGACGGGCAGTACACGATCTGGGGCCGCGTCGTCGACGGGATGCAGTTCGTCGACGCCATCAAGCGCGGCGACCGCAACCGCAACGGCGCGGTCACCCCGCCGCCGGATCGGATCGTGCGCATGCGGGTCGCGGCGGATGTGCGCGAGTAGGCCCGCGTTTTGACGGCGCGGGGCAGCCGGGCCTAGAACGCGCCAGGGCGGGCCGGTAGCTCAGCGGTAGAGCGGCAGACTTTTAATCTGCGGGTCGTGGGTTCGATCCCCACCCGGCCCTCCAGCGCTACACCCGGATCCACGTCTCCGAGAAGGCCAGCATCGCGGTCGAGATCGTCCGCCCGGCGATCTCGCGCGGCACCGGCTTGCCCGGCAGCACGCGGCCATTGACCGTGATCGTCGCGCTCTCGCAACCGACGAACAGGCTCGGCATGTGGTGCTTGCCCGTCGCCGACTTCTCGGGCGGGAAGGCGAAGCAGAACGGCTCGCCGAGCCCCTTCCAGGCCAGCTCCACCGTGAGGTCGCCCGCGCGCACGACCTCGCTGTAGCTCGATACCGCGTCGCCTACGCTCTTCACCTCGTCGAGCGTGCGCCAGAGCAGCGAGCCGAGGCCGGGCTGGCCCTTGAACGCGCCGAAATGCGAGACGTAGTCGGCGATCAGCCAGCGCGCGAGCTTCTCGTTGTCGGTGATGCAGAGATTCGACCGCTCCGCCGGCGGCGAGGCCTCCTGCGGCGAGCGCAGCAGCACCAGCGCATGCCCGCGCCCGTGCGGCGACAGCACCACGCGGAAGAACGAGGCCAGCGCCACGAACGGCCCGTCCGGGCTCTCCTTCAGCGAGATCCCTGGGTTCTCGCCCGACCACTCGACCTTGCCGGGAAAGACGAGCGTCTCCGCCATCGCAACCTCCGCGTGTCTGTGACGGTTCCTTCTACCACGCGATCGCCAGGCCGCCACCGCCGCGCGGATCGGCCCCGCCCGTCACGGCGCCGTCGCGCAGCAGGATGGCGTGCGCACGCGCCATCGTCGGATCGTAGGAGATCGCCGACTGGCGCACCTGGTGGCCGAGCGCGCGCAGCCCCTCGACCACGTCGCCCTGCACGCGCGCCTCGCAGAACACGGCGCCACCCTCGCAATGGAGACGCGGGAACGACACCGCCTCCACCGCGCTCATGCCGAAATCGATCACGTTGACGATCGTCGTCAGCACCGCCGAGATGATCACGCTGCCGCCCGGCGCGCCGACGATCAGGAACGGTTCGCCGTCCTTCAGCACGATCGTCGGCACCATGCCGGTGGTGCGCGCCTTGCCGGGTGCCATGCTGTTCGGCCGGCCGGGCCGCATGTCGAACAGCTTCATGCAGTTGTTCCAGTTGAAGCCCAGCCCCTCGGTGACGACGCCCGAGCCGGTGCCGAGCGTGTGCGTCACCGAAACGGCATTGCCCGCCGCGTCCCACACCGAGAGATGCGTGGTGCAGGAGGGCGGGGTGCCGGCCTTGCCGCCGGGCAGCCAGCCCGCGCGGATGCGCGCCGCCCAGTCCGCCGCGCGCGATTTCGAGATCATCGCCTCCACCGGCACGGTCACGAAGTCCGGATCGCCGAGCTCGCGCTCGCGGTCCTCGTGCGCGGCGGCCATCGCGCGCGCGACCAGGTCGAGGTGGCGCACGCCGCCCGGGGTGTCGCCGAGATCGAACTGCTCGAGGATGTTCAGCATCGCGATCAGCACCGCGCCGGAGCCGGGCGGCGGGTTCGAGGCGATGGTGTAGCCGCGATAGCTGCCGAGCACCGCCGGGCTCTCGCGCACGCGATAGCCGGCGAGGTCCTCGGCGCTGACGAAGCCGTCCCTGCCCGCGAAATCCGCTGCGATCCGCGCGGCGATCTCGCCCCTGTAGAAATCCTGCGCGCCCGCGCGGGCGAGCCGCTCGAAGGTATCGGCCATCGCCGGGTTGCGGATGATGTCGCCGATCTCGCGGATCTCGCCCGCTCCGTTCAGATAGAGGGCCGCGCAGGCCGGGGTGGTCGAGACGCGCTGCTTGCCGGTCGGCATGCCTGGCATCGGCTTGCGCGTCAGGTAGTCGTGGTGGAACGACGTGACGGCCACGCCCTCGCGCGCCATCCGGATCGCGGGGGCCAGCAGATCGGCCCAGTCCCAGGTGCAGAAGCGCTCGTGCAGGCGCGCGAAGCCGGCCACCGTGCCGGGCGTCATGATGCCGGTGTAGCCGAGTTCGGCACGGAAATCGTCGAACAGCGCGTAGCCGGAGATCTCCGAGCGGCCCTTGCTCTCGGCCTCCCACATCCCCGGCGTCACCGTCGATCCGGCGCGGGTGTGGAAGTCGATCATGCCGTGCTCGTCCGTGGAGGGGCGCAGGTATTGCAGCGTGCCCATGCCGCCGATGCCGCACATGAACGGGTCCTGCACCATCTGGCAGAACGCGGTCGCAAGCGCCGCATCGAACGCCGTGCCGCCGCGACGCAGCACGTCCGCGCCGACATCGGCCGCGCGCGGCTGCGGGCAGACGACGATCCCCTTCATGCGGCCCATCCCGGATCCTCCTGCTGCTGGGCGGAGACTGCCCGCCCTACCCCCCGTGGACAAGGCACCGTCGTCGCGCCACGCTGCCCACTCCCCGCCGGAGTGCCGCCATGAACGCCATGCCGCCGACCAACTCGCCGATCGTCGCCGCCTTCATCGCGCGCACGCCCGGCAGCGCCGAGAACTACGCGACCGCGCAGCGGATGTTCCCGGGCGGGGTGACGCACGACTCGCGCTACGTGCGGCCGCATCCGCTGGCGATCGTGCGCGCCGAGGGCGCGCGCAAATGGGACGTGGACGGCAACGAGTACGTCGACTACGCCGGCGGGCACGGCGCGCTGATCCTCGGCCATGCGCATCCGGCGGTGACGGCGCGCGTGGCCGAGCAGCTCGCGCGCGGCACCCATTACGGCGCCAACCACGCGCTCGAGAACCGCTGGGCCGAGCTGATCCAGGAGCTGGTGCCGAGCGCCGAGATGCTGCGCTTCACCAGCTCCGGCACCGAGGCGACGCTGATGGCGCTCCGCCTCGCCCGCGCCGCGACGGGGCGGAAGAAGCTCTTGCGCCTGCGCGGCCATTTCCACGGCTGGCACGACCACATGGCGTTCGGCGTGACCAACCATTTCGACGGCACGCCGACGCCCGGCGTGCTCGGCGCGCTGGCCGAGCACGTGGTGTTCGTCGATCCGAACGACGAGGCGGGGCTCGCGGCGGTGCTGGACGCCGAGGGGGCGGACATCGCCGCCGCGATCCTCGAGCCCACCGGCTCGTCCTACGGCCAGGTGCCGCTGCGGCCCGAGTTCGTGCGCCGCTTGCGCGCCGAGACCGCGGCGCGCGGCATCGTGCTGGTGTTCGACGAGGTCGTCACCGGCTTCCGTGTGGCGCGCGGCGGCGCGCAGGAGGCGCTCGGCATCCGCCCCGACCTCACCACCCTCGCCAAGATTCTCGCCGGCGGCCTGCCGGGTGGCGCGGTGGTCGGCAGGCGCGACCTGCTCGAACTGCTCGACCCCGAGCGCGCCGCCGCGCGCGGCGTGGAGAAGATTCCGCATCAGGGCACCTACAACGCCAATCCGCTCTCGGCCGCGGCCGGGATCGCCACGCTGGAGATCATCCGCGACACCGACGCGGTGGCGCGCACCCACGATTATGCCGCACGGCTGCGCGGCGCCTTGAACGATGTGCTGGCCGAGGAAGGCGTGAACTGGGCGGTGTATGGCACGCACACCGGCACGCATGTGTTCGTCAATCCGAAGGGGCTGGCGATCGGGCCGCGCAGCTTCGATCCGCTGGCGATGGGCTATGCCGATCTGAAGATCCCGCGCGGCAACCAGACCGTGACCAAGCTGCTGCTGGCGATGCGCACGCGCGGCGTCGATTTCGCTCCCTGGCCGGGCGGGCCGGCCTCGGCGGCGCATGGCGGCGAGGAGCTTGACCGCACGGTCGAGGCGTTCCGCGGCGCGATCCGCGCGCTGCGGGAGGAGCGCGAGATCGCCTGAGCGTCAGCGCGTGACGTAGCCGAGCGCGCGGTCGCGCTCGGCCGCGGCCGGATCGCGCCGGCCAGGGTCGCCGAAGCCGCCGCCGCCCGAGGTCTCCAGCCGGACGATGTCGCCGCGCCGGAGCGCGACCCCGTCGCTCTTCGGGCCGATCGGCGTCTCGGCCCCGGCGCGGATGCGCGTGAGCTTCCCGAGGCTGCCCGGGCTCCCGCCGGCCAGCCCATAGGGCGGGAAGCGGAACCGGTCCATGTTCGAGGTGAACACGCAGGAGGGGCTCTCGACGCGCCATTCCCGCACCAGGCCGAGCCCGCCGCGGAACGTCCCCGCGCCGCCGGAATCCGGCAGGAGCCCATAGCGCGTGATCGCCAGCGGCATGGTCGCCTCGATCATCTCGATCGGGATATTGGCGTTGTTGTGCATGCCAAACGACCAGGCGTTGACGCCGTCCTTCCTCGGATGCGCGCCGGTGCCGCCGATCTCGATCTCCACCAGCACCTCGCGGCCGCCATCCTCGGCGACGGTCTGGAACGTCGCGACATAGGAGCCGCCGTAATACGCGGCCGGGATTCGGTCGGGCAGGGCCTGGTGCAGCGCGCCGAACAGCACGTTGGCGAGGCGGTGCGTGGTCGCGACCCGGTGCGCGACCGAGGCCGGCGCGCGGCAGTTCACCACGCTGCCCGGCCGCGAGACGATCCGCACCGGGCGGTAGCAGCCGGCATTCGCCATCACCGACCCGTCGGTCGCGGCGATCACGGCGTAGTAGACGGCGCAGTTCGACATCGCCGGCGTGCAGTTCACCGGTCCCGCCTGCTGATCGGCGCAGCCGGAGAGATCGACGGTGATCTCCTCGCCGGCGATGGTGACGGCGGCGTGCAGCCGCACCTTCTCGCCGCTGATGCCGTCATCGTCGAGGAAGTCCTCGAACGCGTAGGTGCCGTCCGGCATGGCGCGGATCGCGGCGCGCATCGCCGCCTCGCTCATGTCGAGGATGCGCCGGCAGGCCTCGATCAGCGTCTCGGCGCCGTAGCGGTCGGCGAGACGGTGGATCGCCGCCGCACCGACCTCCAGGCTGGCAAGCTCGCTCTGCAGGTCACCGAGCATCAGCGCCGGCTTGCGCACGTTCTGGCCGATCATCGCCCAGACCGCGCGGTTGAGCACGCCGTCCTCGATCAGCTTGACCGGCGGGATGCGCAGCCCCTCCTGGAAGATCTCGGTCGCGGTCGCGGCGTAGCTGCCGGGCGCCAACCCGCCCATGTCGATGTGGTGGCAGAGCGCGCCGACATAGGCCACGCGCCGTCCGTCGTGGAACACCGGCTTGAACACCAGCACGTCGTTCAGGTGCTGCGCGCCGCAATAGGGGTCGTTGGTCGCCACCACATCATCCGGCCCCCACGTGTCCGGATCGACGAACTCGTCGAGCAGCGTGCGCAGCGCCGCGCCCATCGAGTTCAGGTGCTGCGGAATGCGCGCGGACTGCGCGACGTTGTTGCCGTCGGCGTCGAACACGGCGGTGGAGTAGTCGAGCAGCTCGCGCACGATCGTGCTGCGGCTGGTGCGCCAGATCGTCACGTCCATCTCGGCGGCCGCCGCGGTGAGCGCGTTGCGGATGACCTCGATCTCGATGGGGCCGAGCGTGCTCACGGCACCTCTCCGTTGCTGTCGCGGGTGGCGATCAGGCTGCCGGCCGGGCCGAGCCGCGCGCTCCAGCCCTGGCCGATCCAGTGCGTCGCGAACGGCTCCTCGACGATCGCCGGCCCGTCGATGACCAGATCGGGCGGCAGCGCCTCGCGGTCCCACACCGGCAGCTCGCGCCACGCGCCGGCCGCATAGGCGCGGCGCGTGCCCTTGCGCGCGGGCCGCGCGGCAGGCGCGATCGCGCCCGGCTCGGGCTTGGGCAGCAGGCCGATCGCGGTCGCGCGCAGCGTGACGATCTCCACCGGGTCGCCGGGATTGGCGTAGCTGAAGCGCTGGCGGTGGGTCGCGTGGAAGTCCTCGACCAGCCGGGCGAGCGCGGCCGCGTCGGGTGCGGCGATCCCGCCCCACGGGATCAGGAGCTCGAACGCCTGACCGTGATAGCGCATGTCGGCGGCGATCTCGATCCGCCGGTCCGGTGCCGCGACGCCGTCGCGCGCGAGCCGCGCATCCGCCTCTGCCCGGAGCGCCGCAACCGCCTCGGCGATCGCGGCGAGTTGCCCTGCCTCGGCGCGCAGCAGGCGCGAGCGGGCGAGATCCTGCGCCAGATCGGCGAACAGGATGCCGTAGGCCGAGAGCGTGCCGGGATCGCGCGGGAACACCACCTCGCCGATGCCGAGTTCGGCCGCGACATCGGTCGCGTGCAGCCCGCCCGCGCCGCCGAACGACAGCAGCGCGAAGTCGCGCGGATCGAGCCCCTTCTCGAACAGCGACAGCCGGATCGCCGCGCCGAGCCCGGCATTGGTGACGGCGAGGATGCCCTCCGCCGCCGGCTCCAGCCCGAGGCCGAGCGGCGTGCCGACCCGCTCGGCGATGGCGGCGCGCGCGGCCTTCATGTCGAGCGGCATCGTGCCGCCGAGGAAATAGTCGGGATCGATCCGGCCGAGCGCCAGATTGGTATCGGTCACGGTCGGTTCGCTGCCGCCGCGGCCATAGGCGACCGGGCCCGGCGTGGCGCCGGCGCTGCGCGGCCCGACGGTGAGCCGCCCGCCCGCATCGACCGCGGCGATCGAGCCGCCGCCGGCGCCGATCGTGCGCATCTCCACCATCGGCAGGCGCACCGGCAGCCGGTCGATCTCGCCCTGGGTGACGACCGAGCCGCGCCCGCCGCGGATCACCGAGACATCGAAGCTGGTGCCGCCCATATCGACCGCGACCAGATCGGGCCGGCCGATCAGCGCGGCGATGCGCGCGGCGGCGAGCACGCCGCCCGAGGGGCCGGAGAGCAGCAGCCGCGCGGGCTGTTCGGCGGCGGTGCGCAGGCTGCACACGCCGCCGTTCGACTGCACCAGGAAGATCGCCGGGCTGAACCCGTCCTCGCCGATCCGCCGCTCCAGCCGGTCGAGATAGGCGCGCACCACCGGCACCAGCAGCGCGTTCAGCACGGTGGTCGAGCTCCGCTCGTACTCGCGGATCTCCGGCGAGACGTCGGCCGAGATCGACACCGGCAGATCAGGCAGCGCGGCGGCGATTCGCGCCGCGAGCAGCCGCTCATGCGCGGGGTTGGCGTGGCTGTTGAGCAGCGTCACCGCGACGCACTCGGCGCCGAGCGCGGCGATCCGCGCGATGAGCGCCGGCAGGAGGGCCTCGTCGAGCGCGGTCTCCACCGTGCCGTCGGCGCGCATCCGCTCGGTGACGCCGAGCCGGCGATCGCGCGGGATCAGCGTGGGCAGCGGATCGGGGGCGAGGCCGTAGATGTCGCGCCGGACGTGGCGGTTGATCTCCAGCACGTCCTCGAATCCGGCGGTGGTGACCAGCACGCCGCGCGCGAGCCGGCGTTCCAGCACGGCGTTGGTGGCGATCGTCGTGCCGTGCAGCAGCAGGCCGATCTCGGCGAGCGCGAAGCCGAACCGCGCCGCCGCCTCGCCGAGCCCGGTCATCAGCCCGACCGAGGGATCGGCCGGCGTGGTCGGCGTCTTCCACGCGTGTACCTGGCCGGTGCGCGCATCGAAGATCTGCAGGTCGGTGAAGGTGCCGCCGATATCGACCGCGACACGAACGGGGCGGGAGGAGATGTCGGTGGAGGGCAACGGCCTGTTCCGCGATGACGGTGCGGCGCAACTCTGCGACGGCAGCGCGTGGTTGGAAACCCGCGCCGCGCGACGGAGTGCCTTGCCGACAGCGCCGAAGCAATGCAACGATCCGTCGGGGGAGGGGTGCCCGATGCGCCCGCAGGTGCCGGCGCGTGGGGCGAACCCTCGGCAACGGGAGGCTCGCATGAGGATGCGCAACCTGTTGGGTGCGGCGGTCGCCGCGCTCTGGCTTCAGCCGTTCGGCGCGGTGGCGCAGGAGCTGCCGCAGCTCCAGTTCAAGGCGATCGGGCTGAACAGCCCCACCGTCGCCTCGATGGTCGACGAGGTGCCGTTCTGGCGCGAGACCATCCCGCGCGCCTCGAACGGCCGCATCACCGTCGACATCACCCCGCTCGACCAGATGGGCATCGATGACCGCACCATGCTGCGCCTGCTGCGGCTCGGCGTGATGGATTTCGCCGGCATGGACATCTCCAAGATGGCCGGCGACGACGCCCGGTTCGAGGGCTGCGACCTCGCCGGGCTGACGCTGGATGCCGACAAGGCGCGCGCCGCCTGCGATGCCTGGCGCCCGGTCATCGACCGGCAGATGCAGCGCAACTGGAACGCGAAGCTGCTCGCCTTCGGCGGCAACCCGCCGCAGGTGTTCTGGTGCCGCGACGTGATCAGCGGGCTCGAGGGCCTGCGCGGCAAGAAGATCCGCGTGTTCAACACCACCATGCGCGACTTCCTGCAGGGCATCGGCGCGACGGCGGTCAGCATGGCCTTCGCCGAGGTGGTGCCGGCGCTGAACAGCGGCGTGGTGGACTGCGCGGTGACCGGCAGCCTCTCGGGCAACACCGCGCGCTGGCCGGAGGTGACGCGGTCGATCTATCCGATGTCGCTCGGCTGGAGCATCAACGTCCTCGCCGTCAACCTCACCACCTGGAACCGGCTGGACGCGCGCGTGCAGCAGTTCCTGCTCGAGCAGGTGAAGGCCTACGAGGACAAGATGTGGCAGACGCTGAAGGCGGCCGACGCGCAGGCCGACAACTGCAATTTCAGCCGTGGTCCGTGCACCATGGGCCGCCCGGCGAACATGACCGAGGTGCCGGTGAAGCCGGCGGAAGCCGAGGTGCACAAGCGCCTGGTCGAGGGTGCCGTGCTCGCCAACTGGGCGCGCCGCTGCGGTGCGGAGTGCACGCGGGAGTGGAACGACACGGTCGGCAAGGCGCTCGGCCTGACCGCGCCGGTTCCTTGATCCTCATGCCCGCCGGTCCGGCTGCTGGCCGCCGGACCGGCGGAGGTCGCTGCCGATACGGAGTGTGCGCGTGCGCGGCGTGATGGCCGGACTGTCCGTGCTGGCCCGATCGGGGCTGTGGTTCGGCGGCGCGCTGATCCTGCTCGCGGCCGTGCTGATCGGCATCGACGTCTTCCTGCGCAAGGTGTTCGTCGTCTCGCTCGGCGGCGCGGACGAACTGGCGGGCTATGCGCTGGCGATCGGCACGGTGTGGGCGCTGGCGGCCACACTGCTCGACCGCGGCCATATCCGCATCGATTCGCTCTACATGCTGCTGCCGGCGCCGATCCGGATCGTGCTCGACTTCGTCGGTCTCGTGCTGCTGGTGGGGTTCTTCGCGCTGGTGTTCTGGCACGGACTCGGCGTGTTCGAGCAGTCCTGGGTGTCGAGCTCGCGCAGCCAGTCCGCGCTCGAGACGCCGCTCGTCATCCCGCAGGCGATCTGGCTGGTCGGGCTGGCGATGTTCGTGCTGGTTGGCGCCGCCCTGTTCCTCGCCGCCCTCGCCCGCCTGGTGCGTGGCGACCGTGCCGGGGCGAGCGCGATGATCGGCACGCGCTCCAGCGCCGAGGACGTGGCCGAAGAGGTGCGCGCCGCCGAGCGGCGGCGGTGACGGCAGGACCGCGATGATCCCGACCACCATCCTGATCCTGCTCGGCCTGCTCGGCGCCGGCATCCCCGTGGCGGCCGCGCTCGGCGTGCTCGGGCTCGCGCTGGGCGAGATCTACGCGCGCTTCCCGCTGCATCTCGCCATGGGCGAGATGGCCTGGGCGACCTCGAACTCGTTCCTGCTGGTCGCGATCCCGTTCTTCGTGCTGCTCGGCGAGATCCTGCTGCGGTCGGGCTCGGCCGAGCGGATGTACGCGGCGCTGGTGCAGTGGGTGCCGTGGCTGCCGGGCGGGCTGATGCACTCCAACATCGCCGCCTGCGGGCTGTTCGCCGCCACCTCCGGGTCGAGTGTCGCCACCGCGGCGACGATCGGCACCGTGGCGATGGGCGAGATCGAGCGGCGCGGCTACAACGAGCGGCTGTTTCTCGGCACGATCGCCGCCGGCGGCACGCTCGGCATCCTCATCCCGCCCTCGATCAACATGATCGTCTATGGCGTGCTGACCGAGACCTCGATCCCGGCGCTCTATCTCGCCGGGCTGCTGCCGGGGGTCATGCTGGCCGCGCTGTTCAGCCTGACCGTGCTGGTGGTCTGCCTGGTGCGGCCGGGGCTGGACGGCGAGCGGATGCCGACGAGCTGGGAGGGGCGCTGGCGGTCGCTTCCCGACCTGATCCCGCCGGTGCTGATCTTCGTCGCCGTGGTCGGCTCGATCTATGCCGGGCTTGCCACCGCGACCGAGTCGGCCGCCCTCGGCGTGCTGGCGGCCCTCGCGGTCGCGGCCTGGAAGCGGCGGCTGACCCTGGCTGTGCTGCGCGAGTCGCTCGAAGGCACGATGCGCACCACGGCGATGATCATGGCGATCCTGATCGCCGCCTATTTCCTGAACTTCGTGATCACCTCGATCGGGCTGACCGCGCTGGTGAACCGCAGCATCACCGAACTCGGCCTCGGGCGGTTCGAGCTGCTGCTGGTGGTGATCGGCTTCTATCTCGTGCTCGGCATGTTCATGGAGACGCTGTCGATGATGGTCGCGACCGTGCCCATCATCGTGCCGGTGCTGGTGCGCGCGGGCTTCGATCCGGTCTGGCTCGGCGTGCTGATCGTGCTGCTGATGGAGACGGCGATGATCACGCCGCCGATCGGCATCAATCTCTACGTGGTGCAGGGCCTGCGCCAGCGCGGCCGCATCGACGACGTGATGGTCGGCGCGGCGCCGTTCGTGCTGACGCTGATCGGCATGATCGCGCTGCTGGTGGCCTGGCCCGACATCGCGCTCTGGCTGCCGCGCACCGCGCGGGGCTAGAGCCGTTTCCGACCTTTCGGAAACGGCTCCAGGGCTCTGGTGCGCGCATCTTCACCCGATCAGGTGAGTCCACCCGATCGGGATCTGCGCTAGCGCTCGATCAGGATGTTGCCGGCGTCATCGAGCCGGGCGCGCCAGCCGGGCAGCACCAGGCAGGTCGCGTCGTATTCCTCGACGATCAGCGGCCCGGCGCGTTCGGCGGCGAGATCGGCGCGGCGCAGCACCGGCGCCTCGACCCAGCCGGTTCCGGGGCCGAAATAGGCGCGGCGCGGCGCGATCGCCGCCTCGCTGCGCGCCGGCGTGGTGTGCTCGGGGAGCGCGCCGTTCGTCCGCACTCCGTGCCCCACCACCTGGATCGACACGAGCTCGACCGGCTCATCCGTGCCGGCGCGATGGCCGTAGGTGCGCTCGTGCTCGACGCCGAACGCCTCCTCCAGATCGCGCAGCGCCGCCGCATCGAGCGGGCCGTCGGGCGCGGGCACGGTGAGGTCGAAGCTCTGGCCGTGATAGTGCAGCGCCGCCGCGCGCGTCACCCGCGCGGTCGGGCCCGCGAAGCCCTCCACCGCGAGCTGCTCGCGGGCCTGGGACGCGAGCGCGTCCCAGGCCGCGTTCAGCTCGGCGAGATCCATCCCGCGTGTGAGGCGGCGAAAGCTGCGCGCATAGTGATGCTCGGTGTCGGCGTAGAGCAGCCCGAAGGACGAGAACAGGCCGGGCGAGGGTGGCACGACGATCCGCCGCATGCCGAGTTGCTCGGCCATGCCGCAGGCGAACAGCGGACCGTTGCCGCCGAAGGCGAACAGCGCGAAGCCGCGCGGATCCCGCCCGCGCTCGGTCGAGACCGCGCGGATGGCGCGGATCATGTTCGAGGCCGCGATCAGATGCGCGCCGTGCGCCGCGCGCGCGAGGTCGAGCCCGAGCGGGCGGGCCACCGTCTGTTCGAACACCTCGGCCGCGCGCGCGGCATTCAGCGCCACCGCCCCGCCGACCAGGTGATGCGGGTTCAGGTATCCGAGGATCACGTTCGCATCCGTGATGGTCGGTTCCGTGCCGCCCTGGTCGTAGCAGACCGGGCCCGGCACGGCGCCCGCGCTCTCGGGGCCGACCTGGACGCCGCCTGCGGCATCGACGCGCACCAGCGAGCCGCCGCCCGCGCCGACCTCGGCGAGGTCGATCGCCGGCACCTTCAGCAGGTAGCCGGCGCCCGTCAGCAGGCGCGAGCCGACCATGATGCCGGCCCCGACCGAGTATTCGGCCGCGCGCGCGACATGGCCGCCCTCGACGGTGGCGGCCTTGGCGGTGGTGCCGCCCATGTCGAAGGTGATGATGTCGGGCAGGTTCTTCGCGCGCGCCAGCGCCTGCGCGCCGATCACGCCGCCGGCCGGGCCGGACTCGATGATGTGCATCGGCTTGGCGGAGGCGGCCTCGGACGCCATCAGCCCGCCATTCGACTGCATCAGCAAGAGCCGCGCCGGCACGCCCGCGCGGTCGAGCCCGCCGCGCAGGCTGCGCAGATAGCGCGCGACGATCGGCATCACATAGGCATTGATCACGGTGGTCGAGGTGCGCTCGTACTCCTTGATCTCCGGCAGCACTTCGGACGAGACCGACAGCGGCAGATCGGGCGCGAGGCGGCGCACGATGTCGGCGAGCATGGCCTCATGCGCCGGATTGGCGTAGGCGTGCAGCAGGCAGACCGCGATCGCCTCGACGCCCTCGGCGATCAGGCCGCGCACCACCGTTTCGGCCTCGGCCGGATCGAGCGCGCGTTCGACGCGGCCGCGCGCATCGATGCGCTCGTCCACCACGCGGCGCAGCCGGCGCTCGACCAGCGGCGGCGGCTTCTCCCAGGCGATGTCGTACAGGCGCGGCATGCGCAGCGTGCGGATCTCCAGCACGTCGCGGAAGCCCTGGGTGGTGATCAGACCCGTGCGCGCGCCCTTGTGTTCGAGGATGGCGTTGGAGGCGACGGTGGTGCCGTGGCGGATCTCCTCGATCGCGCCGCCGGCGATGCCGGTCTCGGCGAAGAGTTCGGCCAGCCCCTCGACGATCGCGCGCGCGTAGTCGCCCACGCTGGAGGAGATCTTCTTGGTGTGCACGGTGCCGTCCGCGCCGAGCAGCACGATGTCGGTGAAGGTGCCGCCGATATCGACACCGACGCGCCAGGTCGTCGTCATGCGCCCTACTCCGCCGCCCGGGGCAGAGGATCGGTGCGCTGTACCTTGGGTGGCGCCGCCCAGCCGCGCCGTTGCCGCAACTCGGCGCGCAGGCGCTCGGTGGCCACGACATCGACGGCGCTGTCCTCGATCACCACGCCGTAGTCGGAGGCGGCGCGCGCGGCCGAGAGCAGTTCGTTGCGCACGTCGCGCAGCACCAGCGCCGGGTCGCGCTCCAGCGGGTCGCCCCAGCCGCCGCCGCCGGCGAGCACGTGGCGGAACACCTCGCCGCGGCGGATGGTCATGGTCAGCTTCGAGGGCAGGGGCTCGGCCTCGCCGTCGGGGTTCAGCGCGTTCTCCGACGGCGCGCCCGGGCTGCCGCCGTACAGGCCGAAGGGCCGGTGCACGCGCCGGTCGGAGCGCACCTGCAACGTGCCCTCCTCCTCCAGGAAGCGGTAGTCGCGGCGGAACGGCACGCCGCCGCGGAACTTGCCGGCCCCCGCCTTGTCGGGCACGAACTCGTAGGCGAGCAGCTGGATCGGCTGTTCCGCCTCCGTCACCTCGACCGAGTGCGAGGCCATGTTGGCGAACATGTGGCTGTTGCCGTCCAGCCCGTCGGCCCACGGACGGGCACCCCAGGCGCCGCAGGTGAAATCCACGTAGATGAACGGCTTGCGCCCGGCGTCCCAGCCGCCGATCGAGATGCCGGTGTTGCCGCCATCGCCGGCGGCGAAGACGCGGTCGGGCAGCATCATCGCGAGCGCGCCGAACACGCAGTCGGTCATGCGGAAGCCGGTCAGCCCGCGCGCGGCGCAGGCCGCCGGCAGCACGCCGTTGCCGACCGTGCCGGGCGGGCAGATCACCTCGATCGCGCGAAACACGCCCTCGTTGTTCGGAATGCCCGCCAGCAGCACCGAGCGCACGGCGGTGTAGGAGGCCGCCTTGGTGAAGGAGAGCGTGTTGTTGATCGCGCCCTTCACCTGCGGGTTCGTGCCGGTCCAGTCCACCACCATGTGGCCGCCCTGCTTCCTGAGCGTGACGAACAGGCGGATCGGCTTGCCCACATCCACGCCGTCATCGTCGATCCAGTCCTCGAACGACCACTCGCCGTCGGGCAGCTCAGCGAGTGCTGCCCGTGTCAGCCGCTCGGCGTAGTCGATCACCTCCTCCATGTAGACGCTGACGGTGTCGGCGCCGTAGCGGGACACGAGCTCGGCGAACTGGGTCTCGGCGATGTGGCAGGCGGCGAGCTGGGCGCGCAGATCGCCGAACAGCCGCACCGGAAGGCGGACGTTGCGCTCGATGATCGCCATCAGCGTCTCGTTGCGTACGCCGCGGTCGTAGAGCTTCAAGGGCGGGATGCGCAGGCCCTCGGCGTAGATCTCGGTCGAGTCCGAGGCATTCGAGCCGGCCACGCGCCCGCCCACATCGGTGTGGTGGCAGACGGTGGCGGCGAAGGCGAGGCGCCTGCCCTGATGGTAGAGCGGCTTGAAGACGAAGATGTCGGGCAGGTGCATGCCGCCGTCGAACGGGTCGTTCAGCGCGTAGATGTCGCCCTCGTTCATCGAACCGCCGAAATGGCGCATGACGCTGTCGAGCGCGGTCGGGATCGAGCCGAGATGGCCGGGCAGCGTCAGCCCCTGCGCCACCAGCCGACCGTTGGCGTCGGCGAAGGCGGTCGAGTAGTCCATGTTGTCCTTCAGCACGCCCGAATAGGTGGTGCGGAACACGGTCAGCGCCATCTCGTCGGCGATCGAGAAGATCGCGTTGCGGAACAGCTCGAACGCGATCGGGTCGTGGCTGGCGGACATGGAGTGTGCGGGCCTCATGCGCGGTGGGCGCGCGAGTGTCGGCGCAGATGCCGGGTGCCGCAAGCCGGGTGCGTTGACCGGCGATGCGCGAGCCGCCAGCATCGCGCGATGATGCCTGAGGCCGAGCGTGCGCTGCTGCGCCATGTGCTGGAGACGCCCGACGCGGCGATGCCGGCGGCGGCGCGTGATGCCGCGCGGGTGTTCATCCTCGACACGCTCGCGGTCGGCATCGCCGGCACGGCGCACGAGGATCAGCCGCGCCTCATCGCCGCCGCGGCACGCTGGGGGGCGGGCCGCGAGGCCGCGCTTTGGGGCGGGGGCGCGCGCCTGCCCGCCGCACAGGCCGCCTTCGTCAACGCGTTCCAGGCGCATGCGCTGGAGTTCGACGCGATCCACGAGCCGGCGGTCGTGCACGCGATGACGCCAACGCTCGCCGCGGCCCTCGCCGAGGCGGAGCGGCAGGGTGGTGTGCGCGGCGCGGCCCTCGTCTCGGCGGTGGTGTTCGGGCTCGACCTCGCCTGCACGATCGGCGCGGCCTCGCGCGGGCCGATGCGGTTCTTCCGGCCGGCGACCGCGGGGATGTTCGGCGCCTACGGCGCGGTCGCGCGGCTGCGCGGCTTCGACCTCGCGACGGGTGGGGCCGGCGCCGGGCTGCTGCTCGGCCAGATTCCCGGAACAATGCAGGCGCATCACGAGGGCGGCATGGCGCTCGCGGTGCAGATGGGCTTCGCCGCGGCGGCCGGGCTGCGCGCGGCCGATCTCGCCGAAGCCGGCGCGCGCGGCCCCGAGGCTTGGCTGACCGGCGCGTCGGGCTTCCTGCCGATGACCGAGCCCGCGCACGACCTCGCGCCGGGCCTCGCAGCACTTGGACGCGCCTGGCAGGTCGCGGCGCTGTCGCACAAGCCGTTCCCCTCGGGGCGGCTCACGCATCCGGTGATCGACGGGCTGCAACGCCTTCTTGCCGCCGAGCCGATCGACCCCGCATCGGTGCGCGAGGTACGGCTGCATCTGCCGCCGCTGGCGATGCGTCTTGTCGGCCGCAAGCTGCGCGAGGATCTGGCGCCGAACTACGCCCGGCTCTGCCTGCCCTTCGTCGCCGCGACAACGCTGCGCTTCGGCACGGTCGGGCTCGCCGACTTCACGCCCGCGCGGCTGAGCGACGCCGAGACGCTCGCGCTCGCCGCCAAGGTGCGGCTGATCCAGGACGACAACCCCGACCCGAACGCGGTCGTGCCGCAGACGGTCGAGGTGGACCGCGGCTCCACCGTGCGGGTGACGGTCGAGCACACGCTCGGCAGCCCGGCCAATCCGCTCTCGCGCGAGGCGCGGACGGCAAAGGCGGCCGCCTGTCTCGCCGCCGCCCGCCATCCGCGCGACGACATCGACGCGCTCGTCGCCGCGGTCGAGGGTCTCGACACCGCGCCCGACCTCGGCGCGCTGATGCGCGCCGTGTCGGGCTGAGCGTCACGCCGCGCGCATCAGCGCGGTGGTCTGCTCCACAAGCCGCGCGAGGCCCGCCTCGGGCGCGAGGTCGCCGCGCATGATCGAGGTCAGAATCTCCTGCTGCGCGCGGTGGATGCGCGGCCCGTTCGCGCCGTAATCCTCCCACGGCAGCGACCGGTCGGCCTGCAAGGCGGCCGAGCGCGCGTTCGGGTTCTGCTGATAGAACGAGCCCAGGAACTCAGGCCCGGCCGCGCGCAGATTGGTCGGCAGATAGCCGGTCATCTCGACCGCGATCTTCTGCGCGAGCGGCCCGGCGGAAAACTTCACATACTCCCACGCCGCGCGGCGCTTCGCCTCGTCGCGCGCCATGATCACTGCCGCGTTGCCGCCTGTCGGCACGCCGCCGTTCTGCCGGTCGGTGATCGGGAAGGGCGAGGTGCGCAGCGGGAACCGCCCGCCGACCAGCCCGGTGATCACCGAGAGCCGTGCGGGGCTGTCGAAGATGATGCCGATGCCCCCCGTCGCGAATTGCTGGCGGTTCTGGTCCGCGCCGATCAGCTCCATGCCGCATTCGGTGACGAAGCGGCGCGCGAGCCGGACCGCGGCGAGGCCCGATGCATCGCCGAACGTGACGGTCTTGCCGTCGGCCGACAGCATCCGCCCGCCGCCCTGCTGCACCAGCGCCTGGAACAGCCAGTCGGAGTCGAAGCTGTTGATGTAGTACGAGACGCCCATCGCGTTCGGCGCCGCCTGCTTGATGCGCGCGCCGAGCGCGATCACGCCGTCCCAGGAATCCGGGAAGGCATCCGGATTGCCGCCCGCGCGCGCGACGAGCTCGGGGTTGTAGTAGGCAATCGGCGAGGAGGCGTTGAACGGCATGCCGAACTGCCGCCCGTCCACGGTGCCGAGCGCCAGCATGCGCGGGCTGAAGTTCTCGGTCGCCCACCCCGCGCCCTCGGCGGCGATCAGCGGGCCGAGATCGACGATCTGGTTGCGCGCGGCGAGCGTGCGCGCGAGCTCGGGCAGGCGGTTGAAGCCCGAGAACGTCACGTCCGGCAGCTGGTTGGTCAATGCCCCGCGCAGCAGCGCCTGATGCAGCTCGTCGTAGTTCGGGATGATCTGACGGAAGGCGATGCGGATCGTCGGGTTCGCCTTGGTGAACTCCTCGGCGATCGGCGCGAAGAACCGTGCGAAGGAGGGGTAGGCGTGCACGACGTCGAGCGTCACCGGCGCCTGCGCCTCCGCCCGCCCCGTGGGCAGGGTTGCGGCGAGTGCTGCCGCACCCGTGCCGGTCAGCAGTTGCTTGCGTGTCAGCATCGTTCTCACTCCCTTCTGGGTCTCTGGGTCAACGAACCCCGGTCATGGTGATGCCGCGCACGAAGGCGCGGCGGGCAACGAGGAAGCCGACGATCATCGGTCCGGTGATCAGCGCGGCCGCTGCCATCAGCGCGCCGTAGTTGCCGCCCGTCTCGGCGTCGCGGAAGGCGAGGATGCCGAGCGCCGGCGTCGCGCGTTCCGATGACGTCACCACGATCAGCGGCCAGTAGAGGTCGTTCCAGTGCGCCACCACCGAGAACACCGAGAACGCCGCGATCGCCGGCAAGGCGGCCGGTGCGGCGATGCGCCAGACGATCTCGAACTCGCCCATGCCGTCGAGCCGCGCGGCCTGGAGGATCTCCTCGGGATAGGTGCGGAAGAACTGGCGGAACAGGAACAGGCCGAACACGGTGAGGAAGAACGGCATCATCAGCGCGAAATAGGTGTCGAGCAGCCGCAGGTTGGCGAGCGCGATGTAGAGCGGCAGGGCCGGCACCTGGATCGGGATGCAGAGCCCGAACAGCACCAGGCCGAACAGCAGCCCCCGGCCGCGGAAACTGAGCCGCGCGAGCGCGTAGGCCGCCGGGATGGCGGTGAGCAGCTGCACGGCCAGGATGCCGCCGCAGACGATCACGCCGTTCAGCATCGACCGCGGCAGGTTGCTGGCCCCCAGCGCCTGGCCGTAGTTCTCGACGCCGGCGAAGCGCGAGGGGATCGGATCGAACACCGCGCCGAACACCTCCTCGGGCGGGCGGATCGAGGTGAGCAGCATCCAGAGGAAGGGCGCGGCCATCACCACCGCGCCGGCGAGCAGCACGGCGTGCGACGCGATCCGGCCGATGAGCCTCCCCGGCCTCATGCCCCCGTCCTCATGCGTAGTGAACCTTCCGCTCGAGCACGCGCGCCTGGAGGATCGACAGGCCGGCGAGGAACACCAGCAGCACCACCGTCATCGCCGCCGCATAGCCCATGCGGAAATACTGGAACCCTTCGAGATAGAGGATGAAGAGCAGCGTCTCGGTCGAGCCGAGCGGGCCGCCGCGGGTCAGCACCACCACGGTGTCGAACACCTTGAACGCGGTCACGGTCGAGGTGACGGTGACGAACATCGTCGTCGGGCCCAAGAGCGGCCAGGTGACGCGCAGGAAGCGATCCGCGCCGTAGCGCGCGCCGTCGAGGGCGGCCGCCTCGTAGAGCTCGCGCGGGATCGCGGACAGCCCGGCCAGGAACAGCACCATGTTGAAGCCGATCAGCTGCCAGATGCCGATCAGCGCCAGCGT
>CAZHMM010000013.1:27128-44236 GCA_964533585.1 uncultured Elioraea sp.
TCGGCGAACATCGCCGCGTAGTTGTCGAACCCGATCATGCGCACCGCGATCGCGCCGAGCCGGTAGTCGGTGACCGAGAGCGCCACCAGCACCGCGAGCGGGGCGAGCAGGATCGCCAGGATCAGCAGCAGGGCAGGGGCGGCGAAGATCGCGCCCCAGCGCGCCTCGGTGCGGGCCTGCGGCGAGGACGCGCTCATCTCACGCGACCCCTGCGAGCCGGCGCACGGCGATGCGCGCGCCGTCGGCGCCGAACAGATGCGTCCCCGACGGCGCGACGGCCAGCGCGATCTCCTCGCCGAGCAGTCCGGCCGCGGCGGCGGTGTCGTGCTCGGCGGCGGTGATGCGCACGACCAGCTTCGCGTCGCCGGCGCCGGCGAGCATGGCGTGCAGCATCCACTCCGCGCCGAGGTTCTCGGCCCGCTTGAGCCGCGCGCGCAGCACCGGCCCGTCATGGCGCGGCGAGGCCGGATGCAGCGCCTCCGGGCGGATGCCGACGGTGATGCGCGTGCCCGCCGGCACCCCCGGCGCGATCGGCAGCCGCACCCCGTCGATCCGCACCGCGCCCGTGCCGTCGGTCTCGCCCTCGATCACGTTGATCGGCGGCGAGCCGATGAAGCGCGCGACCGCGAGTGTCGCCGGCCGGTCATAGAGATCGGCCGGGGTGCCGAGCTGGAGGATGCGGCCCTGATCCATCAGCGCGACCCGGCTCGACATCGTCATCGCCTCGACCTGGTCGTGCGTGACGTAGATGAAGGTGATCCCGAGGCGGGCGTGCAGCTCGGCGAGCTCGGTGCGCATGTGCACGCGCAGGGCCGCGTCGAGATTGGAGAGCGGCTCGTCCATCAGGAACACGCGCGGGCGGCGCACCATGGCGCGTCCGAGGGCGACGCGCTGGCGCTGCCCGCCCGAGAGCTGGGCGGGCTTGCGGTCGAGCAGATGGGCGATCTGCAGGGTCTCGGCGACCGCGCGCACCTCCGTCATGATGCCGCGCATGACGCGCGGCCGGCGCGGCGAGAGCAGGCGGATCAGCGGCAGGCGTTCGGCGAGGGTAAGCCTTCGCATCTCCAGCGGGGTGGCCATGTTTCCCGCCACCGTCATGTGCGGGTAGAGCGCGTAGGACTGGAACACCATCGCCACGTCGCGCTGATCGGGCGGCAGCAGATCGACCGTGCGGCTGCCGATCGCCACCGAACCGCGATCGGCCGCCTCCAGCCCGGCGATGATGCGCAGCAGCGTCGATTTGCCGCAGCCGGACGGCCCGACCAGGGTGAGGAACTCGCCGGGTTCGATCGAGAGGTCGACATCCTCCAGCACGCGCGTACGGCCGAACGCTTTGGCGATCCCGGTGAGCACCACCCCTTCGGCAACAGTCCCGGCGTTCGGCACCCTTGTTCCCCTGGCGCGGCCCTATAGCGATCCTAGCCCGATCCGGATGGTGATTGTTCCATGACAGTGCGCTCGGCGTCGCGCAGCGCGCGGCGGATGATCTTGCCCGTGGTGGTGAGCGGGAGCGAGTCCACGAAGGCGATCTCGCGCGGGTATTCGTGCGCGGCGAGCCGGGTGCGCACGAAGCCCTGGATCTCGGCCGCGAGCGCGTCGGACGAGGCGAAGCCCTCGCGCAGCACCACGAACGCCTTGACGATCTCGGTGCGCAAGGGATCGGGCTTGCCGATCGCGGCCGCCATCAGCACGGCGGGGTGGCGGTTCAGGCAGTCCTCGATCTCGCCCGGGCCGATGCGGTAGCCGGCCGAGGTGATCACGTCGTCGTCGCGGCCGACGAAGCGCAGATAGCCGTCCGCGTCCGCCGTGCCCTGGTCGCCGGTGATCAGCCAGTCGGCCCTGAACTTGCGCCGTGTCGCCTCAGGATTGTTCCAATAGCCGAGGAACATCACCGGGTCCGGGCGGCGGATCGCGATGTCGCCGAGCGCGCCGGCGGGCAGGCGTTCGCCGGCGGGGCCGATCACCGCGACCTCGTGGCCGGGCACCGGCCGGCCCATCGAGCCGGGACGGACCGGGTAGAGGCCGGCGCAGTTGGCGACAACCAGGTTCGCTTCGGTCTGGCCGTAGAACTCGTTGATCGTCAGGCCGAAGGCGGCACGGCCCCAGTCGAGCAGCTCCTCGCCCAGCGTCTCGCCGCCGGAGGCGACCGAGCGCACGGCGAGCCCCGCGGGCGGCCGCGCCGCGCGCAGCATCCGCAGCGCGGTCGCGGGCATGAACACGTTGCGCACGCCATGCCGCGCCATCAGCGCGAAGGCGGCCTCCGGGTCGAACTTCGCCATGCGATGCGCGAGCACCGGCACGCCGTGGAACAGCGAGGGCAGCAGCACGTCGAGCAGGCCGCCGATCCAGGCCCAGTCCGCCGGCGTCCAGAACAGGTCGCCCGGCCGGGGGAACAGCTCGTGCGGCAGCTCGACGCCGGGCAGGTGGCCGAGCAGCACGCGATGCGCGTGCAGGGCACCCTTGGGCGGGCCGGTCGTGCCGGAGGTGTAGATGATCAGCGCCGGGTCGTCGGCCGCGGTGTCGGCGGGCGGATGCGCGGGCGAGGCGCGCGCCAGCAGACGCGGCAGATCCTCGGCGCCTGGGGCGGGGCCGTCGACGCAGAGCACGCGGCCGAGCGCCGGCAGCGCGCCGCGCAGCCCCTCGAGCTTGGCCGCGCCCTCGGCATCGGTGATCACCGCCGCAACCCCGGAGTCGCCCAGCCGGTACGCCAGCGCCTCGGGCCCGAACAGCACGAACAGCGGCACCGCGATCGCGCCGAGCCGGTAGGCGGCGAGATGCGCCACCGCCGCCTCCGGGCGTTGCGGCAGCAGGATGCCGAGGCGCTCGCCGCGGCCGATCCCGCCTTCGGCGAGCACATGGGCGAGCCGGGACGAGCCGGCGCGCAGGTCGTCGAAGCTCCAGCGCCGCACGGCGCCGTTGGCGAGATGGATCAGGGCGGGACGGCCCGTCCCGTCCGCCCAGCGGTCGCAGCACGCGGCGGCGATGTTGAACCGCGCCGGGATCGTCCAGGCGAAGCGGGCGATCAGGTCAGCGTGGTCGCTTGGTGCCGGCGGCAGCACGCGCACGTATCCTCCAGCGCCCTTGCAGCGAAGCCCTGCGGACAAACCTATCCTGAGGCGGAAGGACTGACGATGGCGAAGGACGACGAGCGCGGGCTGATCGGCGCGATCCGCGACAAGCTGATCGCGAGGAAGCAGGACTGGGCGCGCGAGGGACGGCTGCTGACCGGCACGCACGGGGCGCGCGAGCTGGGCCGGCTGCCGCCAGGCCAGCGCCTGGTGCGCGACTGGCCGGTGCTCGATCTCGGCGTGCAGCCGGCGATCCCGCGCGAAACCTTCCGCCTGATCGTCGACGGCGCGGTCGAGGCGCCGATGGTGCTCGACTGGGACGGGCTGATGGCGCTGCCGCAGACGGAGTCGGTCTCCGACATCCACTGCGTCACCGCCTGGAGCCGCTACGACAACCGCTGGTCGGGCGTCCGCGCGATCGACCTGCTCTCGGCCGTGAAGCCGCGTCCGGAGGTGCGGCACGTGCTGTTCCAGTCCTCGGACGGCTACACCACCAACGTCCCGCTCGCTGCCTTCGCTGACGACGACGTGATGCTCGCCCATGCCTGGGACGGCGCACCCTTGGACCGCCGCCATGGCGGGCCGCTGCGCGTGGTCATCCCGAAGCTCTATTTCTGGAAGAGCGCGAAGTGGGTGCGGCGGATCACGCTGGCGGCCCAGGATCAGCCGGGGTTCTGGGAGACGCGCGGCTATCACAACCACGGCGACCCGTGGATGGAGGAGCGATATGGTTGATCCGATCAGGCGCGCGCTTGGCATCGTCGGCGCCCTCGGCGTGGCGCTCGCGCCGTTCCGGCCGGACCCGGCGCTGGCGGCGGAGCACACCGCGTGGGACTTCAGCTTCGACTCGATCGAGGGCGGCACGCTGCCGCTCGCCGCTTGGCGTGGCCGGCCGCTCCTGGTGGTGAACACGGCCTCGTTCTGCGGCTTCACCGGCCAGTATGCCGGGCTGCAGGCGCTGCACGAGCGCTACGAGGCGCGCGGCCTCGTCGTGCTCGGCGTGCCCTCGAACGACTTCCGCCAGGAGCGCGAGGACAACGCGGCGATCAAGCAGTTCTGCGAGGTCGAGTTCGGGGTCGAGTTCCCGCTCGCCACGCTGAGCCGCGTGACCGGGCGGGAGGCGCACCCGTTCTACCGCTGGGCCGCTGCCGCGTCCTCGCCGCCGCGCTGGAACTTCCACAAATACCTGGTGGACCGCACGGGCCGGATCGCCGGCTCCTGGGGCTCGCGCACCACCCCCGACAGCCCGGAGCTGATCGGCGCGATCGAGACGGCGCTCGCCGCGCCCGCGCCCTCAGCCTGAGCCGCGCGGCAGCAGCCCGAGGGCGACGGCGGCGAGGCTCGCCGAGACGGCGATGCCGAGCGCCATCGTCCAGCCCTCGGCGTCCAGCGCCTGTGCGACCGCGAGCCCGCCCAAGGCCGCCGTGCCCCATTGCAGGAAGCCCAGCAGCGCCGAGGCCCGGCCCGCCATCTGCGGGAACGGCGCGATCGCGCCCGACTGCGCGTTCGGCTGGGCGAGCGCGAAGGCCACCATGTAGAGCACCATCGGCAGGGTGACGGTGGCGATCGACGAGCCGAACAGCGCGAGCGCGGCCGGGCCGGACCAGCCGAAGGCGACGCAGAGCCCGACGCCGAGCCGCAGCATCCGCTGCACGCCGAGACGCGGGCTCAGCCGGCGGGCGAGCGCGCTGCCGGCGATGTAGCCGCCGACCGCCGCGGCGAACAGCAGGCCGTAGCCCTGCGGCCCGAGGCCGAGCCCCGTCTGCGCCACGTGCGACGAGCCGGAGATGAAGCAGAACAGGCCCGTATAGGTGAAGGTCGCGATCGCCGCATGGGCGAGGAAGCCGCGATGCCGGAGCAGCCCGGCATAGGTGGCGGCGAGCCGGGCCGGATCGAGCGCGGTGCGGTCGAGCGCCGGCACCGTTTCCGGCAGGAAGCGGACTGCCGCCAGAGCGATCGCGCCGGCGAGCAGCGCCAGCAGCCAGAACGCCGCGCGCCAGCCGGCCAGACCCACCACCAGCCCGCCCAGCACCGGGCCGGCCGCCGGGGCGAGCGCCATCAGTCCGGCGATGGTGGCGAACACCGCCGCCGCGCGTGCGGGATCGGTGGTGTCGCGCACGATCGCCCGTGCCACCACCGGCCCGCCGCAGGACCCGACCGCCTGGACCACCCGGGCGGCGACCAGCCAGCCGAGGCTGGGTGCCACCGCGCAGCCGAGCGTGGCGGCAAGATAGATCGCGAGCCCGATCGCCATCGCCGGGCGTCGGCCGAACCGGTCGGCGAACGGCCCATAGAGCAGCTGGGCCGGGGCGAAGCCGAGCAGGAAGCCCGACAGCGTCCACTGCACCCCGGCCGCGTCGGAGCCAAAGGCGGCGGCGATCGCCGGTAGCGCGGGCAGATAGAGATCGGTCGAGAGCGGGCCGAGCGAGACCAGCGCGGCCAGCAGCCAGACGGGCGGCGTCACGGCGGGCTCAGGGCGCGCGCAGGATCGGCATCAGGTCGTCGAACACCGCGTGGAACATCGCCTCCGTCAGCCGCCCGGTGTTCGTGTTGTAGCGGCTGCAATGGTAGCTGTCCGCCAGCACGAGCCCGCCGAGCTCGTGCCGGGCGCGGTGCGCGAAGCGGGCCGACGACACTGGCCGGCCGAGCGCGCGCAGCACCGCGCCATGCGCGATCGCGCCGAGCGCCAGCACCGCGCGCAGCCCGGGCATGGCCGCGAGCTCGCCCTTCAGGAACCGGTTGCAGGCGGCGATCTCGGCCGGGACGGGCTTGTTCTCGGGCGGCACGCAGCGCACGGCGTTGCAGATCCGCGCGCGCGTCAGCCGGAGCCCGTCATCCGGCCTGGCGTCATAGCGCCCCTCCGCGAGGCCGAAGCGGAGCAGCGTGGCGTAGAGCAGATCGCCCGCCCAGTCGCCGGTGAAGGGGCGGCCGGTGCGGTTGGCGCCGCGCAGCCCCGGGGCAAGGCCGACGATCAGCAGGGGCGCGGCGAGCGGCCCGAACGAGGGCACAGGCGCGTTGTGCCACGCCGCGAAGCGGCCGCGATTGGCGGCGCGGAAGTCAGCGAGCCTCGGGCAGAGCGGGCAGTCGCGCGGCGGCGCCGCGGGCGCGCCCGTCACTCGGTGTTGCCGGTCTCCGGCACCCCGCGCCACGGCTCGGACGGTGTCGCGCGCGGCCCGCCGACGGTCTCGACCGTGAAGGGCCGTCCGGTGACACCGACGCGCTCGCCCATCCGCTCCTCGCGCGGCATGCCGGGCTCGCGCGGCGGCACGACGCGGCGGGTGAACTCGCCCATGATGTCGGCGAGATCGACGAACTGGTCGGCCTGGCGGCGCAGGTCATCGGCGATCAGCACCGGCTGGGTGCGGATCGTGCTGACCACGGTGACGCGCACGCCCCGGCGCTGCACCGCCTCGACGAGGCGGCGGAAATCGCCGTCACCGGAGAACAGCACGACGTGATTCACGTGCGGCGCCATCTCGAGCATGTCGATGGCGAGCTCGATATCCATGTTGCCCTTGACCCGGCGCCGCCCGGTCGAGTCGGTGAATTCCTTGGCCGGCTTGGTCACCACCGTGTAGCCGTTGTAGCCGAGCCAGTCGACCAGCGGCTTCAGCGGGGTATACTCTTCGGTCTCCAGCACCGCGGTATAGTAGAACATCCGCACCACATAGGCCTTGGTCCGGAAGAACGCATGCAGCGATTTGTAGTCGACATCGAAGCCCAGCGTACGCGATGCCGCGTACAGGTTTGCCCCGTCGATGAACACTGCCACGCGCTCAGATCGCTCGAACATTGCTACTTGGCTCCTCAACCGCCCGTCGGCGCCGACTCCTGATGACGCTCCAGGCTAAACACGCCTGATGCTGACGTGAATAGGATATCGTCGATGTTGCAGGAAGATGACCGATGATCCTGGTCGGGTTTGGCGCCAACCTGCCCGGCCCGGGGGGGGCGCCACCGCGCGCCACCCTGGCCTGGGCGCTCGGCCGGGTGAACGCGTTGCCCGGCCTCGCCTTCCGCGCCGCCTCGCGGCTCTGGGACAGCGCGCCGGTGCCGCCCTCCGGCCAGCCCCGCTACGTGAACGCCGTTGCCGCCTATGCCGGCGACGCCGAGCCTGCGTCCCTGCTGGCGGCGCTGAACGCCATCGAGGTGGAGGCCGGGCGGGTGCGCGGCGAACGCGACGCCGCGCGGGTACTTGACCTCGACCTGCTCGACCTGAACGGCCTGATCCGGCAGGCCCCGGCCCCTGTGCTGCCGCATCCGCGGCTCGCCAGGCGGGGCTTCGTGCTGTGCCCGCTCGCCGAGGTCGCGCCCGGCTGGCGCCACCCGGTCTCCGGCGCGACGGTGGCGGCGCTGATCGCCGCCCTGCCGCCCGGGCAGGACTGCCGGCCCCTGGTGTGAAGGGGGCTGGGGCCCGAACAGGTCAGGGTTGCTTGCCTTCCCGGCTCCGGGCCACTATGAGGTGGGGTTCAGCCCCAGACTTCAGTGCCGGAGGGTCGAGCGCATGGCGCGCGTCACCGTCGAAGACTGCGTCCTCAAGATTCCCAACCGCTTCGAGCTGGTCATGCTCGCCGCCCAGCGGGCGCGCAACATCAGCCGCGGCGAGCAGCTCACCGTCGATCGCGACAACGACAAGAACCCCGTCGTCGCGCTGCGCGAGATCGCCGAGGAGACGGTCGATCTCGACAGCCTGAAGGGCGACCTGATCAAGAGCCTGCAGCGCCTGCCCGAGCCCGAGCCCGCCTCCGAGGAGGTCATGGACCTGCTGCCGACCGAGAGCAACATCTTCGCCGGCATGGACATCTCCCCCGAGGAGCAGGTGGCCGAGGAAGGCCCGGTCTCGGAGGACGACATCGAGGCCGCGATCGCCCGCGAACTGGGCGGCGGCTGACGGCGGCGGCTCCGGCCATGACCCCGGCGCAGGCAGGACGGCCCCTCGGCCCCCCGCTTGCGCCAGGCGGCTGACGCGGCGATGCCCGACGGCACGGCCCTGCTCGACCGCGAACTGGTCGAGCGCGTCCGCGCCTATGACCCCAAGGCCGACGCCGAGCTGATCGCCAAGGCCTATGACTTCGCCGCCCGCGCGCATGTCGGCCAGACGCGCGACAACGGCGACCCCTACTTCACCCACCCGGTCGAGGTCGCCAACATCCTGACCGGATTCCGGGTGGACTCGAACTCGATCGTCACCGCCCTGTTGCATGACGTGGTCGAGGACACCCCGGTCACGCTCGCCGATGTCGAGAAGGGGTTCGGCCGCGACGTCGCCCGGCTGGTGGACGGCGTCACCAAGCTGACCCGCCTGGAACTGCAATCGGACCGTTCCAAGCAGGCCGAGAACTTCCGCAAGCTCGTGCTCGCGATGAGCGAGGACATCCGCGTCCTGCTCGTCAAGCTCGCCGACCGGCTGCACAACATGCGCACGCTCCGCTTCGTGCGCGACGAGAAGCGCCGCCGGCGGATCGCCGCCGAGACGCTCGAGATCTACGCCCCGCTCGCCGAGCGGATCGGCATGGACCAGGTGAAGACCGAGCTCGAAACCCTCGCCTTCCGCGAGCTCCAGCCCGACGCCTATGCCTCGATCCTGGCCCGCGTCGCGTTCCTGCGCGGCGAGGGCGCCGACACGATCGACCGCGTCACCGAGGATCTCAGCCGGCTGATGGCCGAGCACTCCATCGCCGCCGAGGTGACGGGGCGCGAGAAGAGCCCCTACTCGATCTGGCTGAAGATGCACCGGCGCAACGTCGCCTTCGAGCAGCTCTCCGACATCATGGCCTTCCGCGTGGTCGTCGAGAGCGTCGATGACTGCTACCGCGCGCTCGGCGTGGTGCACTCGGCCTTCCGCGTCGTGCCGGGCCGGTTCAAGGACTACATCTCCACGCCCAAGCCGAACGGCTACCGCTCCCTGCACACCGGCGTGATCCTGCCCGGCGCGCAGAAGATCGAGGTGCAGATCCGCACCCGCGAGATGCACGAGATCGCCGAATACGGTGTGGCCGCGCACTGGTCCTACAAGGAGTCCGGGCCGAAGCCCACCGAGGCGCCGCGCCAGTACCGCTGGCTCCGCAGCCTGCTGGAGATCCTGGAGCAGGCCTCCGGGCCCGAGGAGTTCCTCGAGCACACCAAGCTCGAAATGTTCCGCGACCAGGTGTTCTGCTTCACCCCCAAGGGCGACCTGATCACCCTGCCGCGCGGCGCGACACCGGTCGACTTCGCCTACGCCGTGCACTCCGAGGTCGGCGACACCTGCGTCGGCGCCAAGATCAACGGCCGGATCATGCCGCTGCGCACCGAGCTCTCGAACGGCGATCAGGTCGAGATCGTCACCGCGCGCGGCCACACGCCCAACCCGGCCTGGGAACGCTTCGTCGTCACCGGCAAGGCGCGCGCGCGCATCCGCCGCTTCGTCCACGCCCAGCAGCGTGCGCAGAACATCGAGCTCGGCCGCTCGATGCTGGTGAAGGCGTTCCGCCAAGAGGGGGTGGAGGGCGGCGAGAAGGTGCTCGACGGCGTGCTCAAGACCTTCAAGCAGCCGAGCATCGAGGATCTTCAGGTGGCCGTCGGCTCGGGCGCGATCGGCCCGCGCGAGGTGGTGTTCGCCGCCTATCCGGAGCTGCGCCCGACCGCGCGCGCGCCCTCGATGCTGCCGCCGCCCCGCGCCAAGGCGAAGCCCACGGCCCCAGCAAGGGACGGCGCGCCGGCGACGGTGCCGATCAGCGGCCTGGTCGCCGGCATGGCGGTGCACTTCGCCGGCTGCTGCCACCCGCTGCCGGGCGACCGCATCGTCGGCATCATCACCACCGGCAAGGGGGTGACGATCCACACCGCCGACTGCCAGACGCTGGAGAGCTTCGCCGCCACCCCGGAACGGTTCCTCGACGTCGCCTGGGACTTCGACCAGACCGCGCAGCAGAAGCATGTCGGGCGGATCACCGTGCTGACCGCCAACCAGCCGGGCGCGCTCTCGACGCTCACCACCGTCATCGCCAAGCGCGACGGCAACATCGTCAACCTCAAGATCGTCAACCGCACGCCCGAGTTCTTCGAGATGCTGATCGACCTCGAGGTGCGCGATCTCGGCCATCTCGGCGACATCATCGCCGCGCTGCGCGCCAGCCCGCAGATCAGCACCGTCGAGCGCGCGCGCGCCTGAACCCGCGATCCCGCAAGGAAAGGATACGATGCCGGCACCACTCCGCCTCGGCGTGAACGTCGATCACGTCGCGACCATCCGCAACGCGCGCGGCGGCGATCAGCCCGACCCGGTGCGCGCCGCGCGGGTCGCGAAGGAGGCGGGCGCGGACGGCATCACCGCGCATCTGCGCGAGGATCGCCGTCACATCCGCGACGACGACATGCGCCGGCTGAAGGACGAGATCGCCCTGCCGCTCAACTTCGAGATGGCCGCGACCCCGGAGATGGTCGGCATCGCCCGCGCGCTCCGCCCGCATGCGGCCTGTCTCGTTCCGGAGAAGCGCGAGGAGCGCACCACCGAAGGCGGGCTCGACGTGGCCGGCAACAGGGAGGTGGTCGGCGAGGCGATCGCCGCGCTGGCCGAGGCCGGCATCCGCGTCAGCCTGTTCATCGAGGCCGATCCGCGCCAGCTCGACGCGGCGCGCGAACTCGGCGCGCCGGTGGTGGAGCTGCACACGGGAACATACTGCGAGCATGTCGGCGCGGCGCGCGAGCGTGAGCTCGCACGCATCGCCGCCGCGGCCAGGCATGGCGCCGCGATCGGGCTTGAGGTGCACGCGGGGCACGGGCTGTCGTTCGACACGGTGGGGCCGATCGCGGCGATCCCGGAGATCGCCGAGCTGAACATCGGCCACTTCCTGGTCGGCGAGGCGGTGTTTCTCGGGCTTGCCGCGGCGATCCGCGAGATGCGACGGCGGATGGACAACGCGCGCCAGAAATAACGCAGGGGCTCCGCCCCTGCACCCGGCCAAGGGCCATTGGCCCTTGGAACCCGTTAACCGCGGAGCCGCATCAAGCGCTCGAGCGTCATCTCGTCGAGGGAGTTGATGCCGAGCATCGCCATGTCGCGGCTGATCTCGGTCGCGAGCAGGCCGATCGCATGCGCCACCCCGTCCTCGCCGCCGATCG
Source organism: uncultured Elioraea sp. (assembly GCA_964533585.1). Lineage (GTDB taxonomy): Bacteria > Pseudomonadota > Alphaproteobacteria > Acetobacterales > Acetobacteraceae > Elioraea. The sequence continues at coordinate 38,300 of CAZHMM010000013.1, forward strand.
CCGCGGCGTAGAGGAACGGCCGGCCGATGAACACGTAACGCGCGCCGAGCGCGATCGCCTTCAGCACATCCGTGCCGCGCCGCACCCCGCCATCGAGCATCACCGGCAGATCGCCCACCGCCTGCACCACTTCGGGCAGCGCCCGCAGCGCCGAGACCGCGTAGTCGAGCTGCCGGCCGCCATGGTTCGAGACGATGATCCCGTCCGCGCCATGCTCGCGCGCGAGCCGCGCATCCTCGGCATCGAGGATGCCCTTGATCACCAGCCGGCCGCGCCAGCGCTCGCGGATCAGCGCGATGTGGCTCCAGTCGAAATGATCCTTGCTGGAGAAGTCGCGCAGCGCCTGGCGGGCGAGGATCGGCGCGCCGCGATGCGCGAAGGAGTTCTCGAAATGCGGCATGCCGTGCTTGAGCAGCGTGCGCGCCGCCGTGCCGAACAGCCAGCGCGGCCGGATCGCCCCGTCCCAGGCAAGCCGCAGGCTGGGGCGGAGCGGCGTGGAGAAGCCCGAGCGGATGTTGTTCTCGCGGTTCGCCGCCACCGGCACGTCGACCGTCACCACTAGCGTGCCGAACCCGGCCGCCGCCGCGCGGTCGATCAGGCCGAGGATTCGCTCGGGATCGCCGGGCAGATAGGCCTGGAACCAGCTCTCGGGCGCGGCCGCCGCCACCTCTTCCAGCCGGATCAGCGACGAGCCGCTCATGATGTTGATGATCCCGGCCTCGGCGGCCGCGCGCGCGAGGGCGAGGTCGCCGCGATAGGCGATCAGCGCCGAGATTCCCATCGGCGCGATGCCGAACGGCACGGTCCAGCGCTGGCCGAACAGCCCGGCCTCGGTCGTCCGGCGCGCGACGTTGCGCAGCACGCGCGGCACGAAGCCCCACTCGCCGAAGGCGGCGCGGTTGTCGGCGACGGCCTGGTTCTCCTCCGCCGCGCCGGAGACGTAGCCGAACAGCGGCCGCGGCAGATGCCGGCGCGCCGCCGGTTCGAGGTCCTGGAGCGAGAGGATCCCGCGCAGCCGGCGCGGGATGTTGACCGCCTTGCCTTCGGCGTAGTTGAACCCGGCGCGCGGCGCGCGGCGCGGCGTCTGCGCCGGGGCGCTCGCAGGGTCGAGGCTGCGCGTGCTGATCGGAGTGCCCTCCCGTCTGTCCGGGCAGACCCTGCCGCCACCTCGGCCCTCTGTCGAGCGCCAACCGGCTGAGGCAGCCTTGCGCCGGATGCCAACCATGCTTGCGTGTGAGGGAGGGATCATGCCGAAACGCACCGTCACGTCACCCCGCGTCCGCCCGTTCAAGGTGCCGATCGCCCAGGCCACGGTCGCCGGCGGGTTCATGTTCGTCTGCTGCACGGGTGCGCGGCCGGACGGCAGCTACGCGCTCGGCGATGCGCGCGCGCAGACGCAACAGGCGATCGACAACATCCGCGCGCTGATCGAGGAGGCGGGCGGCAGCTTGCGCGATGTGGTGAAGTGCACGGTCTATGTCACCGACCGCGCGTACTGGGCGCCGATGAACGAGGTCTACTTCGCCAACTTCGCCGAGGACCCGCCGCATCGGGTCTCGTGCATCGTGCAGGGGCTGGGTTCGCCCGACTGCATCGTCGAGATCGATGCGACAGCGTATCTGGGGGAGGGGGCGTAGCGGCCTACCCCCGCAGGACCGCCCCCGTCGCCTTCGCCACCGAGGCGACGATCTTCTGCGCCACCGCCTCGATCTCGCCGTCCGTCAGCGTCCGCTCGCGCGGCTGCAACGTCACCGCGATCGCGAGGCTCTTCCGGCCCTCCTCGATCCCCTTGCCGCGATAGACGTCGAACAGCTCCACACGCTCGATCAGCGCGCGGTCGGCGGCGCGGGCGGCGCGCATCAGCGCCTCGGCCGCGACCGCCTCGTCCACCACGAAGGCGAAGTCGCGCACCAGCGGCTGGAATGCCGGCAGTTGCGGGTTGCCGCGCTTCTTGCGCCTGGGCTCCGGCACCGCGCCGAGATCGAGCTCGAACACCGCCACCGGGCCTTCGAGGTCGAGCGCCTTCAGCACGCGCGGATGCAGCTCGCCGAACACGCCGAGCGTCACCTTCGGCCCCGCGCGCAGCACGCCGCCGCGGCCCGGGTGCAGCCAGGCGGGTGGCTCGGGCACCGCCTGCACCCCGTCGAGGTTCATCCCGAGCGCGGCCAGCACCGCGAGCGCATCGCCCTTCGCGTCGAGCGCGTCCACCATGCGCGAGGGCGCGGCGAAGTGGCGCGGCGAGGCGCCGGCGCGCAGCCCGGCCGCGCAGAGCGTTTGCTCGCCCGGCTCGCCGCCCTGGAAGGCCGGGCCGGTCTCGAACAGCGCGACATCCGGATAGCCGCGCGCGGCATTGCGCGCCGCCGCGAGCGCCAGCGTGCCGATGATCGAGGGCCGCATCGCGTCGAGATCCGAGGCGATCGGGTTCGCCAGCATCCGCGCCGCGTCGCCGCCGCCGAACAGCGCCGCCACGCGGCTGTCCATGAAGCTGAAGGTGACGCACTCCGTCATGCCGCGCCCTGCCAGCACGCGGCGCGCGGTGATCGCGCGGCCCATCCCCGGCGTGACCGAGACCGCCTGCACCACGCGCGCGCGGCCCGCTTCGTCGGCGAGCGGCGGCATGGGCGCGGCCGGCACCGTCTCCAGCCCGACGATGCGCAACACCTCCTCGATCAGGTCGTACTCGGCCTGGCCGTCCGGCTCGCCGGCGCAGTCGTTGCGCCAGGACGGCACCGCGACGGTGACGCGGTCCATGTCGCGCGCGGTCGGCGTGAAGCCCAGGCGTTCGAGAATCTGCGTCGCCTCCTCTGGCGGCACCGGCAGGCCGCCGAACTCGGCGAGGCGGGCGTAGCGCAGCGTGGCGGTGCGGCGCAGGTCGGGCTCCGCACCCGCTTCCACGACCTCCGACGCCTCGCCGCCGCAGAGATCGAGGATCATCCGCGTCGCCGCCTCGGTCGCTTCGCGCATGATGCCGGCGTCGATGCCGCGCTCGAACCGGTAGCGCGCGTCGGTCTGGATACCGAGGCGCCGGCCCGTGTTGGCGATCGCAACGGGATCGAACAGCGCGACCTCGAGGAACACCTCGGTCGTCTCCTCGGTGCAGCCGGTGGTTGCGCCGCCCACCACGCCGGCGAGCGCGAGCGCGCCCGACGCATCGGCGATCACCGTGTCGGCCTCGGTCGCGGTGACCTCCCTGCCGTGCAGCCCGGCGAAGGTCTCGCCGCGGCCCGGGCGCATGGTCAGCACGCCGCCCGCGAGCTTGCCCGCGTCGAACACGTGCAGCGGCCGGCCCAGGTCGAAGGTGAAGAAGTTGGTGATGTCCACCAGCCGGCTGATCGGCCGCAGCCCGATGCTCTCCAGCCGCCGCTTCAGCCATTCCGGCGACGGCGCGTTCCGCACATTGCGGAAATGCCGCCCCAGCACCCAGGGGCAGCCGGGCGTCTCGGTCGCCCACCGCACCGGGCTCTGATACGCCGCCGGTACGGCGGGCGCGGACCAGGGCCTGAGCGTGCCGATCCCGGCCGCGGCGAGGTCGCGCGCGATCCCGCGCACGGACAGCGCATCGCCGCGGTTCGGCGTCACCGCGATCTCGATCACCGGATCGGCGAGCCCCGCCCAGCGCGCGTACTCGGCACCGAGCGGCGCATCCTCCGGCAGCTCGACGATGCCGTCATGATCCTCGCCGAGCGCCATCTCGCGCGCCGACAGCAGCATTCCCTCCGACGGCTCGCCGCGGATCTGCCCGACCTTCAGCGTGATCCCCGTGCCCGGAATGAACGCGCCGGGCAGCGCGAGCACGCCCTTCATCCCCGTGCGCGCATTCGGCGCGCCGCAGACGATGTTGAGCAGCTTGCCGTCGCCGCCATCGACCTTGCAGACGCGCAGCCGGTCCGCGTTCGGGTGCGGCCGCGCCTCCACCACATGGGCGATGCGGAACCCGGCGAGTGCGGCGCCGCGATCCTCGACCCCCTCCACCTCCAGCCCGATCGCGTTCAGCGTGTCGAGCACGCGCTCGACCGACGCCTCGGTGTCGAGATGCGTCTTCAGCCAGGAGAGCGTGAATTTCATCTCAGGAAAGCCCCGTCGCGAGGCTCGCGACATCCTCCGCGCGGAACCCGGTCTCGCGCAGCCAGCGGATGTCGCTCTCGTAGAACGGGCGCAGATCGGTGATGCCGTGCTTCAGCATCGCCACGCGCTCGATCCCCATGCCGAAGGCGAAGCCCTGCCACTCGGTGTGATCGACCCCGCCCGCCTCCAGCACCTTCGGGTGCACCATCCCCGAGCCGAGGATCTCCAGCCAGTCCCCGCCGCGGCCGAGCTCGCCCGTGCGGCGGTTCCAGCCGATGTCCACCTCCATCGAGGGCTCGGTGAACGGGAAATAGGAGGAGCGGAACCGCACCGGCAGGTCGGGGATGCCGAAGAAGGCGCGCAGGAAGTCGACGATGCAGCCCTTCAGATGCGCGAGCGTGATGTCGCGCCCGATCGCCAGCCCCTCGACCTGGTGGAACATCGGGCTGTGCGTCGCGTCATGGTCGGCGCGGTAGGTGCGGCCGGGCGCGATCACGCGGATCGGCGGGGGCTGGTTCAGCATCGCGCGGATCTGCACCGGGCTGGTGTGCGTGCGCAGCACCTTCTCGCGCCCCTCGGGCGTGCGGCCGGGCATGTAGAACGTGTCGTGGTCCTGCCGCGCCGGGTGGTGCGCGGGGATGTTGAGCGCGCCGAAATTCAGCCAGTCATCCTCGATGTCCGGGCCCTCGGCGACCGTGAAGCCCATGGCGCCGAAGATCGCGACGATCTCCTCGATGGTGCGGCTGATCGGGTGGACCAGCCCCTCGGGGGAGGGGCGGGGCGGCAGGGTGATGTCGAGCCGCTCGGCCGCGAGCCGCGCGTCGAGGGCCGCGTCGTCCAGCACCGCGCGGCGGGCGTCGAGTGCGGCGGCGATCGCGTCCTTCAGCGCGTTCAGCGCCGCGCCGCGCTCCTTCCGCTGCTCGGGGGCCACCGCGCCGAGGCCCTTCATCAGCGCCGTCACCGCGCCGTTCTTCCCCAGCGCCGCGACCCGCACGGCGTCCAGCGCGGCGAGGTCGCCGGCCGCCTCGACCTTGGCGAGGGTGTCGTCACGCAGTGCGGCGAGATCGTCGATCATCGGAGGTCCCATGCGAAAAGGGCCGCCGGCAGGCCGGCAGCCCCTAACGTCGTCATCGTCAATCGCTCCGCGCGGGCAGGGTTGGTGTGGCGGCTGCCTGCGCGGAGCGGATCAGACGGCGCGCGCGGCCGCGGCCTGGTCCACGACGGCGGCGAACGCCGCCGGCTCGTTGAAGGCGAGCTCGGCCAGCACCTTGCGGTCGAGCTCCAGCCCCGCCGCCTTCAGCCCGGCGATGAACTGGCTGTAGGTCAGCCCCTTCTCGCGCACGGCGGCGTTGATGCGCTGGATCCAGAGCGCGCGGAACTCACGCTTCTTCACCTTGCGGTCGCGGTAGGCGTACTGAAGGCTCTTGTCGACCTTCTGCTTCGCCATCCGGATGGTGGTGCCGGCGCGGCCACGGAAGCCCTTCGCCCGCTCGAGAACCTTCTTGTGACGGGCATGGGCCGTCACGCCCCGCTTCACGCGTGCCATTGGTCTAGCGTCCTTCCGCGATCAGAGCCCGTAGGGCGCCCACTGCTTCACCGTGCGCGCGTCCTGGTCCGTCAGGACCTGGCTGCCGCGGCCCTGGCGCTTCATCTTCTGCGCCTTGGCGGTGAGCTGGTGGCGCTTGAAGCCCGGGCCGGCGAGCACCTTGCCGGAGGCGGTGATCTTGAAGCGCTTCTTGACGCTGGCTTTCGTCTTGAGCTTGGGCATTTGACCATCCTTTCGTCCGAGGGGGTCGCGCGGGCGCGACCGAAGGCGGCCGGGCATGCCCCAGGGGCCCGGCGCGCGCAGAGCCGCGGCTTATAGGGCGGCGG
>CAZHMM010000014.1:0-43406 GCA_964533585.1 uncultured Elioraea sp.
GGTAGCAGGGAACGTTCCCGCCGAAAACGGGCGCTGCCGTATGCAGGATGTCAGTCGCGCTTCGGCAGCTCGATCCCGGCCAGCACCTCCCAGAAGCGGATGACGAAGGCATCGTCGCGGCCGCCATGCCCGGCCGCCGAGACACCGAGAAAGAGCTGGTGCGCCGCCGAAGTGACGGGCAGCGGAAACGTCATGCCGCGCGCTGCATCCAGCACGATGCCGAGATCCTTGACGAAGATGTCGACAGCCGAGCGCGGCGTGTCGTCGCCATCGAGGATGTGCGGGACGCGGTTGCTGAACATCCAGGAGTTGCCGGCCGCGGAGCTGATGACCTCGTAGAGCATCCTCGGATCGGCGCCCGCACGGATGCCGAGTGCCATCGCCTCGGCCGCCGCCGCGATGTGCACCCCGGCCAGCAGTTGGTTCACCATCTTGACGGTGCTGCCGATGCCCGGCGCGTCGCCGAGCCGCCAGGTCTTGCGCGCGATCGCGGCGAGCACCGGCTCGGCCTTGGCGAAGGCGGCCTCCGGTCCCGACGCCATCACCACCATCGTCCCTTCGCGCGCGCCCGTGGCCCCGCCCGACACCGGCGCGTCGAGCCACAGCAGCCCCGCCGCGTCGGCCTTGGCCGCGAGCGCGCGCGCCGCCTCCGGCGCTACCGTCGCCGAAGCGATCACCACCGCACCGGGCGCGAGACGCGCGGACGCTCCGTCCGGGCCGAACAGCGCCGCCTCGGTCTGCGCGGCATTCACCACCAGCACGAGCGCCGCCTCGGTGCCCTCGGCGATCTCCGCCGCCCGCGCCACCGCCTTGCCGCCGGCGGCGATGAACGCGTCGCGTGCCTCCGCGCGCGGATCGACGCCGGTCACCGCGTGCCCCGCCTTCAAGAGATTGAGCGCCGCCCCCATCCCCATCGAGCCGAGCCCGATCGCCGCGACCTTCATGCCGTCCTCTCGCCCCTGTCAGCCGAGTGCCGCGACGAAGTCGCGCGCCCGTCCGCCCACTGTCGCCGCATCGTCGCCCGGGCGGTAGAGGGCGCTGCCGACCCCGAACCCCGCGGCCCCCGCGGCGCGCCATGCGGCAACCGTGTCGGGTGCGACGCCGCCGACCGGCAGCACCGGCATCTCCTTCGGCAGCACCGCGCGCAGCGCCTTGAGCAGCGCCGGTCCGCCGATCTCGGCCGGAAAGAGCTTCAGCGCGTCCGCGCCGGCATCGATCGCAGCGAAGGCCTCGGTCGCGGTGTACACGCCCGGCAGCGTCACCAGCCCGCGCCGTACGGCGTGCGTGATCACCGCGGTGTCGGCGTGCGGCATCACGATCAGCCGCCCCCCCGCCTCGGCGACGCGATCCACCTCCGCCGGCGTGCGCACCGTGCCCGCACCCACCAGGATGTCGGCCGCGAGCGCTTCCGACAGCCGCGCGATCGAGGCGAAGGGCGCGGGCGAGTTCAACGGCACCTCGATCACGCACCATCCCGCCTCGACGACGGCCTGCGCGATCGGCACAACCTGGTCGGGGCGTACCCCGCGCAGGATCGCCACGAACGGCGAACGGGCGAGCCAGGGGGTGATGCGGCTCATGCGATCCCCGCCTCGCGGGCGATCGCGAACAGGCCGCGCGCGGCCGTCTCCTCGCCATGCGCCGTGGCCGCGATACCGAACTGCGCAAGCGCGCGCGTGTAGCGCTCGGTCAGGGCTGCGCTGCCGACCAGATGAACCTCGCGCGCCTCGGCCGAGAGCTCGGCGATCTCGTGGCCGATCAGCAGTCCGGACAGCATCGACGGCAGCGCGCCGGGCGCGACGCGGCCGAGCAGCACGCCGGCCCGCAGGCCGAACAGATGGTGCAGCAGCCCGCCCTCCTCGCGCGCGCGGGCGAGGCCGGCGTCGAACGCGGCCGCATCGTCGCCAGCATCCTCGGGGATCAGCGGTGCCAGGATCGACTGCGTGCGCATCAGGCCGAACACCTCGCCGGTCATCGCCGTCCGGAACCCGGCCACCTGCCCGCCCTCCACCACCGCCCATTTGCTGTGCGTGCCGGGCAGGCAGAGCACGTGTCGGCCCGGACCGAGCGCCGCGGCCACACCCATGATCTGCGTCTCCTCGCCGCGCATCACGTCGGGCGGGTCCTGCGCCACGCCGGACACGATCCAGGCACGGCTCATCCCGGGAACCGGCGCGAGCGCGGCCGCGATCGCCGCGAGCCCGGCGGGTGCTGCGACATAGGGCGCCTCGACCCAGCCCTGGCGGCTGCCGATCATGCCGCACATCAGCACAGGCGCCGGACGCCACGCGCCGACCGCACGGTCGAGCACGCCCGCGAAGTCGCGGTCCGCGACCGATCCGATACCGAACGGACCCCAGACGCGGTCCTGCACCGTCCCGTCCGGCGCGAGCCGCCAGGCGCGGAACGAGGTGATGCCCCAGTCGACCGCGATCACCTCAGCCGCCCGTCGCGTAGGCCTGCGCGCCGCGCGTCGCCCAGCGCGTGAAGCGCCGCTCGATCAGCGCGGCGATGCCGTACATCGCGACCGCCAGCGCCGCGATCAGCAGCAGGGCCGCGAACATGCGCGGCACATTGGTCGAGGCATCGCGCAGCATCAGGAAGCCGATGCCCCGGTTCGCCGCCACCGTCTCGCTGATCACGGAGCCCACGAAGGCGAGCGTGATCGCGATCTTCAGCGAAGCGAAGAAGTAGGGCAGCGAGCGCGGGATCGCGACCTTCAGCATGATGTCGCGCTTCTTCGCGCCCAGGCTGCGCAACACGTCGAGCAGCTCGGGCTCAACGGTCGCGACACCGGTCGCGACGTTCACCACGATCGGGAAGAAGCTGATCAGGAACGCCGTGATGATCGCCGGCACCGTGCCGATGCCGACCCAGATCACCAGCACCGGCACGATCGCCACCTTCGGGATCGCGTTGAACGCGACAAGCAGCGGATAAATCGCCGCATAGAGCCAGGCCGAGGCGCCGATCGCCACGCCGAGGAACAACCCGAACGCGACCGCGATGCCGAAGCCAGCCAGCGTGGTCAGCAGGGTCTGCTCGGCGTTCAGCCAGATCCCGGCGCGGAAGCGCCACAGCGCCTCGAAGATCGCGGACGGCGCAGGCAGCACGAACGGGCTGATGCCACTGGCCTGGCAGTATGCCTCCCAGACGAGGAACAGCCCGATCGTCATGATCCACGGCGCGGCCGCCGGGCGCGCGAGAAAGCGCATCAGCGCGTCACGTCAGCATCCGCTCGGACGCGGGCGGCAGCAAGCTTGCATCGAACAGATCAGCCGGCGCGATACGGCGCGGCAGATTGAGCGCCGCACTCACCTGCTCGATCGAGGCGGCCAGCCGGTCCTGCTCCGCCCCTCCCCAGCCGTCGCGCCGCACGCGCTGGGTCAGCACGTTGTCGGCGAGCGCCATGCGCAGCCGCTCGGTCTCGATCGCCTCGTCGACCAGCGGGTCGGTCGCCTTCAGCGCGGCGATTGCCAGCGCGGGCTCGGCGACGATCTCGCGCATCGCGCGGATGGTGGCGCGGAGGAAGCCGCGCACCTGGTCGCCACGCTCAGCCAGCATGCGCGGCGAGGCGAGGATGCCATTGCCGTAGAACGGCAGGCCGAGCCGCGCATAGAGGAACACGACGATGTCGTTCGCGGGCACGCCGCGCGCCTGCAGCTCCAGGATCGAGGTGTAGAAATGCCCGGTGATGAAATCGACCTCGCCGCGCACCAGCATGGTCTCGCGCAGCGGCGGCGCCATGTTCTGCACGCGCACCCGTGCGCGATCCACGCCGTTGGCGGCGCAGAAGGCCGGGAACAGCCGGAACGAGGCGTCGAACTGCGGCGCGCCGAGCGTCTTGCCCTCGAGGTCCTTCGGCGCCGAGATGCCCTTGTGCTTCAGCGTCAGGATCGAGAACGGCGCGGCATCGAACAGCACCATCACGCCCTTGATCATCGCATTCGCGTTGTTGGCGTTGTACTCGATCGCGCTGTTCAGATCGGCGAAGCCCATCTCATACGCGCCGCCGACGATCCGCTGGATCGCGCCCGCGCTGCCCTGGCCGGCATCCACGGTCACGTTCAGCCCCTCGGCCCGGTAGTAGCCGGCGCGGTTGGCGTGCAGGAACACCGCGTTCGGGCCCTGGAACGTCCAGTCGAGCGTGAAGCGGATCGGCGCACCCTGCGCGGCGGCAGGACGGATCGCGGGGGCGGCAAGCAGGCCGGCGAGCACGGCGCGGCGAGAGGCGGCGGGCGTCATGCGGTGGGTCTCCCAGGAACGGCGGCGGGACGGTAGCGGCCCCGCCGGCTGCATGCCACGCTGCGCCGATGATCACAACGAACGACCTCGTGCCCCGCCTCGTCACCGGGCGGCTGGTGCTGCGCGGCTTCACCGATGCCGATCTCGACGCCTATGCCGCGATGCAGGCCGACCCGGAGGTGATGCGCCATCTCGGCGCCGGGCCCGCCGCCGGCAAGCCGCGCACGCGCGACGAGAGCTGGACCGGCATGGCGGTGCTGATGGGTCAGTGGGCGCTGAAGGGCTATGGCTGCTTCGCGCTCGAGGAACGCGCGACCGGGCGGTTCCTCGGCCGGGCCGGCATCCTCCACCTCGCCGGCTGGCCAGAACCCGAGCTCGCCTATGCGCTCGCGCGCCACGCCTGGGGCATGGGCTACGCCACCGAGGCCTGCCGCGCCGCACTCGACTGGGCCTGGGCGCACGTGCCGGCGGAGCGGTTCGTCAGCTTCATCAAGCCTGCCAACACCGCCTCCGAACGCGTCGCCGCGCGACTCGGCGGTGTGCGCGAGGGCCCGTTCACGCTGCTCGGCGTCTCCTGCGATCTCTGGGCCTACCGGCGCGTCCCGACCGCGCTCGCCTGAGATCGCGATGACGGCGGTTCCGGCGTTCGGTGCCCTGGTGGGCGCGGTGTCACTCAGCCAATGGGCACGCACCCTGCCCGCCGTCATCGCCGGCGGGGTGACGGCCGAGTTCGGCCTGTCCGAGGCAGGACTCGCGGCGGCGACGGCGATGGTGCATCTCGGCTTCGCGGTCGGCCAGGTGCCGTCCGGTGTCGCCCTGGACCGCGTCGGTCCGCGACGGACCGCGACCGTCCTGCTGGCGATCGCCACGGCCGGGCTTGCCCTCACCGCCGCAGCGCCCGGCGCGTGGAGCCTCGCGCTCGGCCAGTTTCTCACCGGGCTCGGCTGTTCCGGCGTGTTCATGGCCGGATTGATGGTGGCGGCCCAGTTGCTGCCGCCCGACCGGTTCGGCCAGATCGCCGGGCTGATGCCCGCACTGTCCGGGATCGGGCTGCTTGCCTCGGGCACGCCTTCGGCCTGGCTGGTCGCCATCGCCGGCTGGCGCGCCGCACCGGCCGCGGCAGCCGGCGCGGGCGTGCTGTGCCTGATCGCCGCCTGGCGGCTGGTGCCGCCGCTCCGCCCCGCGCGCGCCGGGCAGCGCGGCCTCGGCGCCGAGTGCCTCGACGTGCTGATGCTCGTTGCTTCGCCCGGGCTGCGCGCGCCGATCGTGCTGGCGTTCGTCGGCTATCCTGCGACGCTCGCGCTGCGGGGCCTCTGGGCCGGGCCGTGGCTGACCGACCGGCTCGGCTTCGGGCTGGTGCAGACGGGCAATGTGCTGGCGGGTCTGTCGGTGGTGATGTCGCTCGCGCCGGCGCTGTTCGGCTGGCTCGATCGGCACCTGCGCGGTCGGGCGGGTGTGATGGGGCTGGCGCATCTCGCCGCTGCGGCGTCGCTCGCATGGCTGCCGCTGGCCGGCGGACGGGCCGCACCCGACATCGCCGCGATGGCGCTGGTGGGCATGCTGATCGGCAGCCACGTGCTGCTCTACCCGATGACGCGCGAGGCGGCGCCGGAGGGCGGTACCGGCAAGGCGCTCTCGGCGGTGAACCTCTCGTTCTTCGTCGGTCTCGTCGTGCTGCAGCCGCTCTCGGGGCTGGTCGCGCGGATCGCGGGCCTGCCGGGTGCGCTGGCGGTGTTCGCCTGCGCGCTCGCGGTGGGGAGTGCGGCGTTCCTCGCGCTCACCCGGCAGGCCCGCTGAGCCTCAGGCGAGGCGGCGGCGCGCGGCGAGCAGACCCATCACGCCGAGCCCGAACAGCGCGAGCGAGGCCGGCTCGGGCACCGGGTAGAGCGCGTTGCGCGAGGCCACCGCGAGGTCCGGCGTGTTGGTGAAGATGCCGTCCACGCCACGGGCATAGAGGGTGTCATGCAGCGCGGCGTTGGCCAGCGACACCGTGTACGCATGGACCAGCAGGCCGGCCTCATGCGCGCGGTCGATGCAGGCCTGCGTCGCCTGGCCAGTGCTGATGCCGATGCCGTCAGCGTACTGGGCGATCGCGTTCGCGGCCGCCGCGGTGCCGGGGCAACTCGTCAGATAGACCACCGGCAGGTCGGACTGTGCCGAGAGGTACTGCACGATCGACTGATCGAAGGACTGCAGGAACACGTTGTCGAAGCTGCCGTCGAAGAACCCGCCATACTTCGGATCCGCCAGCGCCGCGAGCATCGCATCGGCGATGGCACGGTTGTAGGCGGCGTTGCCGGAGATCGTCTTCACCTCCGGATAGACGCCGACGATCTGGCCGGTTGTGTTGTAGAGATCGTAGACATAGTCCAGCACGTCGTTGAACGTCGGCACGGCGAAGCTCTCGGTGCCGTCGTAGTACGGGCTCGTCGCAGGGTTCGAGTAGGCCGCGCCGCCGCGCGAGGTGGCGCTCAGCTTCTGGATGTCGGCATAGGTCAGGTTGTCGATGTAGTACTGCCGCGTGCCGCCCACCTGCGTGCCCTTGGCGAACAGTTCGGGATCGCTCGCCGCCACCTGCTGGACATTGGTGGTCGCGTTCAGCGACCGGTCGTGACGGGCGACCAGCACGCCGTCAGCGGTTATGAAGAGGTCCGGCTCGATGAAGTCCGCCCCCATCTGCACCGCGAGGCGGTAGCCCTCCATGGTGTGCTCGGGCAAATAGTTGCTCGCGCCACGGTGGGCGATCACGAGCGGGCGGTCGACCAGCGGCGCGGCCGCCGCCTCGACCGAAAGGAAGGCGACGCCAGCAAGCATCGCACACGCGATCGAGGGGATCGCGACGGAACGACAGATCATTGTTCTGACTCCGGCATGGACTGAGGAGGCAACGGCCATCACGGCTGCGACGGCCGACGTGATCCTAGGCAGGCCTGCGCACGCGTGTGTGAAGCGGTCGTGACATTGCGATGGCGGGCGCCGAGGTCACACCAGGCGGGCCTCGAACGGCGGCACGAGATCGGGCGCGTCGATCTCGATCACCCAGACATCCGGATCGCGCTTCACCTGACGCGCGAGATAGGCGTCCACCCCGGCCTGATCGGCCGGCGCCTCGCCGGTGCCGCGCACCCAGGCGGGCCGGCCCTCGGCGTCGCGCGCCTGCGCCAGCACGACCGAGCCGGCCTGTCCGCGCAGCACGACGAGAATGCCGCCCGAATCGGGGTCGCCCTTGCGCAGCACCACCGCGGCGCGCCCCATGCGGTCGCACTGGCGGATCACCGCGCGCACCCACAGCCCCGATTTCAGGCGTGCCTCCATGCAGGTCTCCCATGCCTCGACGCGGCCGGCGTCCCCGCCTAGCCTCGCCGGGTCAGCCAATTGCGAGCCCGACCGATGCCCCAGCCGATCACCCTCGTCTATGCCGAACCGACGCCGCGCCCGGTGTTCCTCGAGATCATGCGCGCGCAGCCCGAGTTCCGCTTGCGCCGCTGCGGCCCCGATACCGGCGCCGACGAGGTCCCCACCCTGTTCGCCGGCGCCCAGGCCTACCAGACCGGCAGCCTGCGTGACGAGCTGCCGCGGCATCTCTGGGCCGATGCGGCGCTGCTGCGCGCCGCCCCCGACCTGCTCGCGGTCTCGAGCCACGGCGCCGGCTACGACACCGTCGATGTCGCGGCGATGACCGAAGCCGGCGTGATCGTGATGAACCAGAAGGGCGGCAATGCCGAGGGTGTCGCCGAGCATGCGGTCGGCATGATGCTCGCCCTGCTCAAGCGCATCCCCGAGGCGCAGGCGTCCATGCGCGCCGGCACGATGCAGGTGCGCGAGGCCGTGATGGGGCGCGAGCTCGCCGATCGTACCGTCGGCATCATCGGGCTCGGGCTGATCGGCACCCGGATCGCCGAGATCTGCCGCCTCGCCTTCCGCTGCCGCATCCTCGCCGCCGACCCCTATCTCGATGCCGCGACGATCGCCGCGCGCGGGGGCGAGAAGGTCGAACTCGCCACCCTGCTCTCCGAGAGCGACGTGGTGTCGATCAACTGCCCGCTCAACGATGAGACGCGCGGCATGATCGGTGCTGAGGCGATCGCGCGGATGCGCCCAGGGGCGATCCTGGTCAACACCGCGCGCCAGTTCATCCATGACGAGCGCGCCGTGCTCGCGGCGCTGGAGAGCGGGCATCTCGGCGGCGCCGGGCTCGACTGCTGGGACCGCGAGCCGCAGCCGCCGCTCGACAATCCGCTGCTGCACCACAAGGCGGTGCTCGCGAGCCCGCACACCGCGGGTGTCACCGAGGAGAGCCGCCGGCGCATCGCCACCTGGGGGGCCGAGCAGTTGATCGGCCTGTTCGTCCGGGGCGAGCGCCCGCCCCGGCTGGTGAACCCGACCGCCTGGCCCGCATTCGCTCGGCGCTTCTCGGCCATGTTCGGGCGGGACGTTGAAGCGCGGCTGGCCGCCGAGTAGCGTCCGCCCCCTCTCCCGAGGGACGACGACGATGGCCAAGGCCAAGGACCCCACCGCCGGCATGACCGAGGCGCAGCGCGCCTACGAGACGAAGCGCGCGGCGAAGGCGGGCATGACGATCGAGAAGTGGATGGCGCAGAAGGAGCGCGCGCGGGCCTATGCCGCACGCACCGCGGCAGAGGCGGCCGCGCCGCCGCCCCAGCCGAAGAAGCCCGGGCTTCTGCGCCGCGCGCTCGCCCGCGCCCGCGGTGAAGCGTAGCCGCTACAGCATCCGCATCAGCGTGCCGTCACGCCGGAGCGCATGGTGGTACACCGCGCCGGCGATGTGCGCGACCAGCAGCGCGGCGATCGAATACCCCACCCAGGTGTGCAGGGTCTTCAACGTCTCGGCGAGGCTCTGGTTCTCCGCCATCACTGCCGGAATGTCGATCAGGCCGAGATAGGCGGTGGCACCCTGCATCGGGAAGCCGAACGCGTTGGTCATGGTGAAGCCGAGGATCGGCTGCACGATCAGCGCCGCGTAGAGCAGCCAATGCACCGTGCTGGCCGCGAGCCGCATCTGCGCGGGGATGTGCTCGGGCAGCGGCGGCGGCGGGTTGGCGATACGCCAGACCAGGCGGGCGATGGTGACGAACAGGATGGTCAGCCCCGCGCTCTCGTGCACGGCGTAGAACACCATCTTGGTCGCGAAGGGCTCGTTGGCGATGTACTTGATGACGAAGCCGACCGGGAGGGTGATCGCCATCAGCACCAGCGTGACCCAGTGGAACCATTTGGAGACCGTGCTGTACTGACCGTCCGGGTGCGCCGCGTCCGTTCCCGCCAGAACCCTTGCCGTCGCCACGTTCATGCCGCGCGCTCCTTGCCGTTCGCGGCGACACTATGCCACAGCGCGCCACCATGGCGCGCCCGCCTGACACCCCTGACGCCACCGCACGGTCGAATGCACCCGTTCCGCACGTCACGCTTGCCGCACACGCGGACTGGTCGTCCGACCCACGCAAGTGCTGGATCGCGGTCGCGCAGCGTGACGCCGACGGCCGGTGGGCGGCGCACGCGCCCACGCCCGTCGGGCCACCGGACAGCCTCACGGCCCGCCTGATTGCCACCGCCGCCGGCGGGGCCGCGATCCTCGGACTCGATGTGCCGCTCGGCCTGCCGCGCCTCTACGCCGAACGGCACGCAGGCGCCACTGGCTTCCCGGCCTTCCTGCGCAGCCTCGCCGACCGGCCGTCCTTCTTCTCGGTCGCTGCCGCCCTCGATGAGGTCTCGCCGGATCGGCCGTTCTATCCAGCGCGCGGAATGCGCGGGATGACGCGCGCGGCACATGCCGCGGCGCTCGGACTGCCCGACGCGTCGTGCCTCGGCCGGCGCTGCGATCTGCGCACGGCGACGCGTCCGGCCGGCGCGCCATTGTTCTGGACCCTCGGCGCCAATCAGGCCGGCAAGGCCGCGATCAGCGCCTGGCGCGAGATGCTGCTGCCGAGCCTCGCCGCCGGCGCGCCGATTCGGCTCTGGCCGTTCGAGGGCAGGCTCGCGGACCTCGCCGCGCCTAGCGCCGTCGTGCTCGCGGAGACCTACCCGGCCGAGTGCTACCGCCACATCGGGCTCAGGCTCGCCGGCTCCAAGCGCAGCCGGTCCGCGCGCGTCGCCGCGGGCGACACGCTTCTCGCCTGGGCGCGCGCCACGGGCGTGACACTCGCACCCGAACTCGCGACCGCAATCGAGGGCGGCTTCGGCACGGACCGCGCAGGAGAGGACCGCTTTGATTGCGTCTGCGGTCTGTTTGGTGTGCTTAACGTTCTGCTCGGCCGTCGATCGGAGGGGTACCCTGACGACCCGACCCTGCTGCGCTGGGAAGGCTGGGTGCTCGGCCAGACCGACCCGCCGCTCGCCGCTCAGCCGGAATAGAGGCCCGCGGCGCGCGCGCGCTCCACGGCGAGCGCGATTGTCAGGTCGAGCGTCGGCGTCTCCACCCCGGCCAGCCGCGCGAGCTCCAGCGGCACGACCATCTGCGCATCCACCTCCATCGGCTTGCCGAACTCCATGTCCTGCAGGATCGAGGGCTTGTGCGAACTCGCCGCGTTCGCCGCGGCCCGCTTGGCGGGGTCGGCCTTCACCTCGCAGCCCCAGGCGCGCGCCACCGCGTGGCACTCCTCCATCGCCCGGATCGCCGCCTGGAACACCGCCGGGTGCGCCATGTACTCCTTCATCTTCCGTCCCGCGAGGATGGCGAGCGGCCCGTTGCCCATGTTGCCCGCGAGCTTCTCCCAGACGGCGACGCGCATGTCCGGCACCACCTCACCGCCCATCCCGCCCGCGCGCAGCGCCGCCGCGATCGCCTCGGCGCGCGGCGAGATCGTGCCGTCGGGCTCGCCGAAGATGACGCGGTTGGTCGGGTTCTCGACATGGATCACGCCTGGCTCGAGCACCGTGCAGGCGGAATAGACCACCCCGCCGATCGCGCGCGCGACACCCATGCCGTCCCACAGCACGCCGCCGGGATCGAGCCGCTCGATGCGCCGGCCGTCATGCTCCCCGCCGTGATGGTGGAAGTACCACCACGGGATGCCGTTCACCACGAACGCAACCGGCGTGTCCGGCCCGAGCAGCGGGCCGATCGTGCGGCCGATCTCGGGCAGCGAATGCGCCTTCGCCGTGGTGATGACGGCGTCCTGCGCGCCGAGCTCGCGCGGATCGCCGCTTGCGCGCACCCGCACCGTGTCGGTGACGTCGCGCGCGCGCACGGTGATGCCGCGCGCGCGGATCGCCTCGAGATAGGCGCCGCGCGCGACCACCGAGACATCCGCGCCGCCGCGCGCGAGCCGGAACGCAATGTGCCCGCCGATCGCGCCGGCGCCGAAGACCGCAATCCGCATCAACCCTGGTCCCTCAGATGCACGATCAGCCGCGCGCCCTGCTCGGCAAGCCAGGCGACCGCCCGTTCGCCCGCCGCCGCATCGCCGCGGCGCGGATCGCCGGCGAGCACGCCGTTCGGCGCGGCGACGTCGTATTCGATCGGCAGGCCGATCTCGATCTCCTCGAACCGCGCGGCGCCCAGGCCGGTGACCGCCATGCCCTGCACCGAGCTCGCCGGCACCGGGTCGGGGATCATGTCCGGCCGACAGAGCTGCGGGAACAGCGCCAGCGCGACCGACCAGACCGGATCGGCACCGTGGCCGACCTTGCCCGTGGTGTCGCTGCCGGTCAGCTTCGGCCAGGCGCCGTACAGCACGCGCCAGATATAGAGTGAGGGGATCAGCGTGCCGTCGGCATGCTTCACCGCGAGTGTTGCCTCGTGGATCGCGTGCGTGTTGCCGCCATGGCCGTTGACGATGAGGATGCGGTCGAGCCCGTGCGCGAGCAGCCGTTCGAGCATCTCGCGGATCACCGCGAGCAGGGTCGCGTGCGAGAGCGCGATCCCGCCAGGCACCGTGCCGAAATAGTCCTCGCCGCCGAACGGCAGCACCGGCGCGACCAGCGCATCCGCGCCGAGCGCCACCGCACGTTCGGCGATGCGCAGCGCGATCGCGTCGGCGAGCAGATAGTCGCCCATCGGCGCGTGCGGCCCCTGATCCTCCAGACTGCCCATCGGCAGCAGGATGGTCGGGCGATTCGACAGGCGCGTCTTCGCCTCGCCCGAGGTGAGTTCGGCCAGCCTCAGTTTCGTCATGGCAGCAGCTCCAGTGCGGCGCGCGAGAGCGTTCGCACGCCCACGGCAATGCAGCCCTCGTCGGGCTGATAGTCGCTGTTGTGCAGCACGTCGGACCGTCCGGGCGCTCCCGAGCCGATGCGCAGATGCGCCCCCGGTGCGCGCTCGGTGAAGCAGGCGAAATCCTCCGAGCCCATGCTCGGCGTGCCCGCACTCACCGCACTCTCGCCCACCACCGCGCGAGCGGCCGAGAGCACGCGGTCGAGCACGCGGTCATCGTTCACCAGCGGCGGCACCTTGCGCGCATAATCGAGCTCGCTCCTGAGGCGCAGCCCGGCCTCGACGCCCGCGAGCAGCCTTCGCATCCCCGCCTCGACCGCGTCGCGCGCCGTCGTATCCATGGTGCGTACGGTGCCCTTCAGCGTGAGCTGGTCGGGGATGATGTTGCGCACCGTGCCACCGGCGATCTGACCGACCGTCACCACGGCGGGCGAGAGCGGGTTGATCTCGCGCGAAACGAGCGTCTGCAGCTGGCCGATGAACAGCGCCGCGCCGGCGATCGGGTCGATCGCGGCCTGGGGGTGCGCGGCATGGCCGGAGCGGCCATGGAAGACGATGTCGAACGCGTCGGAGGCCGCCTGGCAGGCGCCGCGGACGTACTGGATCTGCCCGACCCTGCCCCAGGGCCAGTTGTGGAAGCCGAGGCACATGTCCACGCCGGGGTCGTCCATCGCACCATCCGCGATCATCGCCGGCGCACCCTCGAGGATCTCCTCGGCGGGCTGGAAGATCAGCTTGATCCGGCCCGCGAGCGCCGGCGCGATCGACTTCAGCACCGCCGCCGCACCGAGCAGGGTCACGGTATGGATGTCGTGGCCGCAGGCGTGCATCAGCCCGTCGCGCTCGGAGGCGAAGGGCAGCCCGGTGCGCTCGTGGATCGGCAGCGCGTCCATGTCGGCGCGGATCAGCAGGGTGGGGCCGGGCCGGCCGCCCTCGATCAGCCCGACCACACCGGTCCGGCCGATGCCGGTGCGCGCGGGGATGCCGAGGCGCGCGAGCTCGGCCGCCACCACGGCGGCGGTCTCGTGCTCCTCGAAGGCGAGCTCGGGCCGCTTGTGCAGTTCGCGACGCAACGCGATCAACTGCGGTTCGAGCCGGGCCGTCTCGTCGCGGATCGCGGCGTCGGGGTCATTGGCGGTCATGCAGGATGTCCTGGCTCGCGAAAGACGCGATCATGCGGTGCCGCCCACCACCCGGCAAGCCACGATCCCCGCGCTTGCCCGGCCTTCCGGACGCATGCGATAGACCGGCCAACAGACCGCGGCCGGGAGGAGACGATGGCGGGACGGATCAGGATCGCGCGGCGGACAATGCTGGCGAGCCTCGGCGCGGTGCTGACGGCTCCGGCGACGCTGCGTGCGCAGTCCCGGCCGACCGGCCCGATCCGCCTGATCGTCCCCTTCGCGCCCGGCGGCACCACCGACGTGATGGCCCGCCTTGTCGGAGACCGGCTCGGCCCGCGGCTCGGCCAGCCGGTGATCGCCGAGAACCGCGCCGGCGCCGGGGCAACGGTGGGCAGCACCCTGGCCGCGCAGGCGGCGCCCGACGGGCAGACGCTGGTGATGAGCAACATCGCCAGCCACGGGATCGCCCCGACGCTGTATCGGAATATCCGCTACGACGCGATGAAGGACTTCGTGCACATCGCCCTGGTCACCCGCAACCCGAGCGCGATGGTCTGCAATCCCGGATTTGCGGCGCAAACGCTCGCCGACGTGGTGCGGATCGCCAAGGAGAGGCCCGGCAGCCTGGACTTCGCCAGCTCGGGCGCGGGTTCGTCGAACCACCTGCTCGGGCTTCGCTTCGCGATGGCGGCCGGCATCACGCTGAACCACGTGCCCTATCGCGGCGCGGGGCCGGCAATGACCGACACGATCGCCGGCGTGGTGCCGATGATGTTCGACGGCCTGCCCTCGGCCTCCGGCCATATCCGTGCCGGGCGCGTGCGCCTGCTCGCGACCAGCGGGTCCGAGCGCAGCGCGGCCTTTCCCGATGCGCCCACCTTCAAGGAATCCGGCTTCGACGTCGTCTCCTATCAGTGGTTCGGCATCTCCGCGCCGGCTGGGACGCCCACCGCGATCGTCGCCCGGCTCAACCGGGAGATCCGCGAGATCCTGAAGGAGCCCGAGGTGGTCCAGCGGTTCGATCAGCTCGGCGGCGGGATCGTCGACATGACGCCCGAGCAGTACAGCGCCTTCGTCGCCGAGGAGATCGCCGTGTGGGCGCCGGTGGTGCGCGCCTCGGGGGCGACGGTCGAATAGGCCGGTTCATTACGGCCACGGCATCCCCGTTCCGCCGCCCCTGGATTTGATCTAGAACGCCGGTCGGGAGGTTCACCGCCGCGGCTGCCGGGCCGCGCAAGGAACCCGGTTCATGCGGCTGAGACCCGACGCGCAGGACATCTTCGCCGGCGTCATGTTCATCGCCTTCGCGGCGATCATGCTCTACCTCAACTTCGAGTCGCACCCGATCGGCTCGGCGCGCCGGATGGGTTCGGGCTACATGCCGATGCTTGCCTTCGGCATCCTCGCCGCTCTCGGTGTGGCGATCCTGATCAGCGGCCTGTTCACCGGCCCCGACCCGATCGGGCGCTTCGCCTGGCGCGACATGGGACTGATCCTGCTGGCGCTGACGGTCTATGGGCTGACGGTGGAGCGGCTCGGTTTCGTGGTCTCGCTGGCACTCTGCATCGGCATCTCCTCGGTCGCGGAGAAGGTGTGGAAGCCCTTGCGCGTGCTCGGGCTGATTGCGTTCATGCTCGCACTCTGCTGGGTCCTGTTCATCTGGTACCTGGACATCCGCATCCCTGTCTTCCCCTGGTCGCGCTGAGGAGCGGGCGATGCTCGAGAACCTGCTCTACGGCTTCACCGTCGCCGCGACGTTCCAGAACCTCTCGGCCTGCTTCATCGGCGCGCTGCTCGGCACCGCGATCGGCGTGCTGCCGGGGATCGGTCCGGTGGCGACGATCTCGCTGCTGCTGCCGCTCACCTTCGGCATGCCGCCGACCACGGCGATCATCATGCTCGCCGGCATCTATTACGGCGCGCAGTACGGCGGTTCGACCACCTCGATCCTGATGAACCTGCCGGGCGAGGTGAGCTCGGTCATCACCACGCTCGACGGCTATCAGATGGCGAGGAACGGTCAGGCGGGACCCGCGCTGGCGGTCGCCGCGATCGGCTCGTTCATCGCCGGCTGCACCGCGACCATCCTGGTCGCAGCACTCGGCCCGCTGCTGACGGCGGTCGCGCTCTCGTTCGGCCCGGCCGACTATTTCTCGCTGATGCTGCTTGGCCTGATCGTCTCGGCGGTGCTGAGCGAAGGCAACGTCGTCAAGTCGATCGGCATGATGGTGGCGGGGGTCGGGCTCGGCTTGGTCGGCACCGATGTGCAGACCGGCCAGCAGCGCTTCACCTTCGACATCCCCGAGCTGTCCGACGGCATCGGCTTCGCGCCGATGGCGATGGGCATGTTCGGCATCGCCGAGATCATCCGCAATCTCGAGATGCCCGAAGTGCGCAACGCGCTGAAGACCAAGATCAGCCGGCTCTGGCTCTCCAAAGAGGAGTGGAAGCGCGTCGCCGCACCGATCGCACGCGGCACCACGCTCGGCTCGATCGTCGGCATCCTGCCGGGCGGCGGCGCCGCGCTCTCCTCGATGGGCGCCTATACGCTCGAGCGGCGGGTCAGCCGCAACAAGCACCTGTTCGGCAAGGGCGCGATCGAGGGCGTCGCCGCTCCCGAGAGCGCCAACAACGCCGCCGCGCAGACGAGCTTCATCCCCCTGCTCACCCTCGGCATCCCGGCCAATGCGGTGATGGCGCTGATGGTCGGCGCGCTGATCATCCAGGGCATCCAGCCCGGCCCGCGCATGATCGAGGCGCAGCCCGACCTGTTCTGGGGCCTGATCGCCTCGATGTGGATCGGCAACCTGATGCTGGTGATCATCAACCTGCCGATGATCGGCATGTGGGTGCGGCTGTTGAAAGTCCCCTACGACCTGATGTATCCCGCAATCCTGATCTTCTGCGCGATCGGCGTGTACAGCCTCAACAACAACAGCTTCGATGTCTATGTCACGGTCGTCTTCGGCTTCCTCGGCTACCTCTTCAGCAAGATCGGCTGCCCGCCGGCGCCGATGCTCATCGGCTTCGTGCTCGGCCCGATGATGGAAGAGCACCTGAGGCGCGCCATGCTGCTCTCGCGCGGCAACCCGATGGTGTTCCTGGAGCGGCCGATCAGCGCGAGCCTGCTCGCCCTCGCCGTGATCGCGGTGGTGGCGATGGCGCTGCCGTCGATCCGCAAGGGCAAGGACGAGGCACTCGCGGGCGGATGAACGGTCCGCTCGGGTTCCGCCGTGTCTCATCCGCCGCCAGCCACGAGGTCGCGTTCGCACCGCGCGACCTGGTGATCGCCGGGCTCACGGGGCGCGACCAGGCCGCCGTGCAGCACCATGTCGAGGAGCTGCGCGCGATCGGCGTGAAGCCGCCTCCGACCATCCCGGCTTTCTTCCGCAACGCCGCCACGCTGTTGACGACCGCACGCGCGATCGAGGTGCTGGGCCCCGACAGCTCCGGCGAGGTCGAGTTCGTGCTCGTCAGCATGGCGGATGGGCTCTGGGTCGGCGTCGGCTCCGACCACACCGATCGGCGGGTCGAGGCCTATGCGATCGATGTCTCGAAGCAGCTCTGCCCCAAGGTGATCGCGCCGGTGCTGTGGCGCTTCGAGGAGGTCGCCCCGCACTGGGACGAGCTGGTGCTGCGCGCCTGGATCGAGGAGGCGGGCCGGCTGACGCTCTACCAGGAGGGCACGGCCGCGGCGCTGCGCACGCCGGAATCCCTCATCGCCGCCTGGACCGGCGGCGCGCCGCTGCCGGAAGGCACGGTAATGTTCGGCGGCACCTTCGCTGCGATCGGCGGCATCCGGCCGAGCGCACGCTTCGCGTTCGAACTCGAGGACCCGGTGCTGCGCCGCGTGATCCGGCACGGCTACGCGATGCGGAGCCTGCCGCTCACCTGACGCGCACCAGGATCCGCTGCATCAGCACGAGATCGAGCCAGCGGTCGAATTTCCGCCCGACCTCCGGCATCAGGCCGACGCGCACAAAGCCGAATCGCGCGTGCAGCGCGAGCGAGGCCGCGTTGCCAGCCTCGATCCCGGCGACCATCACGTGCAGCCCCGCGGCCTCGGCCCGTGCGATGAGGCCGCTCAGCAGCCCTGCACCATGGCCGCGCCGCTGCGCGTCGCGCGCGACGTAGAGCCCGTGCTCGACCGTCCGTGCGTAGCCGTCGAACGCGCGGAACGGCCCGTAGCTCGCGAAGCCACGCACGATCCCGTCCTCCTCGGCCACCAGCACGGGGAATCCGGACGCGCGACGGTCAGCGTACCAGGCAGTACGTGCCTCCAGCGTGGTCGGTCGGATGTTCCAGTTCGCGGTGGTCGTCTGGATCGCGTCGTTGGTGATGGCGAGGATCGCCGGCAGGTCGGCCTCGGTCGCGTCGCGGATCGGCATGGCAGCGTTTCGGTCCTGGGCGAGGGAACAGCCGCCGATCCATGCCATCGTCGCCGCCATGACGCGAGAGCCCCCGGACCGAGCCAGCCCTGCGCCCGGCGCAGCCGCGCGGCTGATCGCCGCGCTGACCGCGCTCGCAGGGCTGAGCGTGTTCCACCGCGCCAACCTGGCGGTGCTCGCGCCCGAACTCGCACGCGACCTCGCCCTGTCGCCGGATGCGCTCGGGCTCGCCAATGGTGCGTTCTTCCTCACGCTCGGCCTGATGCAGATCCCGGTCGGGCTGATGTTCGACCGGATCGGGCCGCGCCGGACGGTGGCGCTGCTCGGCCTGCCGGCAGTTGCGGGGGCCGCCTTGCAGGCGGTGGCGACGGACCCGGCCAGCCTGATCGGGGCAAGGCTGCTGCTCGGCGCCGGCTGCGGTGCCAGCTTCATCGTCTCGATCGTGCTCTGTGCGCGATGGTTCGGCCCGGCGCGCCTCGCGACCATGGCGAGCCGGGTCTTCGCGTTCAGCCAGGTGGGCAGCCTCGCCGCCGGTACGCCGCTCGCGGCCGGCGCCGCACTGATCGGCTGGCGCGGCATGTTCGCGCTCTCCGCCGTGCTCACCGCGCTGGTCACGCTGGCGTTCCACCGCCTGGTCACCGACGATCCGCCCGGCCGCGAGACCCCGCCGCGGCCGCGCGAACGCCTCAGCACGGTCCTCGCCGGGCTGATCTCGGTCTGGCGCACCAGGGGGCTTCTGCCGATCCTCGCCATGCACACCTTCGTCTATGCAAGCGCGGCGGTCGTGCTGACGCTCTGGGCGGGGCCCTATCTCGCCGACGTGCATGCACTCGCACCCGTCTCACGCGGGCATGTGATCCTGGCGATGGCTGCCGCGCAGGCGGCGGGCACGCTCGTGGTAGGCCCGCTCGATCTGAAGCTGAACACGCGCAAGTGGATCGTCGTGCCGGGCGCCTGCGCGACGATCGCCACCCTGCTCAGCCTCGCCGCGTTCGGCCACCGCTCCACAGCACTCGCGATCGGATTGCTGATCCTGCACTGCCTGGTCACCTGCTACAGCGTCGTCACGGTCGCGCACGGTCGCAGCCTGTTCCCGGATGCGCTGGCAGGCCGGGGGGTGACCACGGTGAACCTGTTCCAGCTGATCGGCTCGACCACGCTGCCCATCCTGGCGGGCCGCGTGGTCGGTGCGTTTCCCGCTACGGACGGGCTCAGGCCGCCGGACGCCTATGCGGCGGCGTTCGTCGCGGTCGCGGCCTGCCTCGGCTCCGGGCTGCTGATCTATCTGCTGTTCGCGCGCGACGCCCGTCCGCGCGGCTGAGCCTCACGCGATCAGCGCGGCAAGCCCGACCACCAGCAGCACGCCATAGGCCACGGTGCGGAACTGCTGCGCGCCGATCCGCCCGAACAGCGCCGCGCCGATCCGCACGAACAGCAGCAGCCACGGCGTCAGCACGGCCACCTTCACCAGCACGTCGAGCGTGAACAGGCCGGTCAGGAAGGGCGGGATCAGCGACACCAGCCCCAGCACGGCGAAGAACAGGATCAGATTGGCGCGGTGCTCCTTCGCCGCCTCGTTGCCCGCCAGCAGATAGAGGATGACGGGCGGGCCGCTCATGCCCGTCGCCCCTTTCAGCACGCCCGCGGTCGCGCCGACCGCGAGGTTGAGCGGCAGTGGCCTGGCTCCCTGGTAGCGCCAGCCCGAGGCCAGCAAGGCGCCGAACAGCAGGACGAGCGCGCCGATCGCGCGCGTCAGCGTCTCGGGATCGATCAGGAACAGGATCCAGGTGCCGACCGGCACCAGCAGGCAGCCCGCGAGCGTGATCGGGATGGTGACGCGGCGGTTGACGTCCTTCCAGGCGCCGAACAGCAGCTGGCTGCCGATCAGCGCCTCCATCAGCAGCATGGTCGGCACGCCGACGGCGGGGCCCCAGAGCACGCTGAAGGTGGGCGCCAGCGTGATCGCGGTGCCGAACCCGGCGAAACCGCGCATCACGCCGGCGATCGCGGTGACGACCGCCGCGATCGCCAGCCGCCAGTCGAACACGGCGGCAAAGGCCGCGCCCCACCCCGCCTCCATGCCGTTCACCAGCCCGCGCCGCGCTCGGTCTCGACCGGCTCCAGCGTGACGACCGCGGTGTTCACCAGCAGCTTGCCGGCGTGCTCGAAGTTCACGGTGACCCGGCTGCCGACCACCGACTGCACCTGGCCCTCGCCCCAATCGGGCTGGTTGGGATTGCGCACGCGCATGCCGGGGAAGAGCGGAGTCATGGGACGACGATAGCCCCGCGGCTGCACCGCGCCTATCGGCGCCAGGGGTTCGGCCGGCGGCGGAGCTGCGGCGGCGTGGTCCAGGGCGTGCCGTCCCAACCGGGCAGCACGGGCCGCGCCGGCACAGCGGCGGCGGCAAGGGCGGCGACGCGCTCCTCGATCGTCGGGTGGGTGCGGAACCAGCGCAGCCACGCGGGTCCGCGCGAGGCGAGCCGTTCGAAATCGTCGCCCTGCAGCGCCTTGAGCCGCGTCAGCGCCGAGGCGAGCGCCGCCGGGTCGCCGGTCAGCTCGACCGCACCCGCATCGGCGAGGAATTCGCGTGTGCGCGACAGCGACAGCGCGAGCAGGTCGGAGGCCAGCGGGGCGAGGATCAGCAGCACGGGCAGCAAGGGATGCGCGCCGAACGCACCGGCGCCCCAGAGCAGCAGGACGATCAGCCCGGCCTGGGCCATTGCCCGTGTGATGCCGGAGGCGGCCGCCGCGATCCGCATCACCGTCAGATCGCCGTGGCGCACGTGGCTGATCTCGTGCGCCAGCACGCCGGCAAGCTCCTCGGCCGTCAGAGTCTCGACCAGTCCGCGCGTCACGCCGATGCCTGGCCGCTCGGTGGTTCCCGCCGCGACCGCCTGGAGCACCGGCTGGGGCAGGAGGTAGAGCCGCGGCACCGTCGGCAGGTTGGCACGGCGCGCAAGTTCCTGCATCAGCGCGTTGAGGCCGGGCGCCTGGAACGGCGACAGAGGCACCGCACCGAAGCCCTGGCGGAATACCGCATCCGCCGGCAGCGCGCCGAACGAGAGCCCGACCGCCACCATGACCGCGCCGATCACCAGCCCGTCGATGCCGGCGGCGAGAAAGCCGATCCCGGCGGCGAGGGCCGCCAGCGCGGCGAGCGTCGCCGCGGTCTCGATCCGGTTGCGGACCCGGATGCGCGCGATCGCCTCGCGGTCGAGCACGAACTGGGGCATGGGGCACATATGAGCACGGCGCGGCGGGCCTCACACCCGCCGCGCCGCGTCACACGCCGGTCAGGCCAGCGCGTCCACCTCCTGGTCGGTCGGGAAGCTGCCGGTGGCCTTCTTCGACCACACCAGCTTCCCGTCCTTCAGGATCTCGAAGACGCCGCCGGAGGACTTGGTGAGCGCCACCATTGCCCCGGGGTTCTTCGCGAGCAGTCGATCCCTCGCACGGAGGGCCCGCGGCTCATAGTTTCAGGAGGTGCAGTACTGGATCTCGTACGTCATCCGGAGACTCCTGACTCGGGGCCGGCCTGGACCGGCAGACACCGCACGCTTAACGTGAGGCAACGGAACCGGGAGTTCAACCATGGCCAAGATGCGGGTCGAGGGCAGCTTCGTCGCCCTGATCACTCCGTTCAATGCCGACGGCACCGTGGATTTCGGCGCCTTCCGGACCCTGCTCGACTGGCAGGCCGCGAACGGCACCTCCGCGGTGCTCATCATGGGCTCGACCGGCGAGGTGTCGATGCTGAGCCCGGACGAGCGCCGCGCGATCGTCGAGCAGACGATCCGCTTCCGCGACGGGCGGATGAAGTTCTTCTACGGCTGCACCGGCAACAACACCGACACCACGATCGGCTATCTCCGCCATGCCAAGGCGAACGGCGCGGACGGGGCGATCCTCGCGGCCCCCGCCTATATCTGCGCGGCCGAGACCGATATCGAGGCGTTCTTCGCCGAGGTCGCCGACGCGGTTGATCTGCCGCTCGGCATCTACAACAACCCGCCGCGGGTGAAGACCGACCTCCACTGGGACGCGCTGCTGCGCCTGTTCCGTCACCCCAACTACGTCATCCTGAAGGAGTCGACCGCGCGCGTCGGCCAGGTGGCACAGGTGCTCGCCGGCAGGCCGGACGCGACGGTGATGTGCTGCGACAGCCCGAATCTGGGCCTGGTCGTGCCGACCATGTCGCTCGGTGGCCACGGCACAGCGAACATGACCGGCAACATCGATCCGGCCGGCATGGCGCGCCTCTCGACGCCCTGGACCACGCCCGAGCAGAGTGCCGTGTTCCGCGACACCTATCTGCGCCTGCTGCCGCTGCTGCACTTCACCTACTCGGCGATCAACCCGGTCGCGGTGAAGTCGCTGATGAAGGCCGTGGGCCTGCCGGCCGGCGATCTGCGCCGGCCGCTGCGCGGGCTGGAGCCTGCGCATCTCGCCAAGGGGGTGGAGATCGTGCGCGCCCTCGGGCTCGATGCGCAGTATGCCTGGCGCCTGCCCGGCACGCTTCCTCTCGCTGCGGAGTGACGATGATGATCAAGCGCCGCCTGATTCTCGCGGGTTCGACCCTGCTCGCCGCCCCGTTCGTGGCGCGCGCGCAGGCCGCGGTGAGCCTGCGCCTGCACACGCTCGTCACGTCGCCGCATCCCTACAACGCCGCGGCCGACTGGTTCGGCGAGGAGATCGCCAAGCGCACCAATGGTGCGGTGCGCTCGACCCTGTTCCCTTCCGCCCAGCTCGGCCCCGACCGTGCGGTGCTCGACGAGATGCGGCTCGGCACCATCGACCTGATGATCTCGACCACCAACAACGCGGCCGCCCAGGTGCCGCAGTACAACGTGTTCTCGCTCGCCTATCTGATCCCGGACTACGACGCGTTCCGCCGTGCGATGCGCGCCGATGGACCGATCGCGGCGCGCGTGCAGGCGCTGTACGAGGAGCGGCGCACCGGACTGACGCTGCTCGGCTTCATGATGGGCGGCACGCGCAACCTCTCCGCCGTCCGCCCAGTGCGCACGCTCGATGATCTCAGGGGGCTGAAGATGCGGGTGCCGCCCTCGCCGGCGGTCGCGCGGCAGTGGCAGGCGCTCGGCACGCTGCCGGTGACGATCAACTGGGCGGAGGTCTACACCTCCGTGCAGACGGGTGTCGCACAGGCGCTGGAGAGCAGTCTCTCGGGCTATCTCGCCGAGCGGTTCTACGAGGTCGCGCCGCACCTGTCGCTGACCATGCACGAGGTGCAGGTCGGCCACTTCACGATGGCAGCACGCAGCCTGGCCCGCATCCCCGAGGCGCATCGCGCCACCGTCCGCGCCGTCGCCGCCGAGGCGATGGAGATCGGCACCCGCGCCGGCATCGATGCGGACGAGGCGGTGGTGCGACGCGCGCGCACCGAGTTCGCCGGCCGGATCACCGTGCACGAGCCCGACCGCGCCGCCTTCGCGCGCACGCTCGCCCCGCTGCAGGACGAACTCGCGCAGAGCTACAACGCGCGCGACCTGCTCGACATGGTGCGCACCGCCGTGCGCACGGCCTGACGCTGCGGCTGCTCGTCGCCGTCAATGCCGGTATTGAGCGGGCGCTGGTGCGTCTGCTCGGGCTGCTGTTCGCGGGGCTGATCGTCACCATCGCCTGGCAGGTCGGCGGGCGCGAGGTGCTGCGCGTGCCGGCGATCTGGACGCAGGAAGCCGCCCTGTTCCTGTTCACCTGGTGCGTGTTCCTGGGCTCGGCCGTCGCGGTGCGCCGCTCGGCCCACTATGTCTGCGAGGTCCTGCCGCCGCAGATGCCGCGTGGCCGTGCCTGCCTGAAGCTGCTCGGCGACACCGGCATCGCCATCGCCGCGGTCGTGCTGCTCTGGGGCGGGATCGGCTTCACCGAGATCGGCCTGTTCCGCGATCTCGAGACGCTCGGCATCGCCGAAGCGTGGCAGATGGCGGCGATGCCGGTGGGCGCGGCGCTGATGCTGCTGTTCCTGGTCGAGGTCGTCGTGCGCGATGTCGCCGCGCTGCGCGCCGCGTTCGCGGGCTGAGCCGTGTTCACGCCGCTTGCGATCCTGATCTGGCTGTTCTTCGTCCTCGTGTTCCTGCGCATCGAGATCGGCTTCGCGCTGCTGCTGACCTCGCTCGTGGTGCTGCTCCAGCTCGACCTGCCGCTGGAAAGCCTGGCGAATCAGATTCTGCAGGGCATCGACAACTTCCCGCTGCTGGCCGTGCCGCTGTTCCTGCTGCTCGGGCGGATCGTCGAGGCGGGCGGCATCACCGACCGGCTGCTCGCTGTCGCCAACGCGGTGATCGGGCGGCTGCGCGGCGCCCTCGGCCACGCCAACGTGGTCTCGTCGATGGGCTTCGGGGCGATCTCCGGCTCGGCTGTGTCGGATGTCGTCTCGATCGGCGCGATGATGATCCCAGCGATGAAGAAGGCCGGCTATCCGGCCGGCTACGCCGCAGCGATCACCGCGTGCAGCGCGATCCTCGGCGTTGTCATTCCGCCTTCGATCGTGATGATCATCTATGGCGCGGTCGGCCAGGTCAGCGTCGGCGCGCTGCTGATCGCCGGAATCGTTCCCGGCGTCACGATCGGGCTCGCGCAGATGGGCTACAACCACCTGCTCGCGGTGCGCAACGACTGGCCAAGGGGCGCGCCGATGCGGCTGCGCGCACGTGGCGAGGCTGTGGTGCACGGCCTGCCGGTGCTGTTCATCCCGGTGCTGGTGCTGGGGGGTGTCACAGGGGGGTTCGTCACGCCGACCGAGGCCGCGATCGTCGCCGTGCTCTGGGCCGCGCTGCTGGCGATCGGCGCCTACGGCGCGATCCGCCTGCGGGATGTGCCCAACATGCTGGGCGAGAGCGCGGTCGCGTTCTCCATCCCCATGTTCATCGTCGGCGCCTCCGGCATCTATGGCTGGCTGGTCGCCTATCTCGGCGCCGGGCCGGCGGTGGCGTCGTTCCTGCTCGGCATCACCGACAGCTACTGGGGACTGATGCTGCTGCTGGTCGCGTTCCTGATCGTGATCGGCATCCCGCTCAACCCCATCCCGTCGGTGCTGATCTTCCTGCCGGTGATCCAGGCGGTCGGCGACGCGGCGGGCGCGCACCCGATCCAGGTGGGTGTGATCACGGTGATCGTGCTGGCGATCGGGCTGCTGACGCCGCCCCTCTCGATCTGCCTGCTGATCGCGGCGCAAATCGCCGAGGTGCAGGAACTGCACGCCTTCCGCCATGCCCTGCCGATCATTGGGGTATGCCTGCTCGTGGTGCTGCTGCTGATCGCCGTGCCGGAGATCGTGCTGTTCCTGCCGCGGCTCGCCTTTCCCGAGGTGTTCCTCGGCGGCTGAGCGGGCTATACCGGGAGCCCCCTCCCCGTCCCGGTCCGTTCCATGCCCGACCTTCCCCGTATCGTTCCGGTGATCCTGTCCGGCGGCTCCGGCACCCGTCTGTGGCCAGCCAGCCGCGAGAGCTACCCGAAACAGTTGCTGCCGCTGGTCTCGGACCGGCCGATGATCGTCGAGACTGCGCTGCGCGCCCCTGCCTCTGGCGGCTTCGCTCCGCCGGTGGTGGTCTCGAACGAGGCACACCGCTTCATCATCGCCGAGCAGCTGCGTGAGGCCGGCGTCGCGGGCACGCGGATTGTGCTGGAGCCGGCGGGCCGCAACAGCGCGCCGGCGATCGCCGCCGCCGCCGTGCTCGTCGCCGAGGAGGACCCGGCAACGCCGCTCTGGATGATGGCGGCCGATGCGGCGATCGCGGATGTCGCGGCACTGCACAGGGCCGTCGCGATCGGGGCGGCGGCTGCGCGCGCGGGCCGGATCGTCACCTTCGGCATGACACCCACCGCGCCGGAGACCGGCTACGGCTATATCGAGAAAGGCGCGCCGCTCGCCGGCATCGACGGTGCCTTCGCGGTCGCCCGCTTCGTCGAGAAGCCCGATGCGGCGACCGCCGCGCAGTATCTCGCCGGCGGACAGCATCTCTGGAACAGCGGCATGTTCCTGTTCACCGCCGCGACCCTGATCGCCGAACTCGAACGCCACGCGCCCGACCTGCTCGCCGCCGTGCGATGCTCGGTCGCCGAGCGGACCACCGATCTCGACTTCATCCGCCTCGGTGCCGCGTTCAAGGACAGCCCCTCGATCAGCCTCGACTACGCGGTCGCCGAGAAGACCGATCGCGCCGCCGTCGTGCCGGCGGCGATCGGCTGGTCGGATGTCGGCTCCTGGGCGGCGCTGTGGGCGCTCGGCAGTCGCGATGCCGACGGCAACGTCGCGATCGGCGACGTGGTGCTGGAAGACGCGCGCAACTGCTATGTCCGCAGCCAGGGACCGCTGGTCGCCGTGCTCGGGCTGGAAGACGCCGTGGTGGTGGCGGACGAGGATTCGGTGCTGGCGATGCCGCGGTCGCGCGCGCAGGACGTCAAGCGCATCGTCGATCGCCTCAAGGCGGCGAAGCGCAAGGAGGCGAGCGAGCATCGCCGCATGTACCGCCCCTGGGGCTTCTATGAGGGGCTAATCACCGGCGAGCGATTCCAGGTGAAGCGCATCGTCGTGCGACCCGGCGGGCGGCTCTCGTTGCAGAAGCACTTCCACCGCGCCGAGCACTGGGTGGTGGTGAACGGCACCGCCGTGGTCACGCGCGACGCCGAGACGCTGCTCGTGCGCGAGAACGAGAGTGTCTATCTGCCGCTCGGCTGCGTGCACCGGCTGGAGAATCCCGGCAAGATCCCGCTCGCGCTGATCGAGGTGCAGTCCGGGCCCTATCTCGGCGAGGATGACATCGTCCGCATCGAAGACGTCTACGGGAGGGGCTGATGGATCTTCAGCTTGCCGGCAAGGTCGCGCTGGTCACCGGCGCCTCGGTCGGGCTCGGCCGCGGCATCGCCGAGGTGCTCGCGGAGGAAGGCTGCCGGCTGGCGGTCCTCGCGCGACGCAAGGCGCTGCTCGAGGAACTGGCCGATGGCCTCGCCGGGCAGGGTGAGCGCCCGCTGGTGGTGGTCGAGGACATCACCGTGCCGGGAGCTGCCGAGCGCGCGCGCGACGCGGTGCTGGCCCGCTACGGACGCTGCGACATCCTGGTAAACAACGCCGGCGGGTCACGCCCGCAGCAAGGGCTTGGCGACGACGCGGCGTGGGAGGAGTCGATGATGCTGAACTTCACCGCCGCACGCCGCTTCGCCCACGCCATCGTGCCCGTAATGCAGGCGAATCGGTTCGGCCGCATCGTCAACGTCACCGGCCCCGACGAGCCTTTCAACATCAATGCCGCCAACGCGCCGAACGGCGCCGTGCACATCTGGGCCAAGGCGCTCTCGCGCATGGTCGGCAAGGACGGGATCACGGTGAATTCGATCCCGCCCGGGCGCATCCGCAGCGAGCAGATCGACCAGCGCATCATGCCGACCGAGGAGGCGCGGCGGGCCTGGGCCGAGGCGAACGTACCGGTCGGCTATATCGGCGAGCCGCGCGACCTCGCCGTGCTGGTGGCGTTCCTCTGCTCGCCGCTCGCGCGCTACATCACCGGCCAGGTGATCCATGTCGATGGCGGCGCACGCCGCTTCAGCCACTGAAGCGCGGCCGGGCGGAGGGGATCCGCCCGGCCGCCCGGTCACGGCGTCTGTTGGGCGAGCGCGAAGGCGCGCACCGCACTCCGATCATAACCGCTCAGCCGGCTGGTCCCGTCGGTTGCCTTCGCCGCGACGTAGAGGGTCTCCGCGAAGGCAGCGTTCGGGCAGGTGCCCATCAGCGCGCCGACCGCGAAGCTGCCCGAGAACGTCGTGCCGGCGCGCGTGTAGGCGCCCGAGGCAGCGGCCAGCACTTCGCCGCCCGCCCCAGCCGCCGGCACGTCGGTTGCCCCACGGGTCAGGCCGAAGCTGAACCTCGCCCTGCCGTTCGGGTGCGAGGGCGAGAAGGCCAGCCTCACCGACGCTCCCGGCGCATAGTTGATGAAGCCGCAATCGTCGTCCGACACGCCGGCCGAGATCAACGGCGCGGCGATGGCGGCCGAGCACCGCGCGTTGTCGATCACCAGCGAGAACACGAACCCATCGTCGATGATCTCCGAGGCTGCAGCGAGTCGCGTGTTCACCGTGCCGTCGGGCGCGATGCCTGTCGGCACGATGAAGCGGAACGTGCCAGGGCCAGGGGCCACGCGCGTGCCGTTCTTGGCGAACACTTCGACGCGCACCTGGTAGGTATCGGCGAGCCCCGGTGCGGCCAGCTCGCTGGTCGTTCCCGGTGTGGTCCACTTCGCGGCATAGATTTCACCCATGCCGGAGTCGATCGGCCAGTAGTAGGTCGTCCCGGCGGGATCGGCGGAGGTGTCCACCGCCCAGTCGGCGGGATTGAACAGCTGCGTCTTGAACCGGAACAGATTGTCGCCGACGGGACCGAGCTGAACGGTCGGGAACTGCACCGCCGGGCCCGGCACATCGCGCACGTAGCTCCTCGTGATGGGCGTGTTCATCGCCGTCCAGTTGCCCGTCGTGCCGCGCCGCCATGACCAACGGAAATAGTAGAGACCGTCATTGGGGATGCTGAGCGAGTGCTGCTGGCGGAACCCGAGCACCGAGCCGAACGGCGCATCGAGGTTCACGCCATAGCTGGTCAGCCCGTCAGGGCGCACCCAGCCTGCCGGCACCGGACCGCCCGCCGTACCCGCGATCGGCATCGCGCCGACGGCGTGCGGCATCACCCAGGTCTCGACACCCGCGGGCGGATCGACCGGATCCTCCGGCACGCAGGGCTGCGCGCGCGGATCCGTCACCACCACAGTGATCTCGTCGCCGCAATGGTAGTTCCAGGTCGTGCCGCAGGTGATCGAGGGCGCGTGGATGGTCGTCCAGACGCCGCCGAGGAACTGCTCGGCCGAGACATAGATGTCCGGGCGATCCTCGTCACCGCAGGCGTGGACGTAGAGGGCGGAAAACCGGCCGTCATCGTCGGTCGTCACAGTAGCGAAGCAGTACCGATGCGTGACGAACAGCGCATCCAGCCACTTCAGCCGGCAGAGATACGGGAACAGCAGCGTGCCGGCGAGGCTCAACCTTGCGCGCACGACCTCGGTCGGCGCCTGCTGGATCTCCTCGGTGAGGCGGAGGACCGGCGCCGCGTGCACGGCGATGGGCTCGGCCGCACGCAGCACGGTCTGCGCGCGCGATCCCTCCAACGACGCGGCGGCGATCGGCCGGGGCGCGGGCGGAGGATCGGGCGGCACCGGCAGATCGGGGATCGCCCCCGGGAAGGCGAAGGGAGGCGGATCGGGGATCGGGATCGGGTGGCGGATGAGGTCGAGCAGATCGTCCCGGAGCCGCAGGATGTCACGATCCGGCAGCACGCGGATGAGACGCGGCCAGCGGTCGATCTCGCACAGGGTCACCCGCGCATGGCAGATCGGCAGATCGAGCGTGGTCCCATTCGGCAGCAGAACGCGCTTCACCAGCCGCCCGCGCACGACGCAGAGGCACAGCCTGAACCACGGCCACCAGATCGGCCGGGGGAGCACAAGCCTGATGTCGGGCTTGCGCAGATCGATCCGGACCGGTTCGAGATACCCCTTGAGCTGCTTGAGCAGCTGGGCACGGCTCGGCAGCGCCTGACCCTTCGCCGTCTCCGAGACCGGCGCGATCAGCAGCCGCGCCGTATCCCCGACCCCCTTCGGATCAATCTGGAGCTCGCCCTTGGCGTAGAGGCTCGTGCCCTCGGCAACGACCTTGAGCACGGCGTGACCGGCCACCTTGCCGGTGCGGTCGTACAGCACCGCACGCAGCGCATCGATCCGCTCGTCCGACTTGGCCTCGGTCAGTTCGACCAGCACGGGAACAGCCTGCATGGCTTGGCTCCTCTGGGGGTTGTCCCGGCTGGCAATGCCACCAGCATACCGTGCCGGTTCCAGCACGGTGCATTAAGAATCGCTTGCCGGAAGGTGACGCGGCTCACGCGCCGCTGGCATCCTTGCGTCGTGGAGACCCTGTCGCTCGTCCTGCTGTTGATCGCGGCCTCGATCCCGCTTGCGCTGCTCGCGCGCTGGTCGAACCTGCCCTATGCGGTCGCCCTCGTGCTGGGCGGCATGGCGCTCGCGTTCGCGCCCTTCATCCCGCGCGTCGTGCTCGACCCGCAGCTCGTGCTGGTGCTCTTCCTGCCGCCACTGCTCCAGGCCGGCGCCTTCTTCATGCCCTGGCGGCCGTTCCGCGCGAATCTCCGCCCGATTCTGCTGCTTGCGATCGGGCTCGTCGCCTGCACCACGGCCACGATCGGCATCGCCACCAAGTACCTCCGGCCGGATCTGCCCTGGGCCGTGTGTTTCGCCCTCGGCGCGATCGTCTCGCCGCCTGATGCGGTCGCCGCCACCGCCGTGCTCGAAGCCATGCGTTTGCCGAAACGGATCGTCGTCGTGCTGGAGGGCGAGAGCCTGGTGAACGACGCCTCCGGCCTGATCCTGTACAATATCGCCATCGCGGCGGCACTGACGGGCGTGTTCTCCTGGGCCGAGGCGGGGCTGCGCTTCGTGCTGGTAGGCGGCGGCGGCACCATCCTTGGCGTGCTGTGCGGGCTCGCGGTCGTGCGCGGCCTGAGGCGCCTGCACGACCCGATGCTCGAGATCGCGGTCACGATGCTGCTCGGCTATGCCGCCTACATCGCCGCCGATCGGCTCGGACTCTCCGGCGTGCTCGCGACGGTCGCCGCGGGGCTGGTGCTCGGCTGGAGCGCCCCGGAGGCGATGAGTCCGCAGACCCGCATCCAGGCCAAGGCCGCCTGGGACGTACTGGTGTTCCTGCTGAACAGCCTGGTGTTCCTGCTGATCGGGCTCAGCCTGAACGAGGTGGTCGCGCGGGTCGAGCTGCGCGCCCTGGTCGAACTCTCGGGCATCGGCGTGGTGCTGTCGCTGCTGGCGATCGCGGTGCGGATGATCTGGGTCTTTCCGGCCGCCTATCTGCCGCGTTTCCTCGTGCCGGCGATCCGCCGGCGCGACCCCTACCCGCCATGGCGCTGGCTCGTGATCATCGGCTGGACGGGCATGCGCGGTGTCGTCAGCCTCGCCGCCGCGCTGGCGATTCCAACCGCGCTGCCCGACGGCACATCGTTTCCCGGCCGCGACGCCGTGCTCGTGCTGACCTTCGTCGTCATCCTGATCACGCTGGTCGGGCAGGCGCCGACACTCGGCCCGCTGATCCGCTGGCTCGGGATCGCGCGTGAGGAGGGCGCGGTCGGAGACCCCTATGCCACGTATCGGCAGCAGATCGCGGCGGCCGGGCTTGCCGCACTCACCGCGAAGACGGACGACCCGCTCGAAGGCGCGATCGCGCGCGACCTGCTGCCGGCGCTGTCACTGCGCGCCGGCACCGCGCCCCGACGTGGCGCCCAGGCGATCGAGGCGACCGCTCAACTCGTGCTGCTGCTGGAGGCGCGGGCGGCGGAGCGGCAAGCGCTGCTGGCGCTCCACCGCACGGCTGAACTCGACGACGACGCGCTTCGCGTGTTGCAGGAGGAACTCGATCTCGAGGAACTGCGCCTGCGCCGCAGTCTCGCGGCGATGCGGGGCGGTTGACGCTCGCCGGCCCCGCCCCCGGCCGGCAGGGATCAGCCCGCCGCCTGCGGACCCGCCATCGTGTCGACCTGCGCAACGAGCTGGCGCAGCGTATAGGGCTTGGGCAGGAAGTGCAGATCCTCGTCCGGAAGTCCGTCCATCGCCGCGCTCTCCGAATACCCCGACACCAGCACGACCGGGATCGCCGGATAGCGCGCGCGCACCGCCCTGACGACCTCAGTCCCGTCCATCCCCGGCATCACCACGTCGGACACCAGCACCGCCGGCGGGGCAGGCTCGGCGTCGAGTATCTGCAGCGCCGCCTCGCCGGAGGGGGCGGCCAGCACCCGCCAGCCCGCGTTCTCGAGCGCGCGGGTGCTGAGCCGGCGCACGCCGTCCTCATCCTCGACCAGCAGAACCGTCCCGCGCCGCACCGCACCGGCTGCGGCCCGGACGGGCCGACCCGGCGGCGGCGCAGGGGCATCAGTCGGCGGCGCAGCCTCGGCGGGCTCGCGCTGAGCGTGCTCCTCATGCGGAACGATCGGCAGATAGATGCGGAACGTCGTACCCTCGCCCGACACGCTCTCGACCGAGATGAATCCGTCGGTCTGGCGCACGATCCCGTACACGGTCGCCAGCCCGAGGCCGGTGCCGCCCGCCTCCTTCTTGGTGGTGAAGAACGGCTCGAACAGCCGCGGCAGGTCGTCGGCCGCGATGCCGATGCCCGTGTCGGCGACCTCGACGACGGCATAGCGGCCGGGCGGGATCACCTCCTGGCCCCGGACGAGCGGACGGTAGAGGGTGATGTTGCTGGTGCGGATCGTCAGCCGCCCACCCTGCGGCATCGCGTCGCGCGCGTTCAGCGCCAGGTTCACCACGACCTGGTCGAACTGCACCGGATCGACGCGGATCATGTGGCTCGGCAGTTCGAGGTCAAGCTCAAGCACGACGCGCTGTCCGAGCAGCCGGCGCAGCAGGGCGGCGACGTCCTCGATCGCGTCGGCGAGGCGGATGATGCGGGGCTGCAGCGTCTGGCGCCGGCTGAAGGCGAGGAGCTGCTTGACCAGCGCCGCGCCGCGCTCGGCGCTGCGGCGGATGTGCAGCAGATCGGCCTGGAGTGGATCGGCGAGATCGTCGCGGCCGAGGCAGAGATCCGTCGCGGCGATGATCGCGGTCAGCAGGTTGTTGAAGTCGTGCGCGATGCCGCCGGCGAGCTGGCCGACGGCCTGCATCTTCTGGGTCTGCGCGAGCTGCGTTTCGATCACCCGATGGCGGGTGATGTCGGTCAGGCGGATCACCGCGCCGGACGGCGTCCCGCCCTCCTCGATCACCGCCGTGAACGCGACCATCGCGACCGAGCAGCCGAGCGGCATGCCGCCATCGCCCTGCCGCTCCGCCAGCCGCAGCTCGGCCGCGCTGCGCCCGCCGAGGCCGGCGCCGATGCGCGCGAGTTCGGCCGACACCTTGTCGCGATCCTCCGCGTGGAACAGCTCGGTCACGGGCGCATGGCGGGGCACCGGCTCGTCCGCCCGGCCGGCGAGCGCCTGGGCCGCATCGTTGGCGAGCAGCACCCGCCCTTCGGCATCGACGATGACGATGCCGGTCGGCGCCTGGTCGAACAGCGTCCGCCACGCCTCGCCCTCGGAGCGGGCGAGCCGATCGATCAGCCTGGTCGCGGACATCTCCGGTTCAGCCGGCATGGCGCGGCACCTGCCCCTTCAAGCGCCAGACATAGGCGATGATCTCCGCCACGGCCTGGTAGTGCTCCTCCGGGATCTCGCGATCAAGCTCCACGGTGTAGAGCGCGCGCGCAAGCGGGGGATTGGCGACGATGGGAATGCGGTGCTCCTCGGCTGATTCTCGGATCTTCGCAGCCAGATGATCAACCCCCTTGGCAACCACCTTCGGCGCCGCCGAGGAGTCGCGATCATAGACGAGGGCGACTGCATAATGGGTCGGGTTCGTGATGACAACGGTCGATTTCGGTACCGCAGCGAGCATGCGGTTGCGCGAACGCTCGGCACGGATCCGCCGCAGCCGGGCGCGAATCTCCGGATCGCCCTCGCTCTGCTTCATCTCCTCGCGGATGTCCTGGCGCGACATCTTCAGCCGCTGGCTGTGCCGATAGCGCGTCCACGCGACATCGAGCACGCCGATCACGGCCAGCGCGGCCAGCAGGGCGAGCAGGAGCCGGAACGCGTCGGCCACCGCCACGGCGAGCAGGGTGGAGGGCGCCCACTCGGCCGCGTGTACCAGCCGCGACGGCGCGTCCCACAGAACCGCGACCGCGGCGGCGATCAGCACCGAGAGCTTGGCCAGGCTCTTGAGGAACTCCATCAGGTTCTCGGGCGAGACCAGGCGCTTGGCGCCCGCAAGCGGGCTCAACCGCTCAATCTTCGGGACGATCCGCTTGGCCGATACGTGCAGCCGGGTCTGCGCGAGCGTGCTGCCCGCGCCGAGGACCAGGGCGAAGGCGGCGATGCCGACCAGCAGCAGGGCGGCCGCGCGGATGGTCGGCCAGATTGCCTCCATCATCAGCGCACCGTCGATCGCATGGGGGCGCTCGAACAGCGCCGTGATCGCGGCGATCAGCGCCTTCGCGGCATCCGGCCCGACCATCGCCGCGCCGACCGTCGCACCGGCAAGGGCGGCCGCCGTTGAGAGATCCTTGGAGACAGGAACTTGCCCTTCCTCGCGCGCCTTCTCTAGCCGGCGTGGGGTTGGCGCTTCTGTCTTTTCGCCGTTCTGGTCCTTGTCCTCGGCCATCGCGACTCAGAGCCCCGGCAGCCCGCCGAGCACCGCGCGCGCCGCCGCCGCCCAGACCGACAGCATCCCCGCGAGCAGCACCGCAAGCAGCGCAAGCCCGCCCGCGACCTGCAACGGCAGGGCAACGAAGTAGACCTGCATCTGCGGCACGAGCCGCGACAACAGGCCAAGCGTGAGTTGGAAGATCACGGCGGCGAGCACGAACGGGCCGGCCAACTGGAAGGCCAGCGCCACGCTGGTCGCGACCGCGATCACCACCGTCTCGGCCGCCGCGTCAGCGGGAAAGGCGCCGCCCGCCGGCAGCACGGCATAGGACCCGGCCAGCGCCGCGATCGGCAGCATGTGCAGCCCCGTCGCGAACAGCACGACGATCCCGCCCAGACCCACCATGCGCGAGAGCGCCGTGCCGCTCGCGCCGAAGGACGGGTCGAACAGCGTCGCGTTGGAGAGGCCAAGCAGGAAGCCGAGATACTGCGCCGCCATCGGCAGGGCGAGCGCGACGATGCGCGCGATCGTGCCGATCCAGAGCCCGACCGCGCATTCGCCCGCGATCAGCGCCAGCGCCGCCGCCGGCGATTCGGGCGGCGGCGGCAGGGCTGGGGCGAGCGCAGGCCAGAGCAGCGCCGCGAGCGCGAGCGTCAGGCCGATCTTCACCGGCGCCGGCACCTCCTGCTCGCCGAGCCCCGGCAGCAGCATCAACGCCGCGCCGATGCGGCAGACCAGCAGCAGGAAGGCGAAGGTCCAGACCGGCAGCAGGTCGGTGAGCCCACCCGCCTCGATCGGCATGGCCTAGACCCCGCCGATCGCGACGATGCGATCAAACAGCAGCCGCGTGAAATCGCCGAGCGTACGACCGATGAAGGGGGCGGTCAGCGCGGCTGCGCCGAACACCGCGAGGAGCTTGGGGACAAAGATCAGCGACGCCTCGTTCACCTGCGTCAATGCCTGGAACAGCGATACGATCAGACCAACCACCAGCGCGGTCGCCATCAGCGGCCCGCCGACCAGCAGCACGATCCACAGCCCGTCGCGCATCAGCGCGATCACATCCGAATCGCTCATGCCTGCCCCTCCTGGGCCGGGCGGAGGCGGGGACGGCCGCAACCGGCCGATTGCCCGACGATGCCCCTGCGAAACTGTCGTCCGATCAGACGCGCCGAAGCACGCTCAGATCGGCATGCGCATGACTTCCTGATAGGCCTGGATCACGCGGTCGCGGATTGCGACCGTGGTCTGCAGCGCAAGCTCGGCGCGCGCCACGGCGGTGACGACCTCGGTCACGTTGCCGTCGCCGGACACCGCGGCCGCGGAGGCGCGATCGGCCTCCTTCGCGGTCGAGACGGTGTCCTGGATCGCGCGGCTGAGCATCTGGCCGAAGCCGCCGGCGGCATCGCTCGCGCCCTGGGTCGCCCCCTCGCCGAAAGCCGAGGCGGCGGCGTTCGCGTAGCGTGCCGCGGCAGCGGCCGCACCGATTCCGCTCATCGCCCGCCCCCTTAGCGCAGCAGCTCGATCGCGCGCGTCAACATGCCGCGCGTGACCTCGAGCACGTTGAGGTTGGCCGAGTAGCTGCGCTGCGCTTCACGCATGTCCATCATCTCGATGAACGAGTTCACGTTCGGCACCTTGACGTAGCCGTTCTCGTCCGCCGCCGGGTGGCCAGGCTCGAACCGCGTGCCGAACTCGCTCTCGTCGCGCCCGACCCGCTTGACGTGCACCTGCTCGACGCCGAGCGCGCGGTTGACGCGCGACTCGAAGGTGATCGTCTTGCGCCGATACGGCTCGCCCTCCGGCGTGCTGGCCGTGGTGTCACGGTTCGCGAGGTTCTCGGCAACGATCCTGAGGCGCATCGCCTGAGCGTCCATGCCGGCGGCCGACAGCCGCAAGGCCTTGAAGAGATCCATCACATCCTCCGTGCCGGACGACTCCGGCCGCGGCACAGTCTGCCGGGCAAACCTTTCCGCCGGGTTGCGATCTGCCGGGTCATCCCTGCCGTCCGAGCGCGGTGCGGAACAGGGCGAGATACTTGCGGTAGATGCCGAGCGTCAGCGAGTGGTGCGTCTCGGTATCGGAGACCTTCACGAGCTCGCGCTCGACCTGCACGGCATTGCCGGCCGGCGTGCGTTCTGCCGCCACCCTGACCGCGCGCGCTGCCGGTGCCGGGCCCTGGGTGCCGACGAGATGGAGCGGATCGGTCCGCGCCGGCGCGACGACGCCGGTGCGCGCGAGCACCTGCGCGAAGGCCGGCAGGTCCTTTGCCGCGTAGCCAGGCGTATCGGCATTGGCGATGTTCTGCGACAGCACCTCCTGGCGCCGGTCGAGCCAAGCCAGTCGCTGCTCGGCCAGCCGGAAAAGACTGAGCCTGCCGGGGTCCATCTCGTCATCTCCTGCGCCCGGACGACACCACGCCGCCGAGCCAACGCACACTGCGTGCCAACGCGCGCGCGACCATCGCCAAGTTTGCTGAATGCGGCGTTAAGCACGGCCCCTGCACGCTTAAGCATTCCGTAAATCGACTCGTTCAATCTGCGCTCGACGGCATGCACCGGTGCCCCGATGCCTGCCCACCAGCGAGCGGAGCGGATGGACGACAACGACGAGACGGAGCGCGCGGCAACGATCGGCATCATCGCCGAAACGATGCGCTCGACCGTGACCGTGGCGCGTGCCCTGGTCGATGCCGGCGTGCGCGTCGACCTCGCCGGCCTCGACCGCGAGGTCAGCGACCTGTGTGCCGATGCGGTCGCCCTGCCGCGGCCGCTCGGGCGCGAGCTGATCGGGCCGCTCAGCCGGCTGCGCGACGAGATCTCCGCCCTCGAGCAGACGCTGACGGACTGCCCGCCGACCGACTGACCCCTCGCTCTCCCACGTCGCGGCAGAAGGCCGGACCATGACAGAGACACTCCAATCCATCCCTTGGGCGATCGCCGCACTTGCGGTCACGCTCGGCGTGATCCTGCTGGTCGGCAAGCTCGCCCAGCGCGCGGGACTGGGAGCCGGGCCGCGCTCAGGGCGGCGGCTCGCCGTGATCGAGACGCTGGCGGTCGATGCCAAGCGCCGCCTGGTGATCGCCCGCGTCGACGAGCGTGAGGCGGTGCTGCTGGTGGGCGGCACGACCGACCAGGTGGTCTGCCTGCTCGCTCAGAGCCCGGAGACCGGCCGATGAGGCGCGGACTCCTGCTGCTGCTGACCACGCTGCTGGTGCTGCTGCCCTCCATCGCCTTCGCCCAGTCGTTGACGGTCGATCTCGGCAGCGCCGGCGATGGCAGCGCGGCGACGCGGATCATCCAGCTCACGGCGCTGATCGCGCTGCTCAGCCTCGCGCCGTCCCTGCTCGTCATGGTGACCGCCTTCGCGCGCATCGTCATCGTGCTGTCGCTGCTGCGCGCTGCCCTCGGCACCCAGGGCACGCCGCCCAACACGGTGCTGATCGGGCTTGCGCTGTTCCTGACCTTCTTCGTCATGCAGCCCGCCTTCGAGCAGTCCTGGACGCTCGGCATCCTGCCGATGACCGAGGGAAGGGTCAGCGAGATCGAGGGGATGCGCCTCGCTACCGAACCGTTCCGCCGTTTCATGGTGGCGAATCTGCGGGCGGAGGATCTGTCGCTCTTCCTCGACATCGCCGATCTGCCGCCACCCGAAGCGCCAGCGCTGACGCCATGGCGCGCGCTGGTGCCGGCCTTCCTCGTCGGCGAG
This sequence comes from uncultured Elioraea sp., assembly GCA_964533585.1. Lineage (GTDB taxonomy): Bacteria > Pseudomonadota > Alphaproteobacteria > Acetobacterales > Acetobacteraceae > Elioraea. Next base: position 37,916 of record CAZHMM010000014.1, read on the forward strand.
CTCCGCCGCGCCTTCGAGATCGGCTTCCTGCTGTTCGTGCCGTTCCTGGTGATCGACCTCGTGGTCGCCTCGGTGCTGATGAGCATGGGCATGATGATGCTGCCACCCACCGTGGTGTCGCTGCCGTTCAAGCTGATCTTCTTCGTGCTGGTGGACGGCTGGAGGCTCGTCTCGGGCAGCCTGGCACAGAGTTTCGTCGGCAGCTGATTGCCCTCCTCGCGGCCCCAGGCCACGCTGCCCCCCGCAGAGGGGGGATACGATGCGGAACCTGACGAGCGAGGCGCTGCTCGAGGACGTGCGGCGCTGGGTCGCGATCGAAAGCCCGACCCAGGACGCCGACGCGGTGAACCGGGTGGCGGATCACGCCGAGGCCGAGCTTCGCGGCATCGGCGCCTCGATCGAGCGGATCGCCGGCACGGGTGGCTTCGGCGATATCCTGCTCGGCCGCGTGCCGGGCGACATCGACGGCCCCGGCATCCTGCTGCTCGGCCACATGGACACCGTCCATCCCGTCGGCACGCTGGCGGGCGTACTGCCGTTCCGGATCGAGGGCGAGCGCGCCTACGGCCCAGGCATCTACGACATGAAGGGCGGCAACGCGATCGCGATCGCGGCGCTCAAGCACCTGCACGCGACCGGACGCCGCCCCCGCCTGCCGGTCACGGTGATGCTCATCCCCGACGAGGAGGCCGGCAGCCCGTCCTCGCGCGCGCGCATCGAGGTCGAGGCGCGGCGCCACGCGATCGTGCTGGTGGCGGAGCCGTCGGGCCAAGGCGGCAGGCTGACCGTCGCCCGGCACGGCATCGCGCGGTTCCATTTGCGCACGATCGGCATCCCCGCCCATGCCGGCGCCTATCACGAGAAGGGCCGCAGCGCGATCCGCGAGATGGCGCACCAGGTGCTCGCGATCGAAGCGATGACCGACTACGCGCGCACGATCGTGCTGAATGTCGGCACGATCACCGGCGGGACGCACGAGAACATGGTCCCGTTCGGCTCTGAGGCCTGCGTCTACGTGCTGGTGCCGACGGCGGAGGCCGAGGCCGAGGTGCACGGGCGTCTGCTCGCGCTGCGCCCGGCCGATCCGGATGTCCGGCTGGAAGTGCGGCGTGGGCTGTTCCGTCCGCCCTACGTCAAGACCCGCGCGATCCAGGCGCTGTACGACCACGCCGCCGCCCTCGCCGGCGACCTCGCCTTCCCCGCCGCCGGCGAGCGCGTCGCCGGCGGTGGCAGCGACGGCAACTTCACCGGCGCGCTCGGCGTGCCGACGCTCGACGGGCTCGGCGTGATCGGCGACGGGCCGCACACGCACGAGGAGCACCTGCTGATCCCCTGCCTGGTGCCGCGCACGACCCTCTGGGTGCGGCTGTTCGAGACGCTCGATGCGTCGCTGGTCGCCGAAGCTCAGCCCACGGGTAGCAGCGCTTCGATATAGGGCGGCAGCTGGAAGGCGGACGCATGCACCGCCGGGGTCCAGTAGCGGGTGGTGCCGAGAATGCCGGCCGCTTCGGCGCGGCGGGTCAGCTCCGCGCGTGCGATGTCGCGCAGCCCGGCCTGCTTGGCCGCCCAGCCGAGCGTCATGAACCCGCCGACATAGGTCGGCACGGCAGCGACATAGGCGTGCACATCGGCGAACACCTTGCGCCGGCGCAGGCTCGTCTCGCGCAGTTCGTCGCCCTGCATGAACGGAACGCCGCACTGGTTCACGACCAGCCCGCGCGGGGTCAGGATGCGGGCGCAATTGGCGTAGAACGCGTCGGTGAACAACACCTCGCCGACGCCGATCGGATCGGTACTGTCGACGATGATGACGTCGTAGCTCGCCGCGGGCGCCTCGCGAACATGGGCGATGCCGTCACCGACGATCACCTCGGCGCGTGGATCGCGCCAGGCATCGCCCGAGATCGCCGGCATGTACTCGCGGCAGAGCCGGATCACCTGGCCGTCGATCTCCACCATCACCGCACGCTCGACGCCGCGGTGCGCGAGCACCCGGCGCAGCACGCCGCCGTCGCCCGCGCCGATGATCAGCACGCGGCGCGCTTCGCCATGCGCGATCAGCGGCACGTGCGCGAGCATCTCCTGGTAGACGAACTCGTCCGCCTCGGTGATCTGGATCACCCCGTCGAGCACCAGCACGCGGCCGTGGCTCTCGGTCTCGACGATGGCGATGTCCTGGAACTCGGACCGTGTGCGCGCAAGCTCACGCACGACGCGGAAACGCTGGCCCCAGGCGGGGTAGAGCGTCTCGTTCAGCCAGATCTCAGCGGAGCTCATGATCGTCCTCGCGTCGACGCGGATCGGGCGCGGCACGCCGCGCCCGACAGACACCCACGTTGAGGCAGCCAGGACCGGCGGCGCCGGCCTCTCAGCCCACCATGCCGCGCTTCTGCTCGCCGAGCAGCACGCGCTCCGGCCGGAATGCCTGCTTGATCGCCGGGATCGCGTCGTACGGATCGCAGGCGCCGCACATGAAGATGTCGATCGCGGCGTAGTCGCGCTCGGGCCACGTATGGATCGAGATGTGGCTCTCTGCCAGCACCAGCACGCCCGACACGCCGCCGTTCGGCGTGAAGTGGTGGAAGTGGCCGTGCAGGATCGTCGCGCCGGCAGCCTCGGCGGCGGCACGCAGGGCCGCGTCGATGTGCTCGGGATTGTCGAGCCGCGACGCCCCCCACAGATCGACGAGCAGGTGCGTGCCGGCGAATCTCACGCCGTTGCGCTCGACGAAATAGTCCTTCCTGTCCTCCGAGCACTCGGTGCCGGGGCGATCGATCGTCTGGGCTTCGCTCGGAGAGTCCGAGACCATCCCCAGTCGGGTGAGAGCGTTCATGGCGAACCCCTTTCCAACCAGCAGATGACCAGCGGGCGCGGTCAAGGCCGCGGTATTTGGAGCACCCACCCCCACGATGCAAGCCTTAATCGTCCCGCACCGCGCATAGGGCGGTCCCGCCCCGCGCTGCTCTCAGTTGCGCGGCGCGGTCGCGAGCGCAGCGAGGATGCGCGGCATCTCGCGCGCGAGCCGGAGTTCGGCGGACACCCGCGGCAGGTCAGAGGCGCCGCGCACCGGCCCACCCGTCAGCAGCCGGAACGGTTCGGAGAGCGGACCGGTCGCCATCGCGGCACCGTGATCCTGCGCAAGCCCCTTCAGCGTCTCCGTGTCGCCCGAGAGCGAGGCCGCAACCGCAAGCCGCAGGAGGATGCGCCTCTGGTCAGCATCAAGCGGGTTACCCGGCGCGGGCAGGCTGCTCCGCGCCAGCAGCTTCAATGCCGCCACGGCATCCGCCCAATCGCCCGCCTGGGCGGCGAGTTCGGCACGCGCGTCAAGCGCGGGCGGCTCCTCCGATCGCGCCAGCAGCGCCTGCGCCGCCGGCGAATCGCCGCCGGCGGCCATGGCGCGCGCACGCAGGATCAGTCGCTCGGTCGCAAGCGCGGGTGGCGGCCGATGCGGCTCGCTTGCGCCAAGGGTTGCCAGCGCACCCGCGGCATCGCCGTCGGCGAGCTTGAGGCGGGCAAGCCGAAGCCCGGTCCGGGCGCGATCGATGCCGCGCTCGGGCTGGCTTTCCATCAGCCGCTGCAGGGTGATGCCGGCGCGCGCCGTGAGGTCGAGCGCAACCAGGCGCTCGGCCAGCCGCGCGACCATCTCGTCGCCGGCCTGGCCGGGCGGCAGCAGATCGGCGTTCTCCTCGAACAGCGCAATCGCCTCGACGGGCGGCAGGGTATCGGCCGCACCGTCGCGGAACAGGGCGGCAAACGCCTCGCCGAGCCGCGCCCGGATGTCACCCGCGCGGTCTGGGAACAGCGAGCCGGTCTCGCGCAGCAGCAGCAGCGCACCGGACCAGTCGCCCGACTGCGCCCGCAGCTCCGCCGCGCGCAGCCGGAGCGCGCGCTCGGCCGCATCGCCACGCCAGGCGTAGAGCAGCGGCTCCAGCCGTGCCGCCGCCTCGGGCGCACCGAGCCGGCCCTCGCGGAGTCCGAGTTCCGCCGCGCGCGCGAGCGCACGCACCCGCTGGCGCCGATCGCGCAGCCGATCGAGCGCCTCGTAGGCGGCGAGCGCCTCATCGATCCTCCCGCGTGCCTCCATCAGCATCGCGCGGGACAGCGCGAGTTCAGGCAGCTCGCCCAGCCGGGCGAGCAGCGCATCGGCCACCTCGACCTCGCCGCCCTCGAGCATCGCCTCGGCAGCGGCCGGCGCGATCCTGCGCGCGAGCGACAGCGGATAGGCCGGCAGCAACGGCGCGGCAGCGGCGAATTGCGGCGCGGTGACGGCGGCCGGCGTGCCGGTCTGCTCGGCGAGCCAGGCCCGCCAGAGCGCGATCTCGTCCGTGCCGTCGAGCCGCGGATCGGACAGCGGCGCGCGCGCCTCCTCGATCCGGCCGGCGAGCAGAGCGGCGGCGCCGGCGAGCGCGGCCCAGCGCGGCGTGGCGGCGGCCACCGGATCCTCGGCCGCGGCGAGCGCCAGCACGGCGTGGGCCTCCGGCCCGAAGCCGAGCGCCAGCATGGTCTCGGCGAGCATCATGCGCGGACGGGCGCGCGCGAGGGGCGGCGCGGCGGCGGTCTCTGCCCGCAGCAGGCGCAGCCGCTCGGCGAGCGCGGTTTCAGGCAGGCTCGGGATATCGAAGCTGCGCGTCGGCGCGCGCGTCGCGAGCGAGAGATCGACGCCCTGCTGGCCGGGCGTGATCGCCAGGCCGTGCGGCAGCGTCTGGCCCGCGGTGACGGCAAAGGCGTTGTCGGCCGGCCGCAGGGTGACATGCTCGGACCAGGCGAGCACGGCGACGCCACGCTGGGTCGGCATCAGCGAGAATTCCGGATAGGCGCGGCCGACCGGAACGCGGCCCTCGCCGTCGGCGAGCGTGCCGATCAGCAGGCGCTCGCCGGTATCAGGGTCGCTCATGTGAACCACCGCAGCAGCGCCGGGCGCCTCGACGGTCAGGCCGACGCGCCCCCCCTCCTCGCGCACCGCGGCGGCGAGCGCGTTGCCGGGCGGGAACCCCTCGGGCAGCACCTCAAGACGTACACCGCGCTCCGTGCGCGCAAGCCGGACAGCCGCCTCGTCGGGCAGCCGGACGCGGATGACCGTCGCGGCCGGCGTGACCGCCACCTCGGCCGAGCCGAAGACCGGGTCGGCCCTCAGCGGCCGCAGATCAACCGGCCGTGCCTCATCGGCGACGACCCAGACCCAGTCGCCACGGCGCAGCACGGCGAAGCCGGTGGTCGCGGCGAAGGGCAGCACCACCGATGGATGCGGCGCGTTGCGCACGGCACGCGCGGTCAGGCTCACAGGACCGGTCCCGGACGGGGCCGGCGCGGCGGCCACCGGCCCCGGGCGTGCGGGCGGGGGTGTAACGGGTGCGCGCTGAGCCTCGGGCCGCGGCGCCTCGGCAACGGGCGCGCTCACCTCGACCGGGCGCGCGGGCTCGGCGGCGGCCACCGCGGGTGTCGTCTGCGGCGGGAGCGCCGGGGGGGGTGCGTCGGTGCGCCCGGCGGCTGG
>CAZHMM010000015.1:0-43295 GCA_964533585.1 uncultured Elioraea sp.
AGCCGATCGCGTAGCCCTTGGTGACGGCCTTGGTGGTGTTGCCGACCGCGTCGAGCGCGTCGGTGGTCACACGCACATCGGGCGGCAGGTCGGCCATCTCGGCGATGCCGCCGGCGTTGTCGGTCACCGGGCCATAGGCGTCGAGGGCGACCACCATGCCGGCGAGGGCCAGCATCGTCGTCACCGCGATCGAGATGCCGTAGACGCCGGCGGTGAGGTAGCTCACCAGGATGCCGAGGCAGATGACGATCACCGGCGCGGCGGTCGCCTCCATGCTCATCGCCAGCCCCTGGATGATGTTGGTGCCGTGGCCGGTGGTCGAGGCATCGGCGATCGTCTTGACCGGGCGGTAATCGGTGCCGGTGTAGTACTCGGTCACCCACACGATCGCGGCCGTGACCAGCAGCCCGACCAGGGCGCAGACGAACAGGCCGAAGCCGGTGAAGGACGGTCCGCTCGACGGCGTGTAGGTGGTCGTCAGGCCGACGAACAGGAACATCACGATCAGGATCAGGAACGCCGCGATCGCACCCGTGGCGATGAAGCCCTTGTAGAGCGCGCGCATGATGTTGTTGGACCCGTCGAGCTTGACGAAGTAGGTGCCGCCGACCGAGGCGGCGATGCACACTCCGCCGATGATCAGCGGCAGCATCATCAGCGTCGGCACCGCGGCCCCGCTGAAGAAGATCGCCCCGAGCAGCATCGTCGCGACCATCGCCACCACGTAGGTCTCGAACAGGTCGGCCGCCATGCCGGCGCAGTCGCCCACGTTGTCGCCCACGTTGTCGGCGATCACGGCCGGGTTGCGCGGATCATCCTCGGGGATGCCGGCCTCGACCTTGCCGACCAGGTCGGCACCGACATCCGCGCCCTTGGTGAAGATGCCGCCGCCGAGGCGCGCGAAGATCGAAATGAGCGAGCCGCCGAAGGAAAGCGCGATCAGCGCCTCCAGGATGACGCGCTGATCGACCCCCGCACCGGCGAGGATCGCCCAGTACACCGCGACGCCGAGCAGGCCGAGGCCCACCACCAGCAGCCCGGTGATCGCGCCCGCGCGGAACGAGAGATCGAGCGCGGGCTGCAGCCCCTGGCGCGCGGCCTCGGCGGTGCGCACGTTCGCGCGCACCGAGACGTTCATGCCGATATAGCCGGCCGCCCCCGACAGGGTCGCGCCGATCACGAAGCCGATCGCCGACCAGATCGACAGAAGCGCGCCCAGCAGGATCGTCACCACCACCCCGACGATGGCGATCGTCGAATACTGGCGGTTGAGATAGGCCTTCGCGCCCTGCTGCACCGCCGCCGCGATCTCCTGCATCCGCGCGGTCCCCGCCGGTGCCGCGAGCACGATCTTTGCCGCGTAGGCGCCGAACGCCACGGCCAACAGGCCGCAGGCAATCACGAGGATGAACTGGAAGGTCATCATGGGCGGCATCCGATCCGGTGCTGGTCGTTCATGGCGCGGCGCACGTGGCGGGCGCGCCTCCCGGCCTGCGGGCAGGTCACGGCGCCGCGAGGCCGGCGCGGTATGCCAGACCTCTCCCGGAGGCGCAATCCGGCCCCGGACGCGGCAGCGCTCAGGCGGGCTGCGGCTGGGTCGCGGGACGCTGGCGGGCGAGCCAGACCAGCGACAGCAGGGCGACGATCAGGGCCGGGATCACCATGAGGTTCAGCACCGCCCAGCCGAACAGGTGGTGGATCGCGCCCGAGGCGACCGAGGTGATTGTGACGGAGCCGAATACGATCACGTCGTTCGCGGCCTGCGCCTTGGTGCGCTCGGCCGGGGTGTGGCTCGCGGTGAGCAGCGCGGTCGCGCCGACGAACATGAAGTTCCAGCCGACCCCGAGCAGCACCAGCGCAACCCAGAAATGCGCGAAGCTCGCACCTGAGAGCGCGATCGCGGCGCACACCCCGGTCAGCACCGCGCCGGCGCCGATCACGCGCAAGAGCCCGAACCGCGTGATCAGATGTCCCGTGACGAAGGAGGGAGCGAACATCGCCGCGGCATGCCACTGGATGATGGTGGAACTGTCGCCGACGGTGAAGCCGCACAGCATCATCTCGAGCGGCGTGACAGCCATCAGCAGGTTCATCGTGTCCCAGCCCACCACCGCGCAGAGAATCGCGACGATGACGCCGGGACGCCGCAGGATCGGGCCGAGCTTCACCGGCGCCGCGCCCGCGATGTGCGGCGCCGGTGGCAGGCGCATCGCGCCAACCAGCAGGGCGGTCAGGATCGGGATCGCGGCGAAGGCAAGGTAGGTGCCGGCGAACAGCACCGGCGCGAACAGGTCCTTGGTGATCTTCACGACCGTGGGGCCAAGGAACGCGCCGATCACCCCGCCGGCCATCACCAGGCTGATCGCCTTCGGGCGGTAGGCCGGCTCCGACACCTCGGCGGCGGCGAAGCGGTAGTACATCGCGATGCCGAAGCCGGCGCCGGAGAACACGCAGCCCAGCAGGAACAGCCGGAACGAGCCGATCCAGAGCGCGGCGAAGAACACGCCCATTGCGATCAGCGACGCCGCGGCACCGGCGATGAAGCCGGCATAGCGCCCGAGCCGGCCGAAGATCACCGCGCCCGGGATCGACACCGACATGGTAGCCAGCATCTGCACCGCCATCGGCAGGGTGGCGAGCGCCTTGTCCTCGGCGAGCGCATGGCCGATCAGCGCCGCCATCGCCACCTGACCGGTCATCGCCGATTGGTTCAGCGCCTGCGTCAGGAACAGGAGCCAGACCGTGCGCTTCGGCTCGCGCAGCGCGATCATCGGATATGGCTCCAGCCCGTCTCGGTGAGCGGCAGCTCGACGCCCGCGCGCAGCACGCGCACTTCGGTCTCGGAGGCCGGCACCATCCGGCCGATGCGCGCGACCGGGATCCCCGTCTCCGCGGCAAGCCCGGCGAGTGTGCGGGATTCCGTCTCCGGCGCGGTGAAGACGAGCTCGTAGTCATCGCCGCCCGTCAGGCAGCGCGCGAGCAGCGCCGCATTGGTCGCAACCGCCGCGCGCCCGGCCTCGGAGAGCGGCACCGCGTCGGCCTCGAGCTCGGCCGAGAGCCCGGCTGCGCGGCAGAGATGGCCGAGGTCCTGCACCAGCCCGTCCGACACGTCGAGACAGGCCGTGGCGATGCCGGAGAGAAGCCGGCCGAGCGGCAGGCGCGGCCGCGGCAAGCGGTAGCGATCGGCGAGAACGGCGCGATGATGCTCCGCCACCGCCGGAAGCCGTTCCGTCAGGGCCAGCAGGCCAAGCGCGCCGTCGCCGATCGTGCCGCTCACCCACACGGCATCGCCCGCGCGTGCCCCGGTCCGTGTCAGCGCGCGGCCGGGCGCGACACTGCCGACGACCGTCAGCGACAGCGTGAGCGGCCCGGGCGTCGAGACCGTGTCGCCGCCGAGCAGGCCGCAGCCATAGCTGCGCTGATCCTCCTTCAGCCCGCGGGCGAACTCGTCGAGCCACTCGGGCGTCATGTCGGGCGGCAGCGCGGTCGTCATCAGATAGCCGACCGGCTCGGCCCCCATCGCCGCGAGATCGGAGAGGTTCACGCGCAAGAGCTTGCGGCCGATCGTGTCGGGCGGATCGTCGGGCAGGAAGTGCACGCCGGCGACCATCGCATCCGCCGCCAGCACCAGCGTCCGTCCCGGCGGCGCATCGAGCAGCGCGGCATCATCGGCGAGCGCGAGCGCACCCGGCACGCCCTCTGCGAGCGGGCGGAAGTGCCGGGCGATCAGCGCGAACTCGCCGGGCAGCGGCATCAGGCGCCGGCCCGGTCCTGTTCGAACTCCTGCGCGCGCATCAGCCGGGCGAGGCGGTCCAGCACGCCATTGGCGAAGCGCGGCTCATCGCCCGAGAAGAAGCCGTGCGCGATGTCGAGATACTCGTTGATCACCGCGCGCGCCGGCGCGCCGGAGGCATCGAACAGCTCGGATGCGGCCGCGCGCAGGATCGCCCGCAGCACCGGGTCGAGCCGCTCCATCGGCCAGTCCTTGGCGAGCGCGGCCGCGATCGCGCCATCGAGGGCGGTAGTGTTGGTCGCCCAGCCGCGCACGATCGCGGCAAGCAGCGGCACATGGGCGCCGGGCGCCCTGCCCTCCTCCACCGCGGCCTCGGCGAGCGGCGCAGCCTCGGTCCCGGCGACGCGATGGCGCACGAACTCGTCGAGCGCGGTCTCGGGGCTGATGCCGGCGTGCTCGGCCTGATACAGCGCCTGCACCGCGGCGAGCCGTGCGGCGGTGCGCGGCCGTCCAGGCGTGGCCGCGCGCTTCGTGCGCGCCATCACACGCTCCAGCGCCGCGCGAGCGCGATCTGCGCCAGCACCGCCTTGGCCGCCTCCGCGCCCTTGTTCATCTCGTCGTCGCGGGCGCGCGCCTCGGCCTGCGCCTCGTCGTGCACGGTGAGCACGCCGAACGCGACCGGCACGCCGAACTGCACGGTCAGGTCCATGATGCCGCGCGCGGCCTGGGTGCAGATGTGGTCGTAGTGGTCGGTCTCGCCGCGCACCACGCAGCCCAAGGCGATGAACCCGTCCCAGCGCGGCCCGCCGGTGCGGGCCATGGCCTTCAGCGCGAGCCGCACCGCGCCGGGCAGCTCGAAGGCGCCGGCGACCTGCACCACCTCATGCGTGGCCCCCGCCTGGTCGAGCGCGCGCACAGCGCCCCGCAGCAGGCCGGCGGCGATCTCCGCGTAGTACGGCGCCTCGACGATCAGGACATGCGGTGCGGCCACGGTCACTCCTCGCGCGCAATCGGGCGGTGCTCGACGACCGAGAGCCCGTAGCCCTCGAGCCCGACGATCGTCCGCGGGTGGTTGGTCAGCAGCGCCATCTCGCGCACGCCGAGATCGAGCAGGATCTGCGCGCCGACACCGTAGTCGCGGAGCTGCGGCGCATCGCCGTTGGCCCGGCGCGTGACGCGCTCGGAGATCGCGGTCGGGCGCGGCTCGCGGATCAGCACGACCACGCCGCGACCCTCGCGCTCGATCATCCGCATCGCGGTCGCGAGGTCCGAGCCGCCGCGATCGCCGAGCACATCGGTCAGCACGTTGAGCGCGTGCATGCGAACCAGCACGGGTCCGGGCGCGGTGATGTCGCCCTTCACCAGCGCGATGTGCTCGGCGTACTCGACCGTGTTGACATAGACAATCAGGCGGAACGTTCCGCCATGCACGCTCTCGATCACCGTCTCCGCGCGCCGCTCGACCAGGCGCTCGGTGCGGCGGCGATGCGCGATCAGATCCGCGATCGTGCCGACCTTCAGCCCGTGGTGCTGGGCGAAGGCGACCAGGTCCGGCAGCCGCGCCATGGTGCCGTCATCGTTCATGATCTCGCAGATCACGCCGGCAGGAATGAGCCCGGCCATGCGGGCGAGATCGACCGCGGCCTCGGTGTGGCCGGCGCGCACCAGCACGCCCCCCTCGCGCGCGAGCAGCGGGAAGATATGGCCCGGCGTGGTGATATCGCCCGGTCCCTTCGCCGGGTCGATCGCCACCGCGACCGTGCGCGCGCGGTCGGCTGCCGAGATGCCGGTGGTGATGCCCTCGCGCGCCTCGATCGACACCGTAAAGGCGGTGTGGTGGCGCGAGGCGTTCGATTGCGCCATCAGCCTGAGCCCGAGTTGCTCGACGCGCTCGCCGGTCAGCGCGAGGCAGATCAGGCCGCGGCCGTGCTTGGCCATGAAGTTGATCGCGGCCGCATCGGCGAACTGCGCGGGGATGACAAGGTCGCCCTCGTTCTCGCGATCCTCGTCATCGACCAGGATGAACATCCGCCCCGCGCGCGCCTCGGCGAGGATCTCCTCGGTCGGCGAGAGCGCGTCGGTCCAATGGAGCCGCGCGGTTTCCACGCCTAGCTCCTGGCGTCCAGCAGCCGCGCGAGGTAGCGCGCGACCAGATCGACCTCGATGTTCACGGGATCCCCCGGCTTCATCCGGCCGAAGGTGGTGACGGCGGCCGTGTGGGGGATGATGTTGACCCCGAAGGCATCGGCGTCAACGTCGTTCACGGTGAGGCTGACCCCGTCCACTGCAACGCTGCCCTTCGGCGCGATGAAGGGCATCAGGTGCGGCGGCGGACGGATGCGCCAGCGCGTCGAGCCGCCCTCGGGGATCGCCTCGGCGACCGTGCCGACACCGTCGATATGCCCCTGCACCAGGTGCCCGCCGAGTTCGTCGCCGAGGCGCAGGCTGCGCTCGAGGTTGACCGCGCTGCCCGGGCGCCAGCGGCCGATCGTGGTCTTGGAGAGCGTCTCGGCCGAGGCGTTGAAGGCAAGCTTCCCCTCGCCCTTCTCGACGACGGTCAGGCAGCAGCCGTTGCAGGCAACCGAGGAACCGAGCTCGATCCCGCCCGTGTCCCAGGCCGTGGCGATGACGATGCGCAGGTCGCGCCCCTGCCCCGCGGGTTCGACGGTCCGCACCGTGCCGAGATCGGTGACGATCCCCGTGAACATCGCGCTACTCCCGTTCCAACAGCGTCAGCCGATCCGGCCCGGCGATCAGGCTGTCCGCGACCCGGAACCGCGGCATCGCATCGAGCCCGGCCAGGGCCAGCGCCTCGATCCCGGCGATCGCGTCGCCGCCGAGCACGCCCGGCGCATGGAACCAGGCGAGCCGGTCCACCACGCCGGCGCGGAGCAGCGAGGCGGCAAGCCGGGACCCGCCCTCGACCAGCACCCGGGTGATGCCCCGTTGCGCGAGCGCCCGCAAGGCCGCGCGCGGCTCGGGCTGGCCGTTCGGATCGGCGGGGATGGAGATGACGGTCACGCCGCAATCGGTGAAGGCGGACACCCGGAGCCGGTCCGCGCCCTGCGTGGTCAGCACCCAGGTCGGCGTGGCGCGTGCGGTGGCGGCGAGCACGGAGGTGAGCGGCAGCCGGAGCCGCCCGTCGGCGACGATGCGCACCGGGCCAGAGTGGCCGGCCGGCACCAGGCCGGGGATGCGGACGGTCAGCGCCGGGTCGTCGGCGAGCGCGGTGCCGGAGCCCACCATCACCGCGTCGTGGCGCGCGCGCAGCCGGTGGGCGAGACGCCGGGCCTCAGGTCCGGTGATCCAGCGGCTCTCGCCCGAGGCCGCGGCGATCCGGCCGTCCAGCGTGGTGGCAAGCTTCAGCGTGACCAGCGGCCGGCCCACGCGCACGCGCGAGACGAACCCGGCGTTCAGCCGCGAGGCCTCCGCTTCCAGCACGCCCTCGTCGACCGCGATGCCGGCCGCGCGCAGCCGATCAATCCCCTCGCCGTTCACGCGCGGGTCGGGGTCGCGCAGCGCGATCACCGCGCGGGCGATGCCGGCGGCGATCAGCGCGTCGGTGCAGGGCGGCGTACGGCCCCAATGGCAGCAGGGCTCGAGCGTGACATAGGCGGTGGCGCCGCGCGCGGCCTCGCCGGCACGCGCCAGTGCCTCGGTCTCGGCATGCGGGCGGCCGCCGGGCTGGGTCCAGCCGCGGCCGACCACCGCACCGTCGCGCACGATCACGCAACCGACCGCCGGGTTGGGCGCGACATTGCCGAGGCCCCTGCGCGCGAGTGCGAGGGCGGCGCGCATATGGGCGATGTCGTCGGGGGTGGTCACGCCCGGTCACCCTCACCCTGACCCTCTCCCACTGGTGTGGCAGAGGGAACCTGGTGGCGACGCCGCGTCCCCTCTCCCGCGCGCGGGAGAGGGTCAGGGTGAGGGCCGATCACACTCGCTCAATCCCCGCGCCCATCCGCAAGCGCCCCCACGAACCGCTCGAAGTCCTTGGCCTCGCGGAAATCCCGGTACACCGAGGCGAAGCGCACATACGCCACGGGGTCGAGGTCACGCAGCACGTCCATCACCATCTCGCCGATCATCTTGGACGGGATCTCGCTCTCGCCCGAGGTCTCAAGCTGGCGCTGGATGCTGTTGACGATGCGCTCGATCCGATCGTCGTCCACCGGGCGCTTGCGCAGCGAAATGCGGATCGAACGGGCGAGCTTGTCGCGATCGAACGCCACCCGCCGCCCGTCGGTCTTCACCACCGTCAGTTCGCGCAGCTGCGTGCGCTCGACCGTGGTGAAGCGCTGGCTGCACGCCGGGCAGTAGCGCCGCCGCCGGATCGCCGCCCCGTCCTCGGTGGGGCGGGAGTCCTTCACCTGGGTGTCGTCATGGCCGCAGAACGGGCAGCGCATCGCCGGCTCAGCCGCGGTAGATGGGGAAGCGCACGCAGAGCGCCTTCACCCGCTCGCCGACCGCGCGCTCGGCGGCCTCGTTCGCCCCGTCATTCGACGCCGCGAGCCCGTCCAGCACCTCGCCGATCATCCGTCCGACCTCGCGGAACTCCGCCACGCCGAAGCCGCGCGTGGTGGCGGCCGGCGAGCCGAGGCGGATGCCCGAGGTCACCATCGGCTTGGCCGGATCGAACGGCACCGCGTTCTTGTTGCAGGTGATGTGGGCGCGTTCGAGCGAGGCCTCGGCCGCCTTGCCGGTCAGGTTCTTGGGCCGCAGATCGACCAGGATCAGGTGGCAGTCGGTGCCTCCCGTCACCACGCCGAAACCCTGACCGAGCAACTCGTCGGCGAGCGCCCGCGCGTTCTCCAGCACCTGCTTCTGGTAGGCGCGGAAGGACGGCGTCAACGCCTCGCCGAACGCGACCGCCTTGGCGGCGATGACGTGCATCAGCGGCCCGCCCTGCAGCCCAGGGAACACGGCGGAGTTGATCTTCTTCCCGAGCGCCTCGTCATCCGAGAGGATCATGCCGCCGCGCGGCCCGCGCAGGGTCTTGTGCGTGGTGGTGGTGACGACGTGGGCGTGCGGGAACGGGCTCGGGTAGATGCCGGCCGCGATCAGTCCGGCGAAATGCGCGACATCGGCCATCAGATAGGCCCCGACGCTGTCAGCGACCTTGCGGAATGCCGCAAAATCAATGGTGCGCGGAATGGCGCTGCCACCGACCACGATCATCTTCGGCCGGTGCTCCGCCGCGAGCCGGGCAACCTGGTCCATGTCGATCAGGCTGTCCTCGCGCCGCACGCCGTAGGTGACCGCCTTGAACCACTTGCCCGAGAGGTTGACCGAGGCGCCGTGCGTCAGGTGCCCGCCGGCGGCGAGGTCCATGCCGAGGATCGTGTCGCCCGGATTGAGCAGCGCCAGCATCACCGCCTGGTTCGCCTGCGCGCCCGAGTGCGGCTGAACGTTGGCGAAGGCGCAGCCGAACAGCCTGCGGGCCCGCTCGATCGCCAGCACCTCGACCTTGTCCACCTCGGCGCAGCCGCCGTAGTAGCGCCGGCCCGGATAGCCCTCGGCGTACTTGTTGGTCATCACCGAGCCCTGGGCCTCAAGCACCGCGGCCGAGACGATGTTCTCCGACGCGATCAGCTCGATCCCGTCCTGCTGGCGCACGAGCTCGCCCGCGATCGCCTCGGCCACAGCGGGATCGACCTCGGCGAGCGGGGCGGCGAAGAAGCGGTTCAGGCTCTCAGCCGGCGTGCTGACATTCATGGGGCGGGCTCCAGGGCGGGCGTGAGCTTGGCGAGGCGGCGGTCATGCCGGCCGCCCTCGTAGGGGGTGGACAGGAAGACGCGCAGCGCATCGAGCGCGGGCTCGACCCCGGTCATGCGCGCGCCGAGCGCCAGCACGTTGGCGTCGTTGTGCGCCCGGGTCAGGCGCGCGCCGGTCGCGTCGTGGACCAACGCGCAGCGGATCTCCGGGTGGCGGTTCGCCGCGATCGACATGCCGATACCGGTGCCGCAGACGAGCACGCCGAACCGTGCGCGCCCGTGGGCGACCGCGCGGCAGACCGCATGGGCGAAGTCCGGGTAGTCGACCGAGGCGGCACCGTCGGTACCGAGGTCCAGCACCGGGTGGCCCATCGCGGCGAGCGCCTCGGCGAGTGCGGCCTTCAGCGGATGGCCGGCGTGGTCGGCGCCGATCGCGACCGCTGGTTTCGATCCGGTGTCCGTCATCGGGAGTCCTCATGCCCGCACCCCGGCGGGGCATGGCCTCATACCACGGGCTGCGGAGGCCGGGAAACGGGCACACAAGACATGGCTGTGCGCCGGCCAGCACGACAAAACCAGAAATCTAGTTGCATTTATCGGGCAACGGCGGCATCGTGCCGCCATGACGCTCGACGAGGCCGCCGACAAGCTCGCCCAGCTCGGCAACCGTGCCCGGCTGGAGATCATGCGGCTGCTGATCCAGGCCGGCCCCGACGGGCTGAGCGTTGGCGAGATCCAGGCGCATCTCGGCATGGCGCCCTCCACCCTCGCCTTCCACCTGCGTGGCCTGGTCTCGGTGCATCTCGTCACGCAGACAAGGGACGGGCGCACCGTGCTCTGCCGACCCTGCTTCGATGCGCTGACCGACGTGATCCTGTTCCTGCGCCAGGAATGCTGCACGGGTGTGCCGGGCGCGGAGGGGGCGGCGCGCGATGCGGCGTGATCGTCACGTGCCCGGAAACAACGATTTTTCTGGTCCTGTGGAGATGATCCGATGACCACGACCACCCCGGCGATCGCGACGACCGCACCGCCGAGACCGGATTGGCGCGTACGGCTGCGACGCGCCGACCGCGTGCTGCTCGCGATCGCGGCCGTGATGGTCGCGCTGCTGATCGCCGCGCCTAGCCAGGCGCTGGCGAGCCTGGAGTCGCTGGCCGGCGCGCTCGCCGAGATCGCGCCGTTCCTGGCGCTCTCGGTGCTGATCGCCGGCTGGGCCAAGGCGACCGGCGCAGACCAGCAGGTCGCGCGCGCCTTCCAGGGCCGCGAGTCCTTGGCGATCCTCGCGGCTTCGGGCTTCGGCGCGCTCTCGCCGTTCTGCTCCTGCGGCGTGATCCCGCTGATCGCGGGACTGCTCGCGGCCGGCGTGCCGATCGCGCCGGTGATGGCGTTCTGGCTCGCAAGCCCGCTGATGGACCCCAACCAATTCGTGCTGCTGGTCGGCGCGATCGGAGTCGAGTTCGCGCTCGCCAAAACTGCGGCGGCCATCGGCATCGGCCTGCTCGGCGGCTTCGGCACGCTCGCGATCATCGGCGCCGGCGGCCTCGCCGACCCGCTGCGCGCAGGCGTCGGTCGGCCGTCGACGTGCTGTGCGAAGCGCGCGCTCACGCCCCCGGCGCCGGTCTGGCGCTTCTGGGGCGAGCCCGAACGCGCGCAGACCTTCGTCACCGAGTCCGGCCGTTCCGCTTGGTTCCTGCTGCGCTGGCTCTCCCTCGCCTTCCTGCTCGAGAGCCTGATGATCGCCTGGCTACCCGGCGACGCGGTCGCGCGGCTGCTCGGCGACGGCAACGCGTTGGCGATCCCGCTCGCGGTCGCGCTCGGCGTGCCGGCCTATCTGAACGGCTTTGCGGCGATCCCGCTCGTCTCTGGGCTGATCGAACTCGGCATGAATCCAGCCGTCGGGCTCACCTTCATGCTCGCCGGCGGCGTCACCTGCATCCCGGCTGCCGTCGCGGTCTGGGGCCTCGTCAAGCCGCGCGTGTTCGCGACCTACCTCGCGTTTGCCGCGCTCGGCACGCTTGCGGCCGGCTACGGCTACATGGCGGTGCTGGCGGCGACGTAGCGGCCCGCCGGACCGTCATGTCTTTGGGTTCGTCAGCAGGTCGGAGACGCTGGAGAAGGTCGAGCCTGAGCCGAAGCGGCTGATGAACCCGTCGGAGGTGGTGATGCCGATGTCCTTGTAGGCATTCGCCATCTCGTTCTGGACCTCGGCGACCTGCTTGCCCTTGGCAACGTGCATCTTGGTCCAGGAGAACCACATGCGCTTCACCTGCTCTTCGAGATCGAGCTTTGCCATGCCCGTGGGGAAGTCGCAGGTGTTGGCGACGAAGGGCTGGGCGTCGATGCGGGCGAACCGGTGCGCCATCTTCGGCGCCGTGTCGCTCTCGAAGTTCACGTGCAGGCCCTTGTCGGGATCGTCGTCGAGCCGCCAGCGGTTGCCACGGCCGTTGCCGCCGCTGCCGGTCGTGATCTCCTCCTTGAACCCGACCACGAATCCTGCCCCCATCAGGTTCTTCGAGCGCCCCTTGCCGAAATAGGGGAAGCGCATCTTGTCGGTGTCGATCGCCGGCATGTCGATCGTTCCGCCGGGCGGGTTGGGGTTCGCGACCCCCTTCTGGCCCTGGGCGATGCAGGTGATGACGTTGGTCAGGGTCGCGGTCCCAGGCTTGCAGCGGGGGCATACGAGTTCGGGCATGGCGGGCTCCATCGACGCTCACGGAGACTGGCGTAATCCGGGACCGAGCTGCAATCGGAACATGCGCCGGCCAGCAGGCCGGCAACGACCGTGACCGGATGGACCTCAGCGCCGCGCGCGCTCGGCCAGCCAGGCGGGCACGCGCGTGAGCGCATCCGCCCGCGCGGCCGGGTGAGTGCCGACATGCGCGGTGCCATCGCCTCGCAGGGTGAACGCAAGCCCGCTGCGCAGCCGCACCGACGAGCCGGGCGCGTCGAAGCCATGATAGGCGCCGGGATAGCCGACATAGGCAACGACCGGACCGGCCCGTTCGGCGAGCGCGCGGCACGGTTCAGGTGGCGTCCAGTCATCGGCCTCGCCCATCAGCAGCAGAAGCGGCGCGGCGGGCGCAAAGGAGCCCGCGCGAAGGGCGTGCGAACAGCCCGGATAGAACGCGACGAAACCGGTGAAGCCGGGCGCATCCGCGGCCGCCAGCACGGTCGAGCCGCCATGGCTCCAGCCCATCAGCGCGATCCCGTCCGCGCGCACGAAGGGCCGTGCGGCGAGCCAGTCGCGTGCGCCCAGGGCATCCGCCCGCCGCTCGCGCCAGGGCAGGATCCGCCGGTCGCGCACCGCGCATTGCGGTCCCTGCCCGCGCGAGGCGAAGCTCTCGGGCAGCAGCACGACGAAGCCGGCGCCCGCAAGCCGTGCGGCCCAGTCGGCATGGCGCGGATCGAGCGCACCCGCGCGCGCGTCCCGGCCGCCGCAGCCATGCAGCAGGATCACCGCTGGATGCGGCCCTTCTCCCGCCGGTCGGATCAACACGGCGTTCAGCACGGTGCCGTCGCGCGAGGGAAGGTGCACCACCTCGCTCGCCTGAGCCTGCGCCGCCGAGAACAGCATCACCGCCAGCACCACCTGCCTGAGCTTTGGCCAAGGGCTCAACGTCGTCCCTCCAGCAGCCGCCGCAGCTTCGCCGCCGCCAGCCGCTCCACCATCGCCGGCGCATCGGCCGGGCCGGTTGCCACCGCCTCCGTGCCCGTCGCCGTGTCGACCGCCGCGACCCTGAGCCACGCGCCGAAGCGGCGGTGCTCGTAGATCACCTCGCGCCCGGGTGGCGGCGCCTGCCCCGCTGCCCTATCGTCGCGCCGACCTGTCACCGGCAGCTCCGAGAACCAACGCCATGTCGCAGAGCCATCGCCCCGAGACCCTCGTCCTGCACGCCGGCCACCGCCGCGATTCCGCCACCGGCGCGGTCGCCGTGCCGATCTACCAGACGACATCCTACCAGTTCGACAGCACCGAGCACGCCGCGAACCTGTTCGCGCTGAAGGAGCTCGGCAACATCTATACCCGGATCATGAACCCGACCGTCGATGTGCTGGAGAAGCGCGTCGCGGCGCTGGAGGGCGGAGTCGCCGCAGTCGCGCTCGGCTCGGGCCAGGCGGCCACGACGTTCTCGGTGATGAATCTCTGCCAGGCCGGCGACAACATCGTCTCCTCGACCGACCTCTATGGCGGCACCTGGAACCTGTTCGCCAACACGCTGAAGAGCTTCGGCGTCGAGGTCCGCTTCGTCGACCCGACCGACCCGGAGGCGTTCGCCCGCGCGACCGACGACCGCACCCGCGCCTACTACGCCGAGATGCTGCCGAACCCGAAGCTGCACGTGTTCCCCGTGCGCGAGGTGGCCGAGATCGGCCGCAAGCTCGGCGTGCCGCTGATCATGGACAACACCGCCTGCCCCGTGCTGTGCCGGCCGATCGAGCATGGCGCGGCGGTGGTGATGCACTCGACCACCAAGTACATCGGCGGGCACGGCACCTCGATCGGCGGCATCGTCGTCGATGGCGGCAATTTCGACTGGGAGGCGAATGCCAAGCGCTTCCCGCTGCTGAACGAGCCCGATCCCTCCTATCACGGTGCCATTTGGACCCAGGCGGTGAAGCCGCTCGGGCCGATCGCCTATATCATCCGCATGCGGGTGATCCTGCTGCGCGACCTCGGCGCGCCGATGAGTCCCTTCAACGCCTTCCTGTTTCTCCAGGGACTCGAAACATTGCCGTTGCGCATGGAACGCCACTGCGAGAATGCGCTGAAGGTCGCCAACCACCTTGCCCAGCACAAGGCCGTGACGCGCGTGATCCACCCCTCGCTGTTCGAGGGCGAGCAGAAGCGCCGTGCGGAGGCGTATCTGAAGGGCGGCTACGGCGCGCTGGTCGGCTTCGAGCTCGCCGGCGACAGGGAGGCCGGTCGGAGGTTCATCGACTCTCTCAAACTGCTCTACCACGTCGCCAATATCGGCGATGCGCGCTCGCTCGCGATCCATCCCGCCAGCACCACGCACAGCCAGCTCGACGAGGCCGAGCAGGCCGCGACCGGCGTGACACCCGGCTACGTCCGCCTCTCGATCGGGATCGAGCACATCGACGACATCCTCGCCGACATCGACCAGGCGCTCGAGGCGGCTGCCGCGATGCCGAAGGCGGCGGAGTAGCCCCGTGCCGCATCACTACACCGGCCGCTTCCCGACCGCGCGCCCGCGCCGCAACCGCCGTGACGCCTGGACGCGCCAGCTTGTCGCGGAGAACACGCTCACGGCCGGCGACCTGATCTGGCCGATTTTCGTCCGTGAGGGGGTCGATGCCAGCGAGCCGGTCGCCTCCATGCCGGGGGTGGAGCGCCTGACCATCGACCGCGCCGTGCGCGCGGCCGAGGAGGCTGCCGCCCTCGGCATTCCCGCGATCGCGCTGTTTCCCGTCACCCCGGCCGAGCTCAAGGACGAGGACGGCACCGAGAGCGGCAACCCGCAGAACCTGATGTGCCGGGCGGCGCGCGCGATCAAGGCCGCGGTCGGCGACACGCTCGGCCTCGTGGGCGACGTCGCGCTCGATCCGTACACCAGCCATGGCCATGACGGCGTGGTCCGCGACGGCTATGTCGCCAACGACGAGAGCGTGGCGATCCTGTGCAGGCAGGCGCTGGTGCAGGCCGAGGCCGGGATCGACGTGATCGCGCCCTCCGACATGATGGACGGCCGGGTGGCCGCGATCCGCGCGGCGCTCGATCAGGCGGGGCTGATCCACACCCGGATCATGTCGTATGCGGCGAAGTACGCCTCCGCCTTCTACGGGCCGTTCCGCGACGCGGTCGGCTCGGGCTCAGCCCTGAAGGGCGACAAGAAGACCTATCAGATGGATCCGGCCAACACCGACGAGGCGCTGCGCGAGGTGGCGATGGATATCGCCGAGGGCGCGGACATGGTGATGGTGAAGCCTGGCATGCCCTATCTCGACGTGGTCCGGCGGGTGAAGGACGCCTTCGGCATGCCGACCTATGCCTATCAGGTGTCGGGCGAATACGCGATGATCGCGGGTGCCGCGCGCAACGGCTGGCTCGACGGCGAACGGGCGATGATGGAAAGCCTGCTCGCCTTCAAGCGTGCCGGCGCCGACGGCGTGCTGACCTACTTCGCTCCGGCGGCGGCGAGGCTGTTGAAGAGCGGATAAGCCGGCGGGCGGGCGGCCTCCCGGCCCCCGCTATTTCTGCATGATGTCGTCGTTGGTCCAGACGATTTCCGAGACATACGCGACGTTGGTCTTGCTGAGCCACTTGTCGCCCTTCTTCAGCACATGTCCGACCTGCCCCTCGGACGTCAGGTCGAACAGCGCCTCGTAGTTCACCCCGTCGCTGCCCGTGCCGATCGACAGGCGGATGTCGGGGCGCGAATTCTTGAAGCTGCACGGCAGCACCGGGGAGTGGCTTGCCTGGTACTCGATCGCGAAGGTGATCGTGATGATGTCGTCCTTGGTTCCGATGTCGCCCTGGAACACCCCGGCCCAGTCGCCGCTCGGAATCACCCGCTTGGCACCAGTCCAGAGACCGCAAAGCTCGCCATAGACCTTGCGCTCGACGGTCGAGCCGATCGAGGCGCGGAAGAACCGGTGCGGCTTCGGATTGTCGGCGAGGAACCGCTCCTCCAGCTTGAGGCCGAACTTGCCGGCGCTCTCGACATCGAGCGCACCGAGATGCTGGCCGGCGCGCGCCGCAAGGCCGACGATCATCCCCTCGAACCACAGGATCAGCTCCTGCTGGCTCTTGGTGATCGCCTGCTTGAAGCCATGCGTCCAGGCGACGGGCTTTGCCATGTCCTCACCCCATGCGGTCGGCTGTGATCCTCACGCTGCAACTCTACACCAGTTGCATGGCGCAACGATGACGCGGTGGCGCATTCGCGATGAAACGGTCGCGAGCGCGGCTCGGCAGCACCGCCCGATGCGGTATATCGGCGTCATGAGACCGATGCGACGCCGCTCGGCCGTGCTCGGACTGGCCGGGCTCGCCGCGCCGTGGACAGCCCGCGGGCGTCAGCCCGATCCCGCGCTGCTCGACCGCGCGCTTGCGACGGCCGCCGGGCTTGATCCGCTGCACAGTCTGATCGTCGCGCACGACGGGCGCATCCTGATCGAGCGCCGCTTTGGCGGCCCACCACTCGCGCAGCCGGCCAACATCAAGTCGGTCTCGAAGGCGGTGATCGCCGCCCTCGTCGGCATCGCCATCGCCCGCGGCGTGCTGAGCGGCCCGGATCAGCCCATCGCGCCGCTGCTCGACGACCGCCTGCCGCGCAATCCCGACCCGCGGCTGCACGCCATCACCATCGACCACCTGCTGTCCATGCGCGCGGGGCTGGAGCGCACTTCGGGCGTGAACTACGGACGCTGGGTCACCAGCCCCGACTGGGTGCGGCACGTACTCTCGCGTCCCTTCGTCGCTGATCCGGGCGGGCCGATGCTCTACTCGACGGGGAACTCGCACCTGCTCTCCGCGTTGCTCACCCGCGCCACCGGCCGCAGCACGCTCGCCCTCGCGCGCGCCTGGCTGGGCGAGCCGCTCGGCATCGACATCCCGCCCTGGCCGCGCGACCCGCAGGGCATCTTCTTCGGCGGCAACGACATGCTGCTCTCGCCGCGCGACCTGCTGCGCTTCGCTGAACTGCACCGGCTCGGCGGCGCGATCGGCGGCTCGCGCGTGCTGCCGGAGGACTGGATCCGCGCGTGCTGGACCCCGCGCACGGCCTCGCGCTTCACCGGCGCCCCGCACGGCTATGCCTGGTTCCTCGCCGAGGCGGGCGGACATAAGCGCCACTACGCCTGGGGCTTCGGCGGGCAGATGGTTCACATCGTCCCGAGCCTTGGGCTGAGTGTCGTGATGACCTCGGACCCGACGCAGCGCTCGGGCGGCGCGATGGGCCACGCGCGCGACCTGCACAGGCTTGTCGAGACGACGCTGATGCCGGCCGTGGCCGAACTCTGAGCCGCTACTCGGCAGCGCTGCGCAGCGCCGCCCCGGCCGCCAACGGCGCGAGCGGCAGCGCCGCCGCCAGCATCGCCGCCAACATGGCCAAGTGCGGTCGTGGCGGCAGACCGAGCGTGGCCGCCTCCACCGCGGCCGCGCCGAAGATCAGCGAGGGGATCGCGAGGGGCAGGACGAGCAGCGGCAGCAGCACGCCCCCGCGGCGCGCGCCCAGTGTCAGCGCCGCGCCAGCCGTGCCGAGCAGCGACAGCACGCCCATCCCCATCGCCAACGCCGCGACCAGCGCCGGGATCGCACTGGCCGGCAGGTTCAGCATGATCGCACCCGCGGGCGCGGCGAGCAGCAGCGGCAGCGCGGTGGCGAGCCAGTGCGTCGCCGCCTTGGCGGCCGCAATCGCCGCCGGATGCAGTCCCGAAACGAGCACCTGATCGAGCGTGCCGTCGTCGTAGTCGGCGCCGAGCAGCCGGTCGAGCGGCAGCAGGGCGGCCAGCAGGGCGGCGACCCACACAACGCCGGGCGCGATGCGCGCCAGCACGTTCGGGTCCGGACCGACCCCGAACGGGAACAATCCGCAGCCAAGTAGGAAGAACGCCACCGCCGCCAGCGTGTCGCCGGCGTTGCGGCGCGCAAGCGCGAGGTCGCGCCGGATCAGCCCCAGCACCGGCCTCATGCGACGAGCCGAAGCTCGGCCGCCTCGTCCAGCGGCAGCGCGAGATGCGAGGACGCGACCACCATGCCGCCGCGCGCGCGATGCGCGGCGAGTACACGCCCGAGCGTGGCCACGCCCTCGACGTCGAGTGCCACGGTCGGTTCATCGAGCAGCCAGAGTGGCCGCGCCGCCCCCAGCATCAGCCGCGCGAGCGCCACCCGCCGCCGCTGCCCGGCCGAGAGGATGCGGACCGGATGCTCGGCGAGCGGCTCAAGCCCGAGTGCAGCAATCGCCGCCGCTGCCTGCCCGCCGAGAATGCGCGCCTCGTGGGCCAGCGTCTCTGCCACCGTCAGGGCGGGCTTCAGCGCATCCTGATGCCCCACCAGCGCCAGCCGCGCCGCGTGCGCCACGCGGTCCCCGAGCGCCGGCTGCCCCTGCCAGAGCAGCGCCCCGTCCGCGACCCGGCCGAGCCCCGCCAGAACCCTGAGCAGGCTCGTCTTGCCCGCCCCGTTCGGCCCCGTCAGCAGCAGCGCCCCGCCCGCCGCGAGCGTGAAGGAGACGCCGGCAAACACGATCCGTCCCCCGCGCTCGCCCGCCAGTTCCTGCGCCTCGAACACTCCTGACCCTTCCGACCCCGCATGGACGCGCCCGCACCCTATGGTGTAAGCCCTGCTCCCGCAAAGACGCCCGGGCGCTGTGAGCCTTCGGGGCGCAAACGCGGAGCAAACCCATGAGCATGATCGGGCAGGACAGCCTGAAGACCCGCCGGACCTTGACGGTGGACGGCAAGAGCTACGCCTATTTCTCCATCGAGGACGCGGCGAGGGCGCTCGGCACCGACCTGACGCGCCTGCCGGTGACGCTGAAGATCCTGCTCGAGAACATCCTCCGCTTCGAGGACGGGCGGAGCTACAAGGTCGAGGACGCGAAGGCGGTCGCCGAGTGGCTGAAGGACGCACATTCCGAGCGAGAGGTGCCCTACCGGCCCGCGCGCATCCTGATGCAGGACTTCACCGGCGTGCCGGCGGTGGTCGACCTCGCCGCGATGCGCGACGGCATGATCAAGCTCGGCGGCAACCCGCAGAAGGTGAACCCCCTGGTGCCGGTGGATCTCGTGATCGACCACTCGGTGATGGTCGACTATTTCGGCAAGCCTGACTCGTTCCAGAAGAACGTGGCGGTGGAGTTCGAGCGCAACGTCGAGCGCTACACCTTCCTGCGCTGGGGCCAGGAGAGCTTCAACAACTTCCGGGTGGTGCCGCCCGGCACCGGGATCTGCCACCAGGTGAACCTCGAATATCTCTCGCAGGCGGCCTGGACGTCTGAGGAGAACGGCACGAGCTACGTCTTCCCCGACACCTGCTACGGCACCGACAGCCACACCACGATGGTCAACGGCATCGGCGTGCTCGGCTGGGGCGTCGGCGGCATCGAGGCTGAGGCGGCGATGCTCGGCCAGCCGATCGCCATGCTGATCCCCGACGTGATCGGCTTCCGCCTGGTCGGCAAGCTGCCGGAGGGCGCGACGGCGACCGACCTCGTGTTGACCGTCACGCAGATGCTGCGCAAGAAGGGCGTGGTCGGGAAGTTCGTCGAGTTCTTCGGCCCCGGGCTCGCCGAACTGCCGGTCGCGGATCGCGCGACCATCGGCAACATGGCGCCCGAATACGGTGCGACCTGCGGCTTCTTCCCGGTCGATGCGGCGACGCTGAAGTACCTCGAGCTCACGGGCCGCGATGCGCACCGGATCAAGCTCACCGAGGCGTATTGGCGCGCCCAGGGCATGTTCCGCGACGCGACGACGCCCGATCCGGTGTTCACCAACACGCTTGAGCTCGACCTCTCCACCGTCGTGCCCTCGCTCGCGGGGCCGAAGCGGCCGCAGGATCGCGTGCTGCTCTCGGCAGCGAGCAAGTCGTTCCAGGAGGAGCTGACGAAGTCGCTCGGCGTACCGGCGAACGATGTCGGCACGCGGGTGAAGGTCGAGGGCACGAACTACGAGCTCGGCCACGGCAACGTGGTGATCGCCGCGATCACCTCCTGCACCAACACCTCCAACCCGTATGTGATGGTCGCGGCCGGGCTTGTCGCGCGCAACGCGCACAAGCGGGGCCTGCAGGTGAAGCCCTGGGTGAAGACGTCGCTCGCGCCCGGCTCGCAGGTGGTGACCGAGTATCTCGAGAAGTCCGGCTTGCAGCCCGATCTCGACGCGCTCGGGTTCAACCTGGTGGGCTATGGCTGCACCACCTGCATCGGCAACTCCGGTCCGCTGGATGACCACATCGCGGATGCGATCGAGAACGGCAAGCTGGTGGTCGCCTCGGTGCTGTCGGGCAACCGCAATTTCGAGGGCCGCGTGCACGCCAACGTGCGGGCGAACTATCTCGCCTCGCCGCCGCTCGTGGTCGCCTATGCGCTCGCCGGCACCATGAACATCGACATCACGACCGAGCCGCTCGGCACCGGCAGCGACGGCAAGCCGGTCTACCTCAAGGACATCTGGCCCTCGAACGCCGAGATCGCCCAGGTGGTGCACGGCACGGTCAGCCGGCAGATGTTCCAGAGCCGCTACGGCGACGTGTTCAAGGGACCGAAGCAGTGGCAGTCGATCGCCGTCGATGGCGGCGAGACCTATCGCTGGAACGACGGCTCCACCTACGTGAAGAACCCGCCCTATTTCGAGGGCATCACGATGACGCCGCCGCCCGTGGCGGATGTGAGGGGCGCGCGCATCCTGGCGATGCTGGGCGATTCGATCACCACCGACCACATCAGCCCCGCCGGGTCGATCCGCAAGGCCTCTCCCGCCGGCGAGTACCTGCTGGAGCGGCAAATCCGGCCGAACGACTTCAACAGCTACGGCGCACGGCGCGGCAACCACGAGGTGATGATGCGGGGCACCTTCGCCAACATCCGCATCAAGAACGAGATGACCGCCGGAATCGAGGGCGGGGTGTCGAAGCACTATCCGTCGGGGGATATCGCGCCGATCTACGACGTGGCGATGCGCTACAAGGCCGACGGCGTGCCGCTGGTGGTGGTCGGCGGCAAGGAGTACGGCACCGGCTCCTCGCGCGACTGGGCGGCGAAGGGCACCGCGCTGCTCGGCGTGAAGGCGGTGATCGTCGAGAGCTTCGAGCGCATCCATCGCTCCAACCTGGTCGGCATGGGCGTGCTGCCGCTCGTGTTCACCCAGGGCATGGACCGCAAGACGCTGGCGCTGACCGGCGAGGAGGTGCTCGACATCCTCGGCCTCGCCGAGCTGAAGCCGCGCATGGAGCTGGAACTGGTGATCCACCGGCCGACCGGGGAGGTGGACAGGGTTCCGGTGCTGTGCCGGATCGATACGGTGGACGAGGTGGACTACTACCGCCACGGCGGCATCCTGCACTACGTGCTGCGCGGGATGGCGAAGGCGGCGTAGCGTTTCGGTCCAGGGATGGGGGTTTGGGGGAAGGGCCTTGCGGCCCTTCCCCCATCCTCTTTGTTGGGGGCCAAGGGCCATTGGCCCTTGCCCCCAAACCCCCAATCCCATGAGCTTGCGCTCAGTCGAGCTGCAACAGTTCGGACTTCAGATAGGCGCTCTCCGGCAGATGCGGGTGCACCGGATGGTCGGGCCCGGCGCCCGCCGAGCGCAACACCCGCCCCTCGCGCCCCGCCCGCGCGAGCCCGCGAGCGGCGCAGGTCGCGAACTCCTCCGCGCTTACGTGATGACTGCACGAGGCCAGGAACAGAAAGCCGCCGGGCGCCACCACCGTGGCCGCCAGCCGCGCCAGCTTCTCGTAGCCCTTCAGCGCCGGGCCGTGATCCTTGCGCGATTTCGCAAAGGCGGGCGGATCGCAGACCACCAGGTCGAACCGCGCGCCCTCCCCCGCCAACCGCTCGAAAAGCCCGAACGCCTCCGCGCGCTGGATCACGACCCGCTCGGCCAGGCCGTTCGTCCGCGCGGTCTCCGCCGCCAGCGACAAGGCCGGTTCGGAACGGTCAGCGAGCGTCACATGCGCCGCACCCTCAGCCGCGCAGCGCAGCCCGAAGGCGCCGGTGTGGCAATAGGCGTCCAGCACCCTCGCCCCGCGCGCCAGCGCCGCCACGGCGTCGCGGTTGAACCGCTGGTCGTAGAACCAGCCGGTCTTCTGCCCGCCGAGCGGATCGACCGGGAAGGTCACACCCCCCTCCTCCACCCGCACACGCTCGGGCAGCGCACCCGCCGCCAGCGCCACGCGCTCGGGCAGCCCCTCCAGCGCCCGTGCCTGGCTGTCGTCGCGCGCCACCACGGCCACGGGCCGGTAGAGCCCCGTGAGCGCCGCGAGGATGTCGGCCTCCAACGCCGCCATTCCGGCCGTGTTGTGGCTGACCACGAGCACCTCGCCGTAGCGGTCGATGACCAGACCGGGCAGCCCGTCGCCCTCGGCATGGCAGAGCCGGTGGAAGGGTGAGGCAAACAGCCGGGCGCGCAGCGCGCCGGACCGCTCCAGCCGCGCAGCGACGAAGTCGCGGTCGATCGCCGCCTCCGAGTCGCGCGACAGCCGCCGTGCGGCGATCAGGCTGCGCGGGTTGAACATGAACGTGCCTTCGGGGCGGCCGCCGGCGGCCTCCAGCCGCACCACCACGCCCGGCGGCAGGCGGCGCATGTCGGCCGACCAGTCGAGCTCGTTGGAGAACACCCATGGATGGCCGACACGCAGCCGCCGGTCATGGCCTGGCAGCAGGCGCAGGGTCGGACGGTCGGATGCGATGGCGCTCACGCGCCGGACCATGGCGACCGTGGCGCGGATGCGCAATCCGCCGCTTCGGGTTGTTCATCGCAGCGCAGGATGTCTATTCTTATCTTCGTGGGACGGCTGAGCGGCGCGGATTGACCGGGCCGCCACCCAACAACGGCCCGGGAGTCCAGCGCCGCGATGGTCCATCCGGAAGCGCTACGCGTTGTCTCGCAGCGATTGGGCTCGCTCCCCGGTCCCTGCGCCGGCTGCGACGTGCGCGAGCGCAACTTCTGTGCCGCGCTGGAGCCGCAGGAGATCGCCGAGCTGACGCGCATCCTCACCGAGGCGCAGGTGCCGGCGCATGGCACGCTGTTCCGCGAGGGCGAGCCGGCCGAGTACGTGATGAACATCACCCGCGGCGCGGTGAAGCTTTACAAGCTGCTGGCCGATGGGCGGCGGCAGATCCTCGGCTTCCGCTTCGCCGGCGACTTCATCGGCCTCACCGCCGGCCCCGACTATGCCTACTCGGTGGAGGCGCTGAGCGAGACCCGTGTCTGCCGCTTCGCCCGGCGCAGGCTCGACGTGCTACGCGAGCGCATGGGTCGGATCGACAAGCGGCTGCTGGAGATCTCGATCGACGAGTTGACCGCGACGCAGGAGCAGTTGGTGCTGCTCGGCCGCAAGCACGCGGAGGAGAAGCTCGTCTCCTTCCTGCTGCTGCTCGGTCAGGGCCAGGTACGCCGCGGCGAGGCGGGCGAGCCGATCGCCCTGCCGATGAACCGCAGCGATATCGCCGACTATCTCGGCCTGACGATCGAGACCGTCAGCCGAACCTTCACCGCGCTGCGCAAGCGCGGGCTGATCGCGCTGGACGACACCACGCATGTGCGCGTGCTCGATCGCGCGACCCTCGAGAACATGGCGGCCGGGCTTACCTGAGCAGGGGGCTCAGCGGACGAAGACGCGGACTTCGGTCACCGAAGCCTCGCGCGCGGTCGCGGCCGACAGCGCCACCCGATCCGACGGCAGCCCCATCTCCACCAAACTGCGCACCACGCCTTCGGCCTGGCGGCGCGCATCGTTGGCCGCGCGCGCCTGATCGGCCGGTTCGCCGCGGGCTGGGGCGACGCCCTGCACCTCGAACTGCACCCCCGGATTGCGGTCCAGCGCGGCCGAGACCGCGTCGTAGAGCGGCTGCCGGTAAGCCACATCCGGCCGGTCGAAGCGGATCGTCACCAACGGGCGCCGCTGCGCCGCTGCCGGCACCGGGCGCGTCGGCAGCGCCGCCGGCACCGCAGCCACACGGGTCGAGAGCGGAGCGCCGTACATGCGCCCGCTGTTGATGGAGAGCGCGAGGCTGCCCATGGTCCGCCGCTCCGACGCCACCGTCGCCGATTGGCGGCTGACATCATCGGCGATCTCGTTCAGCACGCGTTCGATCGCCACGATCGTGCGATTGGTGTCGTCCTCGAGCAGATCGAGGTTGCGGTGGTCCTGGTCGATGCCGCCCGAAAGCCGATAGGCCGAGCGGATCGAGTTCTGCAGGAAGCTCGCGGTCGAGGCATTCGCGGCCGCGCGTGTCGACAGCGCCGAGAGCCTCCCGACATTCTGCTCGAGCTGGCCGAGCAGTCCCTGTGCCTCGTTCCAGGACGAGATCAGTTCGGGATTGCCTGGCGTGGTGCCGACCTGCAGCCGCGCCGTGATGCCGGCCACCAGGGTCTGGTAGCGCGCCGCGAGATCCGCGATCGCCGCCCGGGTGGTGCGGAAATCCTGGGCGGTCCCGTTGACCGCCGATTTGAGCGAGCCGAGCTCGGCGCCGAGCTGCTGCACCCGCGAGTCCACCACCGTGCCGGTCGACGTCAGCCGCGGCGGGGCCGTCGCCAGCGCGGCCATCTCCTCGGCCGAGGGCGGGATCTCGATCCGCTGCATCGGCGCCTCGCTGCGCTCGAACATCTGGCAGCCGGTCAGTGCGAACCCGATCGCGACCAGGGCGAGAGGCAGGGGGCAGCGGAGCGGCTTCACGGTGGCGCGGATCCCCAAGGGTCGGATGGCGGTCGCGAGCGGGCGGGCGCGAGCCTACAACCTCTAGCAGAGGGTTCGGCGGCATAGGAAGGCCCGAGGCCAGGTTTTCGGCCCTGACGCGTGAGAGGCGGCGCCGAGGGTTGCGGCCACGGCACGCCCCGGCAAGATGGGCCGCGCAACAAGGAGCGAGCGATGGGCGTGATCGCCGGCAATGTCCGCATCGACGAGCGGCGGCTGTGGGACCTGCTGATGGAGATGGCGCGAATCGGCGCCACCCCGAAGGGCGGGGTGCGGCGGCTGACGCTCTCCGCCGTTGACAAGGAGGGGCGCGACCGGTTCCGCGCGCTCTGCGAGGCCGAAGGGCTGACGGTGACGGTCGATGCGATCGGCAACATGTTCGCCCGGCGCGCCGGCCGCGACCCGGCCCGCAAGCCGGTGATGTTCGGCAGCCATCTCGACAGCCAGCCCTCGGGCGGCAAGTTCGACGGCGCGCTCGGCGTGCTGGGCGGCCTGGAAGTGATCCGCACCCTCAATGAGCAGGGTATCGAGACCGAGGCGCCGCTGATCCTTTGCAACTGGACCGACGAGGAGGGCAGCCGATTCGGCCACTCGCTGATGGGCTCGGGGGTGTGGGTCGGCGGCATCGCCTTGGAGAAGGCCTACGCGCTCGCCGACACCGAGGGTGTCACGGTCGGCGCGGCGCTGGAGCAGATCGGCTACAAGGGCGACCAGCCCGCCAGCCCCTTCGCCGCCGACGCCTATTTCGAGCTGCACATCGAGCAGGGACCGATCCTCGAGGCCGAGGACAAGACGATCGGCATCGTCACCGGCGCGCAGGCGATGGCCTGGTACGACCTTGCGCTGACCGGCTGGGAGAGCCATGCCGGCACGACCCCGCCGTCGCGGCGCAAGGACGCGCTGGTCGGCGCGGCACGGGTGATCGACCTCGTCGACCGGCTGATGCGCGAGCAGGGCGAGGACGGACGCGGCACGGTCGGCTATCTGGACGTCTCGCCGAACAGCCGCAACGTCGTGCCGGGCGTCGTCACCTTCTCCGCCGAGTTCCGCCACCCCTCGGATGCGGTGATTGATGCGCTCGATCAGCGTTTCGAGGCCGAGACGCGCGCGATCGCCGCCGCCATGAAGCTCGACCTCGCCTTCACCCGCATCTTCCGCTACCCGGCCCAACCGTTCGACCCCGCCTGTGTGGCGCTGGTGCGCGAGGCCGCCCAGCGCCTCGGCCTTCCGGCGCGCGAGATCGTCTCCGGCGCCGGGCACGACGCCTGCGCCGTCGCGCGCATCATCCCGACGGCGATGATCTTCGTCCCCTGCAAGGACGGCCTCAGCCACAACGAGGCCGAAAGTATCCTGCCCGAACACGCAGCGGCCGGCGCGCAGGTGCTGTTCGAGGCGGTGCTGGCGCGCGCGAACCGCGTGCTCTGACCACCGCTCAGGCGATCGCGCGCAGCTCCGGTGCGGCGTGCGGTGCGACCAGCACCCCGGCCTCGACGGGTTCCCCGGCGAGCCGGCCTTGCACCACGGTGCAGCCCTCGCGGCGGAGCGCGAAGGCCTGGCCCTCGGTCTCCACGCCCTCGGCCACCACTTCGAGCCGAGGCTCTGCGCGATCGCCATCATTGCGCGCAGCACTGCCCGCGAGCGCCGATTGCCGGGCAGGCCCGAGACGATCGACCGATCGAGCTTCAACGTGTCCGCGGGCAACCGCACGGCATGGGCGATGCTGGACAGCCGACAGCCCGCCGCCGAAATCGTCGAGCGCGACCTTAACCCCGGCGTCGCGCAGCCGCGCGAGGCCATCGCTGATCCGGTCGAGATCACGCGTGGCGATACTCTCCGGCACCTCGATCTCGAGTGCGGCGGCGGGCAGGCAGGCAACGCGGAGCTCGGCCGTGACCAGCGCGGGAAACCCCGGATCGGCGAGCGAGCGGGGCGAAGCATTGATCGCGACGCGTTGCGGCGCCCCGGCCACGCCCTGCCAGCACCGTGCCTGGGCCAGCGCGGTGCGCAGTACCCATGCGTCGATTGCCGGCATCAACCCGGCAGAGGCGGCGACATCGAGGAAGTCGCCGGGCAGCAGCAGGCTGCCGTCATGCGGATGGCGCCAGCGCAGCAGGGCCTCGGCCCCGACCAGGGTCCGGCTAGGCAGGGAGACCTGGGGCTGCCAGTGCAGCTCCAACCCTTCCCCGACGAGCGCCCTCGCAAGCTCGTCGCGCAGCCAGGCCTCGCGCTCGTTCGCCCGGCGCAGCTCGGGCCGGAACGCAACCACGCGCTGACGCCCGCCACGCTTGGCCTCGTACAGCGCGAGATCGGCCGCAATCATCAGGGCGTCCGGCTCAGCCCCGTCGGTCGGGGCAATGGCGGAGCCGATGCTCGCCGAGACGCCGACCGTCAGCCCCTCGATCACGGCCGGCCGCGACAACGCGACCACCAGCCCGCCAGCCAGCGTCGCAACCTCCTCGGCGCCGAGCCCGGCCAGCACGACCGCGAACTCGTCGCCGCCGAGCCGGAACGCTCGATCCCGGGCGCGAAGCGTGCGGCCGATCCGACGCCCGACCTCGAGCAACAGCGCATCGCCGACGGCGTGGCCGTGGGCGTCATTGACCTGCTTGAAGCCGTCGAGATCGACCAGCAGCAGCGCTGCCGGTTCGCCCGAACGGAGCCGCGTGGCCAGCGTCTCCTGGAATGCGCCCCTGTTGCCGAGCCCGGTCAGCGCATCGTGCGTCGCGAGATGGACGACCTTCTCCTCGGCCCGTTTCAGCGCGGTGATGTCGATCGCCATCCCGGCCATCTCGCCGCCCGAGAGCCGGTGCTTCTCCACCCGCACCCAGATGTCGCCCGGATAGACCCGCTCGAAGGACTGGTGCGAGTCGACCGCGTGGGCCGTGACCCGCCGCTGCACCTCGGCCTCCACCTGGTCGGGCGGCACGGTGCGGCGCGCCACCTCGCGCATCAGATGCTCGTAGGTGACCCGCCCGCGAGCCGTGGCAAAACCGTGCGCATGCAGCGCCCGATAGGCGTCGTTGCAGGCGATCAGGACATTCTTCCGATCAAACACGGCGAAGTGGCAGGGCAGAGTCGCGATTGCCTCGTGCAGCAGGTCGCGCTCGGACTCGGCGGCCGACCGGGCAGCCGCGTCTCGGGCGACCACCGGGCCGGCAACGAGCACAGCGATCGCGCCCGTGATCACAGTGACCAGGTCGTGCAGTGCGGGGTCCGCAAGATGCGGCGCCACGATCGCCAGCAGCACCGCGGTGGCAACGGCCAGCCCGGCCCTATACCCATGGGTCCGGCCGCGAGGCGAACGTGGGGTTACGGCCCCCTCCATCAGTTGCGACTCTGCTCGACAGCGTAGAGGATCGCCGCCTTGGCTTAACGAAATGCGAAATGCCCCGCGCATAAGGCGCAGGGCTGGGAGGATGCATGCTGCACGTGATCGCCACCGTCACCCTGACCGCGGGTGGACTCGAAGCCTGGAGCCGCGCCTTTGCGGCCGTTCGCCCTGCCGTGCTCGCGGAGGATGGCTGCGAGGCCTACGAGGCGACAATCGAGCAGCCGGGCGTGCTCGGCGCGCAGAGCCCGCTGCCGCCCGACACGGTGGTGATCGTCGAGCGCTGGCGCGATGCAGCGGCGTTGCAGGCGCACAGCAGGGCACCGCACATGACGGAGTACCGCGCGGCGGTGAAGTCGTTCGTCAGGGGGGTCGCGATCCACGTGCTGAGCCCGCTGTGACGGCACCGTCCACGCCGCTGTTCGATCCAGCCGACTTCCGGATCGGCGCCGGCATCGCCCATCTCTGCGCCGGCGGCGAGACGCCTTTCCTCTATCGTCATGATGCGGTGCTCCACCGCTACGCGATCGACAAGAGCAACGGTGAGGCCGGCCGCCACGCCCAGGAGGCGGAGGTGGACCGCGCCCGCGGGCTCGCCGCCGCCACGTGGGGTGTCGCGATCGAGGATATCGGCCTCGTCTCCTCGGTCGCCGAGGGGGTGTCGATGCTGATCGAGAGCATCGACTGGCGCCCAGGCGACAGCGCCGTGTTCGACGAGAACGAGTATCCGTCGGTGATCGCGCCGCTGCTGGTCGCCGGCGCGGCGGAGGTGCGGCTCGCCTCGCCGGCACGGCCGATGGCAACGCTGGTCGATGCACGCACGCGGCTGATCGGCGCGAGCCATGTGTCGTACCTGCATGGTGCGCGCGCCGATCTGCCTGCGTTGCGCGCGCTTGCCGACCGGGTGGGTGCGCTGCTGGTGGTGGACCATACCCAGGCGGCCGGAGCGATGCCGATTGCCGCCGAGATCGCCGACTTCGCCTTCGCCGCCACCTACAAGTGGCTGCTTGGCATGACCGGCGTGGCGATCGCCTACTGGAACCGTGCGCGCCAGCCCGGCTGGATGCCGCGCACCGCCGGCTGGCACTCGCTCGGCGGCACCGCGCGGCCGAGCTGGGACGCCGTTCCGACCCTGCGGGCGGACGCGATGCGGTTCTGCCGCGGCAACCCGGCGCATGGGCCGGTCTATGTGCTGGCCAGCGCGCTCGACTATCTGCGCCGCTTCGATCCGTCAGATGTTCAGCGCCACATCCAGGGCTGCACCGCGGCCCTGCTCGCCGGGTTGCAGGATCTCGGCATCGCCAGCACGACGCCCACGGACCCTGCGCGGCACGGCGCCTCGGTCTGCTTCGAGAGCGCGCGCGCCGCCGAGATCACCGCGCGCCTCGCCGAGCGCGGTGTGCTGGTGTGGAACGGCCGCGGGCGCGTGCGCATAAGCGTGCACGGCTACAACGCGCTCAGCGACGTCCAGGCGTGCCTGGCTGCGCTCAGCACGCTGCGCGACCTGATGTGAGCCACCCGCGCGTTGCGCGCGGACGAGCCCGCGCGCGACCCTGGCGGCCGTCAGGAGCCAATCCGGACCACAGCGACGAGGCTGTCGCCCGCCCCCGTGACACGCACGCGCATTCCCGCAAGATCGTATGAGGCAGGTCAGGTGCGACCGCGGGCGCGGAGGTTCTGATGGAAAGTGACGATCGGGTGATGATCGCACGGGTCGAAGCGGTGAAGGCGAAACGCGGCTATCTCCTGCCGCATCACGGCCTGCTCGCGGCGATGTCGGAGACGATGCTCGCGCACTACGACGCGCTCTACACGGCGCTTGCGCTCGAGCAGAAGGTGCTCGACGAGCGCGCGCGCGAGTTCGTCTGGCTCTGCGTCCTGATCGCGACCGACGAAGCGATCGCGAGCCACCACATCGCCAAGTTCCGCCAGGGCGGCGGCACGGCCGATGAGATCGCCATTGCAATCCGCCTCACCGCCTGGGCGGTCGGGGCGCCGGCCTACACCTTCATCGCCGAGCACTGGGCGCAGCACCTGCCGGACGTCCCGATCGCGGACCGCTATCGGGCCGACCTCACGACCAACGCGGGGAGCTTCGCGCTGCGGATCGCCGTCCCCGCGGTCGCCGCGGTGCACGCCGCGCGCGGCGACTATGCCCTCCTGGCGCGCGCCATCACCTTTGCCTACGCGATCGACGTACCGGAAGTCGAACTTGCCGAGGCGCTCACCATCATGATGTTCCCGGGCAGCGTGCCGCGGTTCGTCGAGGCCGCAGGCGTCTGGCTCGAGCTGATCCGTGCCGGGACGGTGCAGCCATCGCCGGCCTTCGCGGCCTGGGCGCGGCTGCAGGGCCAAGGCGGGTTCGACGAGGCGACGACGCGGCGGGAGGGCGCGGGGGGTCAGTAAGGCGGCGGAAGCAACGCTTCGCGCGCCCCCTCCTCCCAGTACTCCACCGCCGCGATCAGCGTGTTGCCGCCGCAGGGCAGCAGCAAATAGGAGAATGCCTCACAGATCTGCGGCGCCGTCGCACCGGCGGCGCAGGCCTCGACGAGATGCAGCACCGTGCCCTGACGGTGCCGTCGTGCCGCCTGGCACGTCGCCGCGACGAGATGGGCAAGCGCCGGCTCCAGCGCACCGCGCACGGCGTCGAACGCCGCGAGGTAGCGCTGCTTCAGCGCCTCGGACAGCGCCCAGCGCGGCCAATGCGCGCCGGCGAAGTCGATCACGCCCAACCCCTCCGTCACTGCCGCGATCGCCACCGCGCGGGCGATGTCGTCGCTGCTCAGCCCCGCGGCGACCGCACGGCGCATGTGGATGAAGCCGTGCACCTCGCGCGCCGCGGCGAGCAACCCCGCCCAGACGGTCTCGCGTTCGCGCGGCGTCAGCACGCGCGGCGCGAGCGTCAGGCTCTCGTAGAAGCGGTCGTAGTCGCGCAGCAGAAGCGGCGCGTGCGCGGCGAACATGCGGTGATAGGGCAGCGTATAGCCACGCTTCGCCTCGACCTCGGCAAGGATCGCCGCGCCCTCGGCGGCATCGGGATCGTCCGGCATGGCATCAGGACCTGTGCTGTACGCCCTCAACAGGCGGCGAGATGGGGGTTGAGAGCGGCGAGCAGCGGCGCCTGCGCCAGCCCCGCAGTGCGCATCAGCCACCAGGCGAGACAAAGATTGGAGGTGAGGTAGCAGCCCCGCTGATCGGCGCCGATGCGCTGAAGCGCGCCGATCGTATAGGCGCCCGTGCCGGTCAGCAGCACTGCGTCGGCCTCGGTGGTGCCAACGGCGGCGATCGCGGCGGCGAGTTCGTCCTCGCTCGCGTCATAGGCGCGGAACACATCGCCCATCGTCGTCAGCGCGGCCACCTCGAACCCGCCCTGCTGCCAGTACCCGCGCGACCACTCGGTCAGCCAGTCGGGATAGGGCGAGACCAACGCGATCCGCCGCGCGCCGAGCGCATGCAGCGCCTCGGTCACCGCACGGCTCGCGGTCGCGACCGGACAGCCGGAAACGTCGGTGAGGCGCCGGCACAGCGCCGCATCCACCTCCGGCCCGTCGCGGTAGGTCGCACTCATGAAGGCGATGCCGACCGCGGCGAGGTCGAGTTCGCCGAAGGCCCGCACGACCTCCGGATAGGCCGCGCCGTAGCCCTCGCAGCGCGCGCGCAGATCACCCGACAGCACCGGCAGGCGCGCGACATGCAACACGGCCGAGGCGCCGGTCAATGCGTGCAACTCCGGCTCGGCGGCCGGATTGGCGGGCGGCACGATCGCGCCGAGCCTCGCCAGGACGCCGGGCGGCAAGGGCGAGGCGGTCATCCGCGCGCCGCCCGCAGCTGGTCGGGATAGCCTGCCGCGTCGATGCGCACGTCGATCAGCGCCGCACCCGGGGCCGCCAGCGCAGCGTCAAGCGCGGCGCGGTACTCCGCGACCGACGCGACGGTGAAGCCGGCGCAGCCCAGGCCGCGCGCCGCCTCGGCAAAGCCGGGATGCGCCCAGCCGACACTGTCAGGCGGCAGCGCGCGGCCGCCCCTCTTCAGGTCGATCAGGCTGAGCGAACCGTCGTTGAACACGATCACGACGATGCGCGCGCCGGCAGTTGCCGCGGTCGCAAGCTCGCCGAGGCACATCAACAAGCCCCCGTCGCCGGTGAAGGCGAGCGCACGCCGCTCGGGCTCAGCGAGCGCAGCGGCGATCGCCGCCGGCAGCGCGAAGCCCATTGAGGCGAGACCGTTCGAGATCAGCAGGTCGTTCGGTGCGCGGCACGGCCAGAAGCTGGTGGCGCTGAACATGTGCGCACCCGCATCGACCGCCACGCGCGGATGGATGCCGAGGCGCGCGCAGGCCTCGGCGGCGAGCGTGACGACACGCTCCGGCCCGACGCGATCGCCCGCGCCGGGATTGGCAAGCGCGCGGAGCCAGGCGGTGCGCGCCGCCGCGATGTCCGCTGTGCTCCAGCCAGTGCCGTGCGCGGCCGCTGCCAGCGCCTCCAGTGCCGGGGCGATCGCGCCCTCGATGACGACCGCAGGCTCGGTGTAGTGCACCGGTCGGCGGAACCGCGCAACATCGATGACGGGCACACGGTAGCGCCAGGGCTGTAGGATCAGCTCCACGGGATCGGCACCGGCGAGCAGGATCAGGTCCGCCTGGTCGA
Source organism: uncultured Elioraea sp. (assembly GCA_964533585.1). Lineage (GTDB taxonomy): Bacteria > Pseudomonadota > Alphaproteobacteria > Acetobacterales > Acetobacteraceae > Elioraea. The sequence continues at coordinate 32,801 of CAZHMM010000015.1, forward strand.
CCAGCTTCGCCTCGGCCGCGCCGCCGGTGAAGATGCCCGCGAACAGCGGGTCGTCATCAGCGACCACGCCCTTGGCCTTGTAGGTGACCAGCACCGGCGCACCGAGCGCGCGCGCCAGCGTGCGCAGCGAGGGCGTGGCGTCGCGTGCCTCCAAACCCGCAACGATCACCGGGCGCTCGGCCTTGCGCAGCAGCGCCGCGGCCGAGGCGATGGCGGCGCCGTCCGCCGGCGGCGCGACCGGCGGCGGGCCGAGTGTCACCGTCTCGGCCAGACGCCGCGCGGACTCGCCGGTCATCTCCAGCACCGCGGGACCGCGACACGGCCCATGCATCGCCGCGACGAGGTCAGCGACGCGTGCACCGAGATCGGGCCCGCTCGTCACGGCATAGCCCCGCACCAGCGGCGCCATGAACGCGGCCTGGTCGTACACCTGGTGCGTGACGTAGCCGGCCTGGGTCGGGCTGAACCCGTCCGTCACCAGCAGCACCGGCGCGCGCTCGAGCGAGGCATTGGCAATGCCGTTCGCCGCGTTGGCGAGCCCGGGGCCCTTGGTCACGAGCACCGCGCCGGGGCAGCCGGTCACCTCGGCGCAGGCCGTCGCCATCATCGCCGCTGCCCCCTCGTGGCGCGCGAGGGTGAAGGGAATGCCGACGCGCGCCGCCGCCTCGATCAGGTCGAGACTCGATCCGCCGCCGGGCACACCGAAGATTCGACTGACGCCAAGCTGGACAAACACATCGGCCAGCACGTCCGCCGCGGTCGGTGCAGTGATGGCTGGCCTGGTCTGAACCGTCACGTCGCTTCTCCCTCGTCCGCTCTGCCGAGTTCGATCACCAGGTGGCCGGACTCCGCCCAAGCGGTCGCGCCTTCGGAGATCACGGCGGTACTTTCGCGCTCCTCGACCACCGCGGGGCCGGCAATCGTCCTCCCAGGCGCAAGACGATAGCGGTCGTACACCGTCGCGTCACGGAAGCTGCGGGAGCGGGTGCAGAACAGGGCGCGCGTCCCCTTCACGGCATCACCATCGGGGCTCACGCAGCCCGCCCCGGTGCGCATCGGCGGCCGCGGGCCGCGCGCAACCACGCGCCAGGTGACGACCTCGATCTCGCCTGCGGGTTCGATGCGGTCGTAGAGCGTCCGGTAGCGCGCCTCGAACGCCGCCTGCGTCCGTGCGCCCCAGCCATCCGTACGCGGATCGGGCAGCGCCACCTCGATGGCGTGCCCCTGACCACGATAGCGCAGCTCCGCCGAACGCTCGAGCGCGGCCGCCTCACGATCGACGCCCGCCCCAGCAAGATGGCCGAGCGCCTCGTCGGCGAGCGCGTCGAGCACCACCACCGCCTCGCCGGCGGATGCGGCGGAGAGCGGCACGAGGCGCGCGCGCGCGGCGGCAAAGGCAACGGGGCTGGCGAGAAACCCGAACGCCGAGGCCACGCCAGCGCCCGCCGGGCAGATCACGCGGCGGATGCCGAGCCGGCGCGCGACGTCGCAGGCATGCACGGGCCCGGCACCGCCGATCGCCACCATCGCGTAGTCGACGACCCGCACCCCCTTCTCGATCGCGTGAATCGCCGCGGCCTGCGCCATGCTTTCGTCCACGGTCGCGCGGATGCCGAGTGCCGCGTCGATCACCGAGAGGCCGAGCGGATCCGCGACCGCACGGCGGATCGCTGCCTCGGCGGGCTCGCGGTCGAGACGCATCGCGCCGCCGAGGAAACTCGCGGCATCGAGATGGCCGAGCAGCAGGTCGGCATCCGTCACGGTCGGCTGCGTGCCGCCCCTGCCGTAGCAGGCAGGTCCCGGGTCGGCCGAGGCGCTCTCCGGTCCCACCTCGATCACGCCAAGCGCGTTCACCCGCGCGATGGAGCCGCCACCCGCGCCGATCTCGATCATGTCGATCGCAGGCACCAGCAACGGCAGGCCGCTGCCGGGGCGGAAGCGGGCGATCCGCGCAACCTCGAAGACAGCGGTGCGCGCGGGCTCACCATCAGGGATCAGGCAGGCCTTGGCGGTCGTGCCGCCCATGTCAAACGCAAGCACGTCGCGCGCGCCGACTGTCGCACCGGCAAGCGCGGTCGCCTGCGCGCCACCGGCCGGCCCGGACTGCACGAGGCGCACCGGATGTCGCATCGCCGCCGTCTGGTGAATCGTCCCGCCATCCGACTGCATCAGCAGCAGCTCCGACCGCACGCCGAGCGCGCGCAGACCATCCGCGAGCCGCGACAGGTAGCGACGGAACACCGGCTGCACATAGGCATTGGCGACAGTGGTGGTGGCGCGTTCGTACTCGCCGAGCGAGGGAGCGACCTCGCTCGAAAGCGAGACCGCCGCATCCGGCAGATGGCGCGCGAGGATCGCCGCCATGGCCCGCTCGTGCGCAGGGTCGCGGAATGCGTGCAGGAACGTCACGGCCACCGCCGCGACGCCCATTCCAGCAAGCCGGCGTGCCGCCTCATCCGCCGCGGCAGAATCGAACGGCGTCAGCACCGTCCCGTCGGGACCAAGGCGCTCGGTCACCTCGACGCATCGCGACCGCGGCACAAGCGGCGGCGCGAGGCTGATATTGAGATCGTAGATGTCCCAGCGCCACTCGCGCGCCATCAGCAGCAGATCGCGGAATCCGGCGGTGGCGACAAAGCCGGTGCGCACACCCTTGCGCTCGATGATCGCGTTGGCGACCAGGGTGGTGCCGTGGATCACCTGCGCGATCGCCGCTGGCCCAACCCCGGCAAGCGCAGCCACCTCGCGAACGCCCGCCAGCACGCCCTCGGATGGATCGAGCGGCGTGGTCAGCACCTTGCCGTTCCAGAGTGCGCCGGTCGCTGGGTCGGCGAGCACGAGATCGGTAAAGGTGCCGCCGATGTCGACACCGAGGCGCAGTCGGGGAACGCTCACCCAGGGCGCTCCGCGCCGGCCACGAGGCCGTCGGCAAGATCGGCGGCCCGGGCGGTTGGATCGCGTTCGGAAGGCGGGCCGAAGCCGCCGCCGCCAGGCGTGTCGAACACGAGCGTGCTGCCTGGATCGAGCTGACCCACCGTCTTGGCCGGGATCGGCGCGCCATCGAGCAGATCGCGGCCGCACGCACCCGACGCCCCGCCGAGCAGACCGCGCGGCGGATGTTGCACGCGCTCGTGGCGGAACACGAAGGTCAACGGTTCAGCACCGATGTTGCGGAAAGCGATGCGCTGGCCGAGCCCGCCGCGCTGGCGGCCCTCGCCGCCGCTGCCAGGGATCAGCCGACGCTCGGCGACCAGCAGCGGCACGTCGTTCTCGAACTGCTCGGCCGGAGTGTTGGCGACGTTGGTCGGGAAGGACAGCACCGAAGGGCCGTCGCTTGAGGCGCGCGCGCCGTGCCCGCCGCTCATGAAGTACATCTTGACGAAGCGTCGCCCCGCGCGATCGTGGCCGCGGAAGTAGACGTTCCAGGCCGGCGCACCCGCCTCCGCCGCGACGCGATCCGGCACCAGCTTCGCGAGCGCGCCGAGCACCACAAACGGCAGGTAGTGGCCGGAGAGGTGCCGTCCCCAGACCGGCGCCGGCCGGCGCGGATTGATCAGGCATCCCTCGGGCGCAGTCACGGTGATCGGCCTGAGCCCGCCGTCGTTGTTCGGCGCGCGCGGATCGAACGCGCACTTCACGGCGTACGCCGCATAGGCGCTGCTGAAGCCGAACGGCGAGTTCACCGGATGCGGGATCTGCGGCGCCGTGCCGGTGAAATCGAGCGCGATCGCATCACCGCGCTTCTCGATCCGGCAGCGGATCGGCAGGGGCGCATCGAAACCGTCCGCCACCGTCTCATCCTCGACCACGCCATCCGGCGTCGCCGCGAGGGCCGTGCGCATGCTGTGTTCGGAACGCGCGAGGATCGCCTCGACGATCGGCCTGAGATCCTCGACACCCTCCTGGTCGAGGATGCCAAGCACGCGCCGCTCGGCCACCGCGAAGGCGGCGAACATCGCGCGGATGTCGCCCATCGCCTCGTCGGGCTCGCGGAAGTTCTCGCGGAGAAAGGCGACGATCTCGGGGTCCTCGTCGCCGGCCTTGACGATGCGGCAGACCGGGATGGTCAACCCCTCCTCATGGACGTCACGGGCATCGGGACGCGGCGCGCCGCCGACATCGACGCAGTGAAACGTGCCGCCGACGAAGGCGATGAGACGACCGTCGCGGAAGATCGGCCGCGCCAGCGTGATGTCGTTCAGGTGCCCGGTGCCAAGCCACGGATCGTTGCTGATGAGCACGTCCCCTGGCCTCAGTGCGTCCGCCGGGACCCGCTCCAGCATCGCGCGCAGCGTGCGCGGCATGGTGCCGAGAAAGGACGGGATCGAGCGGGATGACTGCGCGAATTGGCGTGTCTCTGCGTCCATCAGCGACACCGCGAGATCCCAGTTCTCGCGTACCACCGCACTGAAGCTCGTGCGGACAAAGGCCTGCGCGACCTCGTCCATGAGCCCTGTCAGACGCTGCCAGAGAACACCCAAGGAGACGACATCGGCCGCGTGCATGGGCTCCCGCGCTGAACTTCTGATATTGCAACGGCGAGGCCGCCTTGCCGGGTCAGGATGCCTGCACTACGGTAATCGCACAACCCGCGCACCGATGTGATGTACCACCGCGGCGGTGACGCAACACGAGAGAACTCGAACAGGGAGCCGGAGATGGACAGGATTCGGAATGCGGCCGGGTCGCGCCGAGCGATGCTGCGCACGAGTCTCGCCGTGGGTGGGGTCGCCGCGATGCAGGGTGCGGCCTCAGCGCTGCTGTTCGCACCATCGGCGCACGCGCAGTCAGGCGAGCTGAGCACGCTGCGCGCGACCGCGAGGTCGTGGCTCTGGGCGGCCGAGGACTATGCCGGTGCGCGCGGGATGTTCGAGCGGGCGGGGCTCAGGGTCCGCATGGCGGCCACCGAGCGCGGTGTGAATCAGGATGCGCTGCTGGCTGGCGCGACCGACATCCTGCTCGGCGCGCCGACGCAGAACATGCGTGTGCAGATCCGCCGCCAGCCGATCAAGATGATCTGCGGCATGGTCAACAAGTACGCCTCGAACATCGTCGTCAAGAAGGAGCACGCTGACCGCGCCGGCGTGACCGAGGCGTCCGATCCGGCCGCCAAGGGACGTGCACTCAGGGGCCTGCGGCTCGGCACCACCGGTGTCGGCGCGGGGCCGGACCAGCTGATCCGCTATGTGATGCGGCTCGGCGGGCTTGATCCCGACCGCGAGGCACAGCTCGTGCCCGTGCGCGGCGGCGGGCCGGCGATGCTGGCGGCGATGCAGAACAACCAGCTCGATGGATTCTGCCTTTCCTCCCCGACCTCCGACCTCGCCGTGCAGCGCTTCGGCGCAGTGTACCTGTTCAACATGTCGACCAATCCGCCGCCGGCGCTCGCGGACTACCTCTACATCACCGCGAGCGTGACCGAACGGACGCTGCGCGAGAAGGGCGAACTGCTCACCGCCTACTGCAAGGGCGTCGCGATGGCGCTGGACGCGATCAAGAAGACGCCGGATGACTTCAAGGCGTGGTCGAAGGAGTGGTTCACCGGCATGGAAGAGCAGCTGTTCGAGACCAGCTTCGCGAACAACATCGACATCTATATGCCGACCCCGGTGCCGACGCAGCGCCACTTCGAGCTGAACATGGAATTCCTGAAGGACGAGTTGCGCCTGACCAACCAACCTGCGCCGCCCGACAGCTACGGTTTCAGCGATGCCTGGGACCTCAGTTTCGTCGAAGCGGCGATGAGGGCCTGACCGCGCGGTCGAGACCTCGGGGATGGCCATCGAGATCGAGGGTGCAGCCAAGCGCTACCTCCGCCGCGGCCGCGAGATCGAAGCGCTCGCCCCCGTGACCCTGACGATCGAGGATGGCGCCTTCGTCGCCTTCCTCGGTCCATCGGGCTGCGGCAAGTCGACGATGCTGAACATGATCGCCGGCATCATCCCGGCGAGCGAAGGACGCATCGTGCATGACGGACGGGTGGTGGAAGCCGTCAACCGGCGCGTCGGCTACATGACCCAGGTCGACAGCCTGCTGCCCTGGCGCACGGCGGAGGACAATATCGGCCTGCCGCTCGAGCTTCAGGGTTTGCCCAAGCCTGAGGCTCAGGCGCGCATCGACCGCATGCTGGAGATGGTCAAGCTCGAACAGTTCCGCCGGCACTTCCCGGTCGAACTTTCGGGTGGGATGCGCAAGCGCGTCGCGCTCGCCCAGGTGCTCGCCTACGATCCGCCGACCCTGCTGATGGACGAGCCGTTCGGCGCGCTCGACGCACAGCTCAAGCTGGTGATGCAGGCCGAGCTGACCTCGATCTGGGAGGAGAGCCGCAAGACCGTCGTGTTCGTCACTCACGACATCGCCGAGGCAGTCGCGCTCGCCGATCGCGTCGTCGTGTTCACCACCCGGCCGGGTCGGGTCGCCTCCGTACACGAGATCGACCTGCCACGGCCACGCGACATCTTCCGCATCCGCTTCGATCGCCGCTTTCAGGAACTCTACGAGACGCTCTGGTCGGCACTCGAGCCCGATATCCGCCGCGAGGAGGACGCAGCATGAACACGCGGGCCGGCATCTACGAGGCCGACGAGTTCGCTCCCGGCCGCCCCTCCGCCGCCGCCGCTGCGCACGCGGCCGCCGAGGCGCGCCGGCACCAGGTGCTGATGGTGCTGCGTGTGCTCGTCGGCCTGGTCTTTCTCGGCTTCTGGGAGTTCGCCTCCGACCGCCTGATCGACGCGTTCTTCATCTCGAGTCCGGTCGCGGTGGGAGATCGGCTCTGGCAGTGGATAACCGACGGCACGCTGCTCTACCACCTGTCCTTCACGCTCACCGCGACGGGGCTGGGCTTTGTGATCGGCTCGTTCATCGGCTTCGCAATCGGCTTCGCGCTCGGCCGGTCGAACGATCTCGCGACCATCTTCGATCCCTACATCACCGCGATCTACTGCCTGCCGAAGATCGCTCTCGCGCCGCTGTTCATCATGTGGTTCGGGATCGGCATCGAGTCGAAGGTGGCCGTCTCGGCCGTCATCGTCTTCTTCCTCGTGTTCCTGAACACCTATGCCGGCGTGCGCGACGTCAACCCGGTGCACATCCATGCCACGCGCATCATGGGCGCGGGCGAGTGGCAGCTGCTGCGGAAGGTCATCCTGCCTTCGGCGGCGGCCTGGGTGTTCACGGGGCTCAAGGTCTCGGTGCCCTACGCGCTGATCGGCGCGGTGGTCGGAGAGTTCATGAGCTCAAACCGCGGTGTCGGCTTCCTGATCGCGCAGTCCTCGGCGATGTTCGACACGGCAAGCACCTTCGCGGGCCTTGTCGTGCTGGCCGTGGTCGGGGCGGCGATCAATGGCGGGCTGAAGCGGCTGGAGCGCCACGTGCTGCGTTGGCGCGCCGGATGAGCGAGAGCCCGGCAGCGCGGTTCCGCGCGAGGATCACGGCAGGACAGATCGCGCTCGGCAGCAATGTCCGCTTCAGCCGCAGCGCCGAGATCGGTCCGATGCTGGCCGATTGCGGCTTCGCCTGGGTAATGCTCGACCACGAGCACAGCCCGATGACGCCGCATCTCGCCTACGACATCGCACTCGGCGCGATCCGCGCCGGTGTGCTCCCGCTCGCGCGCCCGGCATCGCACGACGCACGCGAGATCGCCGGCCTGCTCACCAACGGTGCGCTCGGCGTGCTCGCCCCGCATGTCGAGACGGCCGAACAGGCGGCGGCGATCGCGGCCGCCTGTCGCTTCGCCCCGCGCGGCCATCTTTCGGTGCCGGGTTCACTGCCGCAGTTTGGCTACCGGCTGAAGCTCGCCGAGGCTTGCGCGCGCTTCAACGACGAGGTGGTCGTGGTCGCGATGATCGAGAGCGCGCGGGCAGTCACGAACGTCGCCGCGATCGCCGCCACCGACGGGATCGACGGGATCTTCATCGGTGCGTCCGACCTGCTCTGGGACCTCGGCCTGCCCGGCGACTATCAGAGCCGCGAACTCGCGGATGCGATCATGACCTGCACCGCGGCAGCCCGCACGGTGGGCAAGTTCGTCGGCCTTGGCGGCCCGCCGCTCGAGGCGGTGTGGCGCTCGGCAATCGAAAGCGGCGTGCGGATGGTGCTTACCGAGAACGACATGACGCTGCTTTTGCGCGGCGCACGCGATCGTGCGGGCTTCTTCGCCGGGCTCCATCCCGACCCTCGCTAGGCGCAACGGCCCAGCCGGCTTGGCTTGCCGTATGCGCGCGCTTCGCCGGAGAATGCTGGATCACCCCTGGCCGGAGCCGTCGCGATGCGGGAACTGCCTCTGGGAAAGGTCTATCAGCTGCTTGAGCCCGGTCCTGTCGTGCTGCTGACGACAGCCCGCCGGGGCAAGCCCAATGTCATGACGATGTCCTGGCACATGATGGTCGACTTCGAGCCACCGCTGCTCGCCTGAATCGTCAGCAGCGTCCATCACAGCTTCGCCGCGCTGCGCGCGACCAGGGAGTGCGTCATCGCGATCCCGGCCGTCGAACTCGCCGCCAAGGTCGTGGCAATCGGCAACTGCTCGGGCCGCGCAGTGGACAAGTTCACCCGGTTCGGGCTGACGCCGGCGCCGGCCGAGCAGGTCGCCGCACCGCTGGTGGTCGAGTGCTTCGCCAATCTCGAATGCCGCATCGCCGACGCGCGCATGGTGAACAGGCACAACCTCTTCGTCCTCGAGGTGCTCAAGGCTTGGACGGACCCCGCTCAGCGGACCCCGCGCACCATCCATCACCGCGGCCACGGCACCTTCGTGGTGGATGGTGAGACGATTCGGCTGAAGTCGCGGATGCCCTGATGGGGCCGCCTGCTGGCTGCAACCCGGTCGGGCCGTTCCGCCTCGGCGCCGCACCAGATGCCGTATGAGACCAACGCCGAGTTGCCACCGGGCGTGCGTCACGCACTGCCTGAGCACGCACAGGACATCTACCGTGCGGCGTTCAACCATGCCTGGCGGACGCGCGGCGCCGTGCCGGATGAGGCCACGCTGCACCGCATCGCCTGGGCCGCCGTCAAGCGCAGCTACGTCAAGGTGAACGGGATCTGGATGCGGCGCCGAGCGGAGTGATCGCGCTCAGCCAGGCTCCGACTCGAATGCCGTGAGCTTTGCCACACGCCGGCGATGGTCGTCGTTGGCGTCGAAGCGCGCCTCGAGGAACGACTTCACCAGGTCGCGTGCGAGCCACGGCCCGACGATCTGCGCGCCGATGCACATGACGTTGACGTCGTCATGCTCGACCGACTGGTGTGCCGAGTGGACGTCATGACAGACCGCGGCACGGACGCCGCGCCGCTTGTTCGCCGCGATCGACGCGCCGACGCCTGTGCCGCAGACCAGCATGCCGCGCTCGGCCTTGCCGGAGACGACGCGGTCGCAGACCGCCCGGGCGATGTCGGGGAAATCGACCGGGTCGGCCGAGTGGGTGCCGAGATCCTCGACCTCGTGGCCGAGCGCGCGAATCACCTCGAGCACCTGCGCTTTCATTGGGAAGCCGGCATGGTCACAACCAAGAGCGATACGCATCCTTCGTGGTCCTCCTTCAGCGGATCAGGCGAGGAATGGCGAGCACCAAATCCTCCCACAGCGTAATCGTGGCGAGCGTGGACAGCAGCGGCACGTAGAACGGCACCATCGCGCGCAGGAGCGCCTTCATGCTGATCTGGGCGATGTCGCAGATCAGGAACAGCGCCAGCCCCATCGGCGGCGTCAGCAGCCCGATCATCAGGTTGAACACGACGAGCAGGCCGAGATGGACGGGATCGACGCCGGCCGCGACCACCGGCGGTGCGATGATCGGCACGATCAAGAGGGTCGCCGTCGTGCTGTCGAGGAACATGCCGGCGATGAAGAAGATCACATTGACCAGCAGAAGCAGGGTCAGCCGGTTCTCGGACAGCCCGGCGATCGCGGCGCCGAAAGCCTGTGGAATCTCCTCGATCGCGAGGATCCAGCCAAACATCGCCGCCGCTGCGACGATCACCAGGATCGCCGAGGTATTGCGCGCGGTCAGCAGCGCAGCCTGGAGGACATGCGCCAGCGTCATCTCGCGGTAGAGCAGGAAGCCGATCGCCAGAACGTAGCTTGCCGCCGCCGCCGCCGCCTCGGTCGGCGTGAAGATGCCGCTGAGCATGCCCGCGATCAGGAACACCGGCGCGAGCAATGCGGGCAGCGCGGGACCCAGCGAGACGATCACCTCACGCGGCGTCGGCCAGCGGTCAGCGCGGGGATAGTCGGCGCGCAGCGCGACGATCGCCGCCGTCGCCATCAGCGCGGCCGCGCAGAGGATCGCCGGCAGGATGCCTGCCATCAGCAGCTGGATTATCGAGACCGAGGTGACCGAGCCGTAGACGATCAAGGGGATCGAAGGCGGAAAGATCGGGCCGATCACGGCGGAGGAGGCGGTGACGGCGGCGGAGAACGGCGCATCGAAGCCGCGTTCGCGCATCGCCTTGATCTCGACGCGCCCGAGCCCGCCGACATCGGCCAGCGCCG
>CAZHMM010000016.1:0-39624 GCA_964533585.1 uncultured Elioraea sp.
AGCCAAATCGCTTCATCCTCAACCCGCTCCACCAAATGCCGGGACTAAACACCTAACGGAATGACCCCCACAATATTCTCCATGAGTGATTTTTCTGTAATTCAATGCTAACCTTATCTGGTTCGAGCGGGCAAGCGCAGTTCGCCGGCGTCATGTGTCCTGTCGATTTCGGCAGCCAGCCGACACGCCGACACGGGTGAGATCCTTCGCTGCTTTCCTCGAACAACCGTGCTGCGTTACGATCAATCCGGCCGTGACGGCCAATCGATGACACGACATAACGTTCGGGAAGGAGACGCCATGTCGCTCTCGCGCCGTTTCTTCGCGCACTGCCTCGCCTGTGCCGGGCTGGCAGGAGGATTCCGCGCCACCTCGGCCTCCGCGCAGGCGCCCTGGTCGCCACCGGCCGCGGCCGACCGTTGTCCGTCGAAGTGGGGTGCTGCCGACACGCGTGGCGCAATGAACCTCCAGACCGCCGAGCAGGTCCAGAAGGCCACGCGGCTGATCAGGACCGGCCGTGTCGTCGAACTCGGGCATACGCTGGAGACGTCGATGCCGTTCTTCGGCACGCGCCGGTTCGACGTGCATCTGAAGCAGATGTTCATGAACCCGCAGGCCAACCGGCGCGGCTCGAACGAGGAGATCGTCATCACCGAGATCGGCCAGGTCGGCACGCAGCTCGATGCGTTCCCGCACCAGACGATCGGCGACGAGACCTACAACTGCACCAAGGTCGCCGAGATCTCATCGCGCGGTGGCTTCACCAAGATGGGGGTGGACGGTGTCGGTCAGGTCTTCACGCGCGGCGTGCTGATCGACGTCGCGGCGCTCAAGGGTGTACGCACGCTCGAGGACACCTACGAGATCACCGTCGAGGATCTGCAACAGGCGATGGCGCGGCAGAACGTGCGCATCGAGCGCGGTGACGTCGTGCTGATCCGGACCGGCTGGGATGCCTACTGGGGCACCGACAATGCGCGCTACGTACGGACCTGCCCGGGCATCGGCGTGGCCGCCGCCGAGTGGCTGATCCGTCAGGAGCCGATCATCCTCGGATCGGACAACTGGCCGGTCGAGGTCGCGCCGAGCAAGACGATGCCGCACGCCTCGCTGCCGGTGCACCAGATCGCCCTGGTCGTCCATGGCGTGCATCTGCTCGAGAACCTCAAGCTGAACGATCTCGCCCAGGTCGGGCAGAGCGAGTTCGCCTTCATCATGCAGCCTCTGAAGGTGAAGGGTGGCAGCGGCGCGACCGTCGCGCCCACCGCTGTGTTCTAGGGATAGGGGGTTGGGGAAAGGGCCGATGGCCCTTTTCCCCAACGACTTCTTCGCTGGTGGGAAGCACCATAGGCCCTTCCCTCCAAATCACCCATCCCATCTACGGTGCGCCGACAGCCCCGAGTCTGATCTCCGCATGGTCGCACGTGACCGCGGGGTTCCAGTCACTGAACAGTCCCGAAGGGTTGTCGCGCCAGTGCCAGACATGGATCTCGTAGAACGGCTCCACCGCGTGGTGTCCGACCGAGGTCTTGCGCCGCAGTCGCTGGCCCAGGAACGACGGCGGAATCCGGCTCGGCCAATCCTTCTCGAAGACGATGTACTCGATCGCGACCAGCTGAAGTGAGCCGTCCGGCAGCGGCTCGTACATCAGCGCCTCGGGCTCATCGAGCACGAGCTTGCCGTCGTTCAGCCGGCCGGCGTGGATGTAGTGCACGCCCATCGCGCCATGACTGCCATGCGTGACACAGCCGAACATCGGCTGATACCCGTCCTCCAGCGCGGCCTGCACATCGAGATACTTCTCCGCCGCAGCCCGGGAGCGATCGAGCTCCGGATACGATGGAACCTGCCAGTAGGCCTCGGCGGTGCCGGCGAACAGCAGCGCGGAGGCGAGAGCGAATGCCCTGACCATGATGGAACTCCTTCCGTGCGTGCGGGTCAGGCAGCCTGCGCCGCCACGGGGTCGGCGCGGATCACCGCGGTATCGACCACCTCGACGATGTCTTCGGCCGGCATGCCGACGCGGCGGGCGTGCTCGACCAGCGCCGCAGGCCCGACCGCCTGGTAGACGCAGACCGTGCCGAGCGTGCCGTCCGGCTCGTTGACGATGTAGGTGCGGATCCAGCGCATCTGATCGGCCATCTCCTCGTTGCCGACGCGGGCGGAAATGGCGGCGGAACGCTTCAGATCCTCGGCCGTCTTCCAGAACGCGCGACGGCGCATGGTGTAGGTGTTCATCAGGTCGTCTCCTGTGCGGGAGCCGGACGGCACGGGATGCGCCGGCCGCGTGACGGGAGCGACCCTAGGCGAGCGGCCGACCGCGGTCCTTCAGGACGGCTTGCGGTTTCCTGGTGATTTCGTCGACCTGATGCGCCTGACCTACAGCCCCGTATCCGTACCGAGGTGGAACAGGCAGTCCCCGCGCACGGTCCGGCCCGGCACGCGCTTGCAGAGCACGAAGCCGTCGCGCCGGAAATGGGCGGTCACGGGATCGCGCCAGGGCGTCTCCGGCGTGTGGATGCGCGCGGCCGGCTGTCCGGCGACCACCGTGTCGCCGAGCTCGACCAGCGGCTCGTACACCCCCGCGTCCGGCGCGTAGACGAACCAGTCATTGCCGCCGACCTCGAGGATACGGGTCGGCCGATCGGCCGCGATGCGGTCGGTCTCGGGCAGGATGCCGAGCTCCACGAGGACGTTGCGCACGCCCCGCTCGGCGATGCGCAGTGCTGCCGGCGTCAGCGTGCCCGAGCCGCCGAGTTCGCTGCCGAACGACACGACGCCGTGCAGCGCCGCCGCCCCGGAGAGGGTCCGGTCATCTCCGGTGCCCTGTCCGCCCGCCGGCAGATAGGCGAGTGGTGCGGCGAACGCCTTGAGCAGCCGGAGCGAAAGCTCGGCCTTCGCCGGCTCGACCGGCCGGCGTGCCAGAACCGAAGGCACATACATCAGCGACGAGCCACCCGAATGCAGATCCACGACGGCATCAACCATCGGCAGCAGTTCGCTGCTGATGTACCAGGCGATCTGCTGCGTCACGGTTCCGTCCGGATCGCCGGGGAAGCTGCGGTTGAGATTGCCGCCGTCGATCGGCGAGGTACGCGTGCCCGCCATGCCCGCGGGGAAGTTCGCCATCGGCAGCACGATCACCCGCCCCTTGATCCGCGACGCATCGAGGCTGCGGATCAGGTTCGAGAGCGCGATCTGGCCCTCGTACTCGTCGCCGTGATTGCCGCCCATCAGCAGCGCGGTCGGGCCGTCGCCGTTGCGGAACACAACGATCGGGATGGCAATGAAGCCGTAGGCCGAGCTGTGCACCGAGTGGAACAGCCTCAAGAAGCCGCGATGCACGCCGTCCTGCTCGAACGGCACTTCCGCAACGATACGACTCTTGCGAGGTGGACTCACGGTCAGACTCCTCAGGCTTCGGCGAGATGGCAGGCGACGCGGTGGCCAGGCGCGAGTTCGCGCAAGGCAGGATCATCCTCGGCGCAACGGGGGACCGTCACCGGACAGCGCGTGCGGAAGCGACAGCCCGACGGCGGATTGAGCGGCGACGGCACCTCGCCGGCGAGCGGCACCGGCGGCGGTGCGCCCGGCTTCGGCTGCGGTACCGCGGCGAGCAGCGCGCGCGTGTAGGGGTGCAGCGGTGCGGCGAACAGCGCCGGCTTCGGTGCCTCCTCGACCACCCGGCCGAGATACATCACCGACACCCGGTCGGCGATGTGGCGCACCACCGAGAGATCGTGCGCGACGAACAGATAGGTCAGGCCGTGCGACTGCTGAAGGTCCTGCAGCAGGTTGATGATCTGCGCCTGGATCGAGACATCGAGCGCGCTCACCGGCTCGTCGCACACCACGAGGTCGGGTTCGAGCGCAAGGGCGCGCGCGATGCCGATACGCTGGCGCTGCCCGCCGGAGAACTCGTGCGGATGACGCGTGGCGTGCGCAGCCGTCAGCCCGACCTGCGCCAGCAGCGCCTCGACCCGCGCGCGACGCTCGGCCCGCGTGCCTTCGCCGAAGATGCGCAGGGGCTCGCCGACGATCTCGGCCACGGTCATGCGCGGATCGAGCGAGCCGTAAGGGTCCTGGAAGATCACCGAAAGGTGTCGGCGCATCCGGCGCATCGCCTCGGGCTTCAGCGCGAGCAGGTCCTCACCCCGGAAGCGGATCGATCCGGTCGTCGGCTCGACCAGGCGCAGGATCAGCCGCCCGAGCGTGGTCTTGCCGCAGCCGGATTCGCCGACCAGCGCGTGGGTGTCGCCCGCGCGGACCGTGAGGTCGACACCGTCCACCGCGCGGAGCCGTCCGCCGCCGCGCACCGTGTAGTGCTTGGCGAGGCCGCGCGCGTCGAGCAGCTTCGCGTCAGGGGGCATGGCGGATACAGGCGGCGCGATGGCCGGCAGCGATCGGGCGGAGCGGCGGCAGGCCCGCCTCGCATTCCGGCATTGCGTGGCCGCAGCGCGGCGCGAACCGGCAGCCGCTCGGCCACGAGCCGGGCGCCGGAACGGTGCCGGGGATCGCCGGCAGCCGCGACGCGCCCTCGGCGAGCGCAGGGATGCTCCGCATCAGCGCCGCCGTGTAGGGATGCGAGGGCCGAGCGAACACCGCCTCGACCGGCCCCTCCTCCACGACCTTGCCCGCATACATCACCACCACGCGCTTCACCACCTGCGCCACCACGCCCAGATCATGCGTGATCAGCATCGTCGCCATGCCGAACTCGCGCTGCAGGTCGGCCAGCAGCGCGAGGATCTGCGCCTGGATGGTCACGTCGAGCGCGGTGGTCGGCTCGTCGGCGATCAGCAGCTTCGGCCGGCAGGCGAGCGCCGCGGCGATCATGATGCGCTGGCGCAGGCCGCCCGAGAGCTCGTGCGGATACTGCCCAAGCCGCCGCCCCGGATCGGGAATGCCGACGCGGCTGAGCAGTTGCGCGGTGCGCTCGCGCGCGTCCGCGCGGCCAAGCCCCTCGTGCACGCGCAGCACCTCGGCGACCTGCTCGCCGACGGTGAAGACTGGGTTCAGCGCCGACATTGGCTCCTGGAAGATCATCGCGATCTGCTCGCCGCGGATGCGTGTCATCGCCGCCTCATTCAGCCCGAGCAGATCGCGGCCGGCGAAGGTGATCCGTCCGCGCGTGATCCGCCCGGGCGGCGTGGGCACGAGCCCCATGATCGCGAGCGCGGTCAGGCTCTTGCCGCAGCCGGACTCGCCGACCACGCCGACGACCTCGCCCTCGTCGAGCCCGAGGGACACACCCGACAGTGCCTCCACCTCGCCGCGATCGGTCCGGAACGAGACGGCGAGATCCTCGACCTCCAGCAGCCGCGTCATCCCTGCTGCACCTTCAGCCTGGGGTCGAGCACGTCGCGCAGCCCATCGCCCAGCAGGTTGAGCCCCAGTACGGTGAGGCAGATCGCGAGCCCTGGCCACATCGCGATCCACCACGCCTCGCGGATATAGTCCTTCCCCTCGGCGATCATGTTGCCCCAGGTGGGCGTGGGCGGCGGCGGGCCGACACCGAGGAAGGACAGGATCGACTCCGCGAGCACGGCATAGGCGAAGATGAAGGTGAGCTGCACGATCAGCGGCGCGAGACTGTTCGGCAGCACGTGGCGCCAGAGGATCCAGAGATGCCTGCCGCCGAACGCGAGCGCGGCCTGCACATATTCCATCTCACGCACCACCAGCACGCTCGCACGCACGATGCGCGCGGTGCGCGGGATGTAGACGACCGAGAGCGCGATCACGGCATTCACCGCCGAAGGGCCGAGTGCCGCCGCGATCGCGAGCGCCAGCATCACTGCCGGGAACGCCATCAGCGCATCCATCGCGCGCATCAGCGGCTCATCGAGCCGACGGAAATAGCCGGCGGCAAGCCCGATGATCGTGCCGGCGACACCGGTGACGAGCACCACCGCGAAGCCGATGCCAAGCGAGAGCCGCGCGCCGAACACCAGCCGGCTCAGGATGTCGCGGCCGAAATTGTCGGTGCCCAGCAGGAACCCCTGGCCCGGCGGACGGAACCGCATGCGGAACTGCATCCGCTGCGGCGCGTAGGGCGCGATCAGATCGGCACCGACCGCCAGCACCACCATCGCCCCGAACAGCACCAGCCCGATCAGGAACAGCCGGTGGCGGAACAGCCGCCGCAGCGTCGGGAAGCGGCGCGGCGGCGCGAGCGGCGCGACCGCGGCCTCAGCGGCCATAGCGCACCCGCGGGTCGATCGCGGCATAGAGCAGGTCAACCGCCAGGTTCACGAGCACCAGCATGGTCGCGGTCAGCAGCAGCGTGCCCTGGATCACCGGGTAGTCGCGCCCGAAGATCGAGGTGGCGAGCAGCCGCCCGATCCCAGGCAGTGAATAGACCGTCTCGATCACGATCGAGCCCGAGAGCAGCAGGCCGAAGCTGATGCCGATCACGGTGATCACCGGCACCATCACATTCTTCAGCGCGTGCTTGCCGATCACCATCATCCGCGGCAGGCCCTTGGCGCGCGCGGTGCGCACATAGTCCTGCCGCAGCACCTCCAGCATGGTCGCGCGCGTGATCCGCGCGAGCAGGCCGATCTGCAACAGGGCGAGCGAGACGGACGGCATCAGCAGCGAGCGGAACCAGTCGATCGGGGACTCGGCGAAGGGGACATAGCCGCCGGTGGGCAGCCACTCGAGGATCACCGAGAACAGCACGATCAGCATCAGCGCCAGCCAGAAGGACGGCACCGAGACACCGAGCAGCGCCATGCCCGTCACGGCCGCGTCGACCGCCGTGTTCGCCCGCAGCGCGGCGAGCACGCCGGCCGGCACGCCGACCGCGATCGTCATCAGCAGTGCCAGCACCGAAAGCGAGAACGTGACCGGCAGACGATCGACGATCGCCTGCCAGACCGTGGTGTTCAGCAGGATGGAGCGGCCGAAGTCACCTTGCAGCACATGCCAGTACCAGGCGGCCATCTGCTCCAGGAACGGTCGATCGAGTCCGAGCGACTGCCGGATCGCCTCGATCTCCTGATTGGTCGCCGCGGGCCCGGCGATCACCGAGGCGGGATCGCCGGGAATCAGGTGCATCACCGAGAACGAGACGAGCGAGACCAGCAGCAGCACCGGAAGCGCTGCGACGAGCCTCGTCGCGGCGAAGCGTACCATCGTCAGGTCGATCGGCGCGGAGCGTCAGGCGCCGAGCGAGACGTTCCAGAAACGCGGGATACGGTAGGGCGTGAACCCCTGCACGGTGCGGCGCGCCGCCTGGATCTTGGTCAGGTCGCCAAACTTCAGGAAATGCACCTGCTCGTACACGCGCTCCTGGAACCGCGCAAAATGCCGCTTGCGGGCAGCCTCGTCCGGATCCGAGACGAGCTCCGCGTAGATCGCATCGAGCGTCGGGTCCGGCACGAACTGGTTGAGCTGCGGCGAGACGACGTCGATCAGCGCGGTGAACGGTCCGACCGACGGCCCGGTGCCCTGGCCAGTGAACCACAGGTTCCAGGTCGTGCGGTCGCGCCGGCGGGCGATCGCGGTCGCCCAGTCGAACACGTCCATCCGAACCTTCATGCCGATCGCGCGCAGCTGCTCGGTCACCACCACAGCGGCCGAATACATGCTGTTGTACGAGGAGTTCGTGATGATCACGAGCTCCTGGTCGCGGTATCCACTCTCGCGCAGCAGCGCCTTGGCACGGTCCGGATCATGCACGTTGTAGTACTGCTTGCCGGCATCCGTGTAGTACGGGTTGCCGGGATACTGGAGGCCCGGCTGGAGATCGTAGGAGCCGTCGGTGGCGATCTCCATGATCGCTTCCATGTCGAGTGCGGTCTGGATCGCCCGGCGCACCTGCAGATTGTCGGTCGGCGGCAGCGAGTGGTTCACCCAGGCCGCGTGCAGCCACCAGTGGCGCAGCGGCAGGAGCTGGATGTCGCGGTTGTTGCGCAGGCGCTGCGCGGCCTGGGTCGGCACGTCCTCGACGATGTGCAGCTCGCCCGTCTCCAGCCCGGCGACGCGCGCGCCCGGCTCGCGCACCAGGCGCAACCGCACGCTGTCGAGCAGCGCCTGCTTGCGCCCGGCGAAGCCGTCGGTGCCCTGGTGGTTCGCATTCGCCGCATAGTCGTCGAAGCGGCGGATCAGCACATGGCTGTCGGCGACGAACTCGGCGAGCCGGTAGGGGCCGGTGCCGATCGGTTCGATCCGCCCGCCCTCCTTGTCCTTCTCCTCGGCCGGATGGATGGTGATCGGCGTGGTGAAGGCGGAGATGTTGTCGAGGAAGGTCGCCTGCCGCTCCTTGAGCCGCACCACGAACGTGCCGGCATCCGGCGCCTCGAGCTTGTCCACCGCGGCGAGGATGCGCCGCTGGATGCCGATCCTCTGGTAGCGCTCCCACGAGGCGAGCACGTCGGCCGAGCCCATCTCCTTGCCGTTGTGGAACTTCACGCCGCGGCGCAGCGGGAAGGTGTAGGTCAGCCCGTCCGACGACACCTCCCACTTCTCGGCGAGATCCGCCACGGGCGCGTTGCGCTCGTCGCGCGTGACCAGCATCTCGTACATGTTCATCGCGGTGTTGCGGGTCGCGACACTGGTCGAGAAGTGCATGTCCAGCGTCGGCACCGAGGCCTCCTGGCCGAACACCAGGTCGCCCCCCCGCCGCTGCGCCGCGGCCGGCGTCACGCCCGCCGCCAAAGCTGCTCCCGCGGTGCCCGCCAGTAGCTCGCGTCGTGTCAGCGCCATCGTTCCCTCCCTCGTTCCGGTCTAGGCCACTCGGGCCTTCAACCATGCCCCCGCCTGGCCAACCGCTTCCTCGGCCGCGCGCACATGACCGAGCGCGCGCAGGAAGCCATGCAGCATGCCAGGATAGACCGTGATCTCGGTCGCGACGCCGGCAGCCTTCAGCCGTTCCGCCATCGCGATGTTCTCGTCGTGCAGCACGTCCAGCTCCGCGACGTGCATCAGTGCCGGCGGCAGGCCGTGCAGATCGGCGCGCAGCGGAGCGGCAACCGGATCGGCTTTCGCCTCCGGCGTCGGCGCATAGGCATCCCAGAACAGCTTCATCTTCGCCGCCGTCAGCATGTGGCCGGTGGCGTAGGCGCGATAGGACGAGCGCGTCAGATCGCTGTCATAGACGCCGTAGTTCAGCAGCAGGCCGCGCGGCATCGGCCCGCCGGACTCCCGCAGCCTGAGCGCGGTGGCGACGGCAAGATTGGCGCCCGCAGAGTCGCCGCCGATGACGAGCCGCGTCGGATCGAGGCCCCACTCGGCGCCCCGCCGCGCCAGCCAGTGCACCAGCTCCACACACTCCTCGACCGCGGTCGGGAAGCGGCTGTCGGGCGAAAGACTGTAGTCCGGCGCAACCGCGCACAGTCCGGACGCTGCCGCGTAGGAGCGGATCAACCGATCATGCGTGTAGATGCTGTTCCACACCCAGCCGCCGCCGTGCAGATAGACCAGCAGCGGCAACGGCCGCGCCGCCACCGGATAGTGGCAGCGGACCAGCATGTGGCGGCCGTGCACCTGCGGCAGACGCTCGACCGTCTCGGCCATCTCCGGGCCGCCGCGGGCGAAACCGCGCCCGACCTCCTCCTGGATCTCGCGCGCGATCGGCAGCGGCAGGGTTGTGGTGTCCGGATGCTTGGCGAAGGCAGCCTCGCTGAGCGCCTGATAGGCCGCCATTTCAGGGTCCTTGCGCGACCCCGCGCTTCGTTCCTGGACATCGTTCATGCCGGAAGCTTCCCCCAACGCCGTCGCCATGGCAATGCCGGGCCAAGGTTTCGTCAGGTGAACACGAAGGCGCTTTCCTGGCGACTGATCTCGCCCGGACGCAGGATCACCGACGGAAAGTGCGCGTGGTTCGGCGCATCGGGAAACCGTTGCGGCTCGATCGCGAGACCCGCGCGCGGACCGTATCCTCGGCCGCCGATGCCGGGTACGGGGATGTCGAGCGTCGGCGCATCGTAGAGTTGCAGCCCGGGCTCGGTGGTGAGCACGGCGAGCGCGAGATCGCCGGCGCCGCTCTCAAGCGTGGCGACATGCAGCAGACCCGGTGCGGCCCCGGCGCGGCGGAGCACCAGATTCACGTCGTACCCCCCCTCGGGTGCTGCGCCCTCGTACAGGCAGCGGCCGGAGCGGAAATCGTACGGCGTGTTCGCAACCGAGCGGATCTCGCCGGTCGGGATGCCATCCGCATCGGTCGGCGTGTAGAGATCCGCGGCAACTGTCAGCCGGTGGCGATCGATCGCCGATGCGTCGTCCAGCACGAAGTAGGGGTGCGGGGCGAGATTGAGGGCCGTCGCCGCGTCCGCCCGCGCCGTCAGGATGACGCGCAGCGTCGCCGGCGGTTCGACGCGCCAGATGCAGCACGCCTCGACCGTGCCGGGAAAGCCTTCCTCGCCATCGGGCGAGACCAGCACGAGCGTGACGGCATCGCGCGCCTGCTCCGCGACGCGCCAGACCCGTCGCGAGAAGCCGATGGTGCCGCCATGCAGCGTGTGCCGGTCGCGGAAGTTCGGCGTGAGCGGGAATGCGCGGCCGTCGATCGTCAGCGAGGCCCCGGCGATCCGGTTGGCGACCCGACCGCAGATCGCGCCGAAGTTGCGCGCGTGGACCAGATAGTCCTCGATCGTGTTGAGCCCCAGGACGACATGCCGGGAGACGCCTTGCCGGTCCCGGACCACGAGGTCGCGCAGCACCGCACCCCAGGTGATCACGCGCGCCTCGATCCCGTCGGCCTGCACGGCGATCTCGTGGATGACCGTGCCATCCGGCATGGTTCCGAACGGCCGCCGGTTCACGGCAGCAAGCCCCACGCCGTCGCGACGACGCGAGGCGAGGCAAGCGACCCCACTGCTGTGCGTGCGAGCCTGCCGCCACAGCACACCGTCTCCACCGTCACCTGTCGCCTCCTCGTGCCGCGCATGCCGTCCGGTCCCGCATTCGTCCAACTGGGCGTGGATCATTCATGGCATCCTTGCCCGCCGCGACGCACGATTCGTGGTGGCGCCGGGGGGCACGGCGCGCAAGTGCCGGCAGGATATGCCCGCCCTGCGCCCAGCTCGACGGAATGCACCCGCGATGACCACGACACGCACTGCCATCCTGCACGCCGACGATGTCGGCATGTGCCACGGTTCCAATGCGGCCTTCATCGCGCTCGCCCGCACCGATGCGATCGACTGCGGCAGCATCATGGTTCCCTGCCCATGGTTCCACGAGATCGCGCACGCCGCCGCTGGCGACGCGACGCTCGATCTCGGCGTGCACCTCACGCTGACGAGCGAGTGGGTGGGCTATCGCTGGGGACCGATCAGCGAGCGCAGTCCAGCCGGCGGGCTGACGGACGCCGAGGGAGCGTTCCACCGCGATGTGCCCGCCCTGCGTCGGAGCGCCGATCCGCGCGCGGTGGAGGCGGAATGTGCGGCGCAGATCGAACGCGCGCTCGCCTGCGGCATCGATCCGACCCATCTCGACACGCATATGGGGGCCGCCGTTGCGCCTGAGTTCCTCGCCGGCACGCTGCGTCTCGCCGAGCGTTTCCGACTGCCGCTTCTGCTGCCGCGCCGGATCGAGACCTATCTCGGCGTGCTGCGGATGGGCGAGCTCGACGCACGCCGCTACGCCGAGGCCGCCGGCCATCCCTGGGTCGCACCGATCGACAGCTTCGCGATGACACCCGGCCACGCGCCGAGGGATGCCGAGAGCGCCTATCGCACCCTGCTCGATGCGCTCGCGCCGGGCGTGACCTATGTGGCGCTCCATCCCAACCACCCCGGCGACATTGAGATGATCACTGCTGGCCACCCGAGGGCTGAGCCGCATTGGCGGATCGACGAGGCGGCCCTGTTCGGCTCCGGCCGTCCGGCGCGGTGGCTCGCCGAGGCTGGCATCGCCCGATCGGGGATGCGTCCGTTCCGCGAGGCGGTGCGCGCGGCGAATGGCGATCCGCACATGGTCGAAACACACTCGGCCATCAAACTGCAATGAGACGGCGCCAGCATCCCGCGCAGCACCAGCCTGGGAGGCCCCGATGATCCCCCTGTCCCGCCGTCTCGCCCTGCTCGCGGCCGCTGCCCTCGCCGCGCCCGCCGCTGCGTCCGCAACCGGTGCCGTCACCCTGCTGCAGGTCGTCGGACCGCGCGGCACTGTGGTGATCGGCGTGACTGCCCAGGAGCTTGAGGCCTGGGGGCGCGGCGAGGCCGTCACGGTCGTCGCCGAGCGGCTGCATGCCGCCGGCACGATCACGGTCTGGCAGTATGCCGTCGGCCGTGCGGCGGACGGCTCGTTGCAGATGCAGCCGCGTGCGCGGATCGCGCTCCTGCGCAACGAGGCGATGCGGATCGAGCCCTACTCCGCGGCGCACCCGATCGCGGCGCCAGCAGGCTGATCGGCCGCACGCCGAGACGCCCCCGGCTAGGACAGCATCCGCGTATCGCCACACACCGAGATCTCCTGCCCGGAGATCAGCCGTGCATGCGGCGAGGCGAGGAAGACGATCTGGCGCGCAATCGTCTCCGGCGGCACGAAGCGCTTGATCGAGACGCCGGCGAACAGCCGCTCGGCCATCTCGCGCTCCGAAATGCCGAGGGCCGCCGCCTTACCGGCGATCACCCGCTGGATGCGCGGCCCTTCGACTAGGCCGGGACAGATCGCATTGACACGGACCCCGAAGCCGCCGAGTTCGGCCGCAAGAGCCTTGGTCAGGCCAAGCACGCCCCATTTCGCCGCCGCATAGGGTGCCCGCATCGGAAACCCGTGCTTGCCGGCCTGCGATGACAGATTGACGATCGATCCGTTCGTGGAGCGGATCACGTGCGGCACCGCCAGGCGAGCGCAATTGAACTGTCCCGTCAGGTCGATCGCGATGCAGCGGTCCCACTCGACGGGATCGATCTCGTCCACGCGGCCGGTGGGGCCCGCGATGCCAGCGTTGTTCACCAGGCAGTCGAGGCCACCGAGTTGCGCAATCGCCGCATCGAACATCCGCCCGACGGCGTCGCGATCCGCAACGTCGCACCGTGATCGGCCGAGCGACGGATCGCTTCGTGCGACGATTTCCAGCACGGACGGGTCAGCGTCGCCCACATGCACGCGCGCACCTTCGGCGACAAAGCCGCGGGCGACCGCCAGCCCGATGCCGCTACCACCGCCGGTGGTCAGCACGCGCAGGCCCGCGATCTCCAGGTCCATCATCTGTCCCTTCGTTGTCCGTGCCGGCCACTTCGGCTGCGAGCTGGCCAAGCTCCTCGATGTGCTGCGCGGCCGCGCGAATGTCGGCAACCACGGCCTCTCGCGCTGCCTCCGGGTCGCGGCGGCGCAAGGCCCGCACTAATTCGGCGTGGCAGCGCACCGCCGTGCCCCGCTTCAGGCGCCGCGGCTCCTCGCGCATGTCGAGGTTCAGCACCGGCCCGGCGCGCAGCCACAGCCCCTCGATGACGGCGAGCAGCTGCGGCATCCCGGTTGCGGCGTAGAGCGCGAAATGGAGCCGACGGTTCTCCTCCACCGCCCGCGCCGGATTGGGCTGCGTGCCTGCGCTTTCGCGCCGAAACGCCTGCTCGTGCACGCGCAGCGCCTCCAGCTGCCGAGGCGTGATGGCCACCGCCGCCTCGGCGGCGGCGAACCCCTCGATCAGCACACGCAGGCGCGTCAGTTCACGGAACTGGGCGAGCGTCATCACCGGCACGCGAACGGCCCGGTTCGGCAGGACCTCGAGCGCACCGTCCGCGACCAGCCGACTGACCGCTTCGCGCACAGGCATCATCGAGACGCCGAGCGGCTCGGCGATCGCGCGCAGCGACAACCGCTCTCCCGGCGCCAGCCGCCCGCCGATGAGCAGCAACCTCAGGTGGTCGAAAACCTGCCTGCCGAGCGTCGAGCGCGACAGCGGCTGCGTCACGGCGAGTGCTGCCGGACGCCGGCGGCGAAGGAGGGACTGGACAGGCGGGCCCACCGGTGCAACGCTAACTGTGATCACAGATCACGGCAAGGGCAAGCGCGATACGCCCACCGACAAGGAGGAACGATCCATGACACGACCCACCTCAGGAGTTTCGCGTCGCGGCATGCTGCTCGCGACGGGCGCATCCGTGACCGCGCTCGCCTGCCCCGCCGTCGTCACCGCGCAGACCGCCGATGTCATCCGCATCGGCCATCTCACGCCCCGCACCGGCTTCCTCGGCCCGCTGGGCGAGTTCGCCGTGCTCGCCGCCGACATGGCTGTCGATGAGATCAACGCTGCCGGCGGCGTCATGGGCCGCCGCGTCGAGATCCTGAAGGAGGACTCGGTCAACCCGCAGACCGCCTCGACCAAGGCCGAGCGGATGATCGAGCGCGACCGCGTGACCTGCATCGTCGGCGAAATCTCGTCGGCCTCGGCGCTGACCATCGCACAGGTGACGGCGCGCACGGGCACTATGTTCGTCAACACCGGCGCAAACTCGGATGCGCTGCGCGGCTCGAACTGCAACCGCTCGATGTTCCACGTCGAGAGCCAGAACTCGATGTACGTGAAGACCTGCGGGCGCGCGCTGCTGCAGCAGGGCTTGGTGCGCGGCAAGAAGTGGTTCTCGCTCACCGCCGACTACGCCTTCGGTCATGACCTGCTGCGTGTGGCCAAGCGCTTCATGGAGCAGAATGGCGGGCAGTTCGCCGCCGACAAGCTGGTGCCGACCGATCTTGCTGACTTCTCGGCCCTGCTGCTCGAGATCCGCAGCGCGCGACCGGATCTCGTCATTTCCAATCTCGCCGGCAACCAGGTCACCAACTTCCTCAAGCAGTATGCAGAGTTCGGCCTGACCTTCCCGGTCGCCGGGTTCGGCTTCGACACGGCGCTCGCCTGGGCGGCCGGCAAGGACAACTTCATCGGCTCATGGCCGGTCGTCTGGCATCATCTGCTCGACACGCCCGGGACGAAAAAGTTCGTCACCGACTTCCGCGCGCGGTACCGGCGGCTGCCGGAGAACCAGGCATGGGGCGACTACGTCGCCATGAAGATCATCGCCCAGAGCATGAACGACGTCCGGTCGACAGACGCGGCCAAGCTGATCGAGCACTGGGAGAAGGGTGCGAAGTTCGACCTGTTGAAGACCCGCGAGGGCTACTTCCGCGCCTCCGACCATCAGCTCATGCACGAGATGTATGCGGTCGAGGGTCTGGGCTCGCGCTCTCCCAACCAGTGGGACATCTTCCGCTCCTCCGGCCCGATTCCTGGCCCAGGGGAGGATCTGGAGATCATCGCGGCGACCGCCGACGAGAACCAGTGCCGGATGAGCTGACGGCCCGTCCCAGAACGTCAACGATACGCAGGGCCGGCCCCGTGCCGGCCATGCGGCTCCAGCGCACGCCCCACCCTTCGTGTCCACCCTTCTCCTCCAGCAGATCGCCAACGGGCTGCTCGACGGCGTCTACTACCTTCTGATCGCGCTCGGCCTGTCCCTGATCTTCTCGCTCGGTGGCATCGTCAATCTGGCGCATGGCGCGTTCTACGCGATGGGCGCGTATCTGACGGTGGTGCTGGGGCCGCATATCGGCTTCGGCGGTGCGCTCGTCGTCTCGCCGATCGCGGTCGCGCTGCTTGGCGTCGTCGTCGAGCGCACGCTGTTCCAGCGCTTCTATCGTGCCGATCCGATCCTCTCGCTGCTGCTCACGTTCGGCCTCGCCATGATCGCCGAGCAGACCTTGCGGATGATCTTCGGCGCACCCCCGCTGTCCTACTCGATTCCGGTCTGGCTGCGCGGCCAGGTCATTCTCGGTGACTTCATCTACTCGCGGTACCGCGCGACGCTGCTGCTGGTGGCAGTGCTGTGCGTCGCCGCGCTCTGGGTCCTGCTGAACCGCACCGCCTTCGGGCGCGTCGTGCGCGCCGGCGTGCAGAACCCCGACATGGTTGGTGCGCTCGGCATCTCGCTGTCACCCTACATGATGACGCTCGCTGCGATCGCGATCGGACTGGCCGGCCTCGCGGGGGTGCTGCTCGCGCCGATCTATTCGATCCATCCCGCCATGGGACACGACATCCTGACCCCGGCCTTCGTCGTCGTGGTGATCGGCGGGCTCGGCTCGTTCTGGGGCGTCGTGGCCGCCGCGATCCTGGTCGGCCTCGTCAAGGGCCTGACGATCGGTCTCGGCTATCCGCAATGGTCGACCGCCGTGATCTACCTGATGATGCTGCTCGTGCTGCTGTTCCGCCCGCGCGGGCTTTTCGGCGAGCGCATCCAGAGGTTCGAGTGATGCTGGCGCTGATCAAGGACCGCGCCGCCCTCGTCGTCGCCGCAGCCTCGCTGATCGCGCTGCCGTTCCTCATGCGCGCCCTCGGACTCGGCGTCACATCCGCCACCGAGGTGGTGGTATTCTCGATCGCCTGCATGGCGCTGAACGTGCTGGTCGGCCATACCGGGCTGGTGTCGTTCGGCCATGGCGCCTGGTTCGGCCTGGGCGCCTATGCGGCGGCGATCCTGCACCGCGAGCTCTTCCTTGGCCATTTCTGGCTGCCGCTCATGCTCGCCGTACTGCTGGTGGCGGTGGTGGCGGCCGGCTTCGGCGCACTGATCCTGCGCCGCCGCGGCGTCTATTTCTCGCTGCTCACCCTCGCGCTGACGGCGATGCTCTACACCATCGCCTATCGCTGGACCGAGGTGACGGGCGGCGAGGACGGGCTTGGCGGCATTCGCCGGCCATTCTTCCTCGGCATCGACTTCGAGGATGCGACGCGGTTCTACGTGCTGGTCGCGCTGATCGCCCTGACGACGGTCTATGCGCTCTGGCGGTTCCACCGTTCCCCCGTCGGCACGACACTGGTGGCGATCCGCGAGAACGAGCAGCGCGCGCGCTTCATCGGCTACGCGACCAATCGCTACAAGCTCGCTGCGTTCGTCGTCTCCGCCGCGCTGACCGGACTCGCCGGCGTGCTCCTGCTGTTCAACAACCGCCTAACCTCGGGCGAGGTGATCTCGGTCGTGTTCTCGGGCGAGCTGCTGGCGATGGTGGTGATCGGCGGCATGCGCTCGTTCCTCGGCCCCGCCCTGGGAGCGTTCTTTTTCGTCCTGTTCCGCGACAACCTCTCGCGCCTGACCGAGGACTGGCTGTTCTGGTTCGGCCTGCTGTTCGTCGCCTTCATCGTATTCTCGCCGACAGGCCTCGTCGGCGTGGCCGAACGGCTCTTGCGGCCGCTCCGCAAGGTGGTGATCGAGGACGCGGCGATGGCGGCTCGCCGCGCCGGCGATGTCGCCCTTCCAGCGTTCCTGAAGCCGGCCGCACATCCGGGTGCGGTGGTGCTGGCGGCGCGGGGCCTCGCCAAGCATTTCGGCGGCATCAGGGCCGTGCAGGGCATCGACCTCGCGATCCACGACCGCAGCCTGCACGCGCTGATCGGTCCGAACGGCGCCGGCAAGACCACGGCCTTCAACGTGCTCTCCGGGATGTTCCCGCCCGACGCCGGCGAGGTGACGCTGCTCGGCGCGCCGGTCGCCGGCGTGCCGGCGGATGCGTTGACGCGCCGCGGCGTCGGCCGGTCGTTCCAGATCACCAATCTGTTTCCTGCCCTGTCCGTCGAGGAGAACATTCGCCTCGCCGTGCAGGCGCGCTCGCCACACGCCTTCGACCCCTGGCGCGCGGCGGCATCCATCGGCGAGCTCAACGCCGAGACCGCCGAAGTTCTGCGCGTGATGGGACTTGCGGGTGTGGAGCGTGCCGAGGCCGGCGCGCTCAGCTATGGCGGCCAGCGCCTGCTCGACATGGCAGTGGCGCTCGCGACCAGGCCGCGCGTGCTGCTGCTCGACGAGCCGCTCGCCGGGCTCGCTGCGGCCGAGCGCACGCGCGTCGCCGAACTGATCCGCGCCATCGCCGCGGACCTCCCTGTGCTGCTGGTCGAACACGATATCGATCGCGTGTTCCAGATCGCCGACCATGTGACCGTCATGAACGACGGGCGCGTGCTGGTCGACGGCACGGCGGAGGACGCGCGCACCTCGCCCGAGGTGCAGGCCGTCTATATCGGCTCGGGCGCGCATGCGCTGGCCGAGCGTCACCGCCCCTCGGCCGCGCGCGCCGAGACACTGCTCGCGCTCGCCGATCTCGATGTGTTCTACGGCAAGAGCCACATCCTGCGCGGCGTCGGCTTCGAGGTGCGGCAGAACGAGATCGTCGCCCTGCTGGGGCGCAACGGTGCCGGCAAGTCGACCCTGCTCAAGTCCATCATCGGCGTGGTTCCGCCCGCGCGCGGCACGATCACCCTTGGCGGAGAGACGATCTCCGGCCTGCCGGCCGCCCAGGTCGCGCGCCGGGGTGTCTCCTACGTGCCGCAGGGACGCGGGCTGTTCGCCGGCATGTCGGTGAAGGACAACATGGAGCTCGGCCGGCTGCGGCGCGTGGCCGGAAATGGCGTGCGCTGGGACGAGGAGCGGATCTTCTCGTTCTTCCCGCGCATCCGCGAACGCTGGCATTCGCCGGCCGATTACCTCTCGGGCGGCGAGCAGCAGATGGTGGCGGTCGCGCGCGCGCTCTCGGGCGACACGCGTGTGCTCCTGCTCGACGAGCCGTTCGAGGGTCTGGCTCCGGCGGTCGTCGAGGAGCTGTTCGAGGCGTTCGACCGCTTGCGCCAGGAGATCTCCATCGTCATCGTCGATCACCATCTCGATCTCGCACTCGCGTTGTCCGACCGCACGGTCGCGCTCGAGCGCGGCGAGATCATCCATGTCGGGCCCTCGGAAGCGCTCTCGCGCGATCTCGAGCTGAGGAGGAAGGTGCTGTGGCTGTGAGCCGGGCCGCGATCGTCGGCGCAGGACTGATCGGGCGCTCCTGGGCGATGGTCTTCGCACGCGCGGGCTGGGATGTCGCGCTGCACGATCCGGTCGAGGCGGCGGCCGCGCGCGCGCTCGAGCTGATCCCCCCTGCCCTCGCCGAGCAGCAACGCTATGGGCTGGTGGCCGATGCGGCCGCCGCGCTCCGGCGCATCAGCATCGCACCGACACTCGAGGCGGCGCTCGCCGATGCCGCACTCGTGCAGGAATGCGGGCCCGAGCGCGTCGAGATCAAGCGCGACCTGTTCGCCGCCCTCGACGCCCTCGCCGGCGCAGAGACGATCCTCGCCTCCTCCACCTCGGCCATCGTCGCCTCGCACTTCACCGAGCCACTCGCCGGCCGCGCGCGCTGCCTGGTCGCGCATCCGGTCAACCCGCCGCATCTCGTGCCGCTGGTCGAGCTCTGCCCGGCGCCCTGGACCGCCCCCGCGACGGTCGACCGTGCGCGCGCGATCTACGCCGAGGTCGGGCAGGTGCCGATCCTGGTCAAGCGCGAGATCGAGGGCTTCGTGCTGAACCGCCTTCAGGGCGCGCTGCTGGCGGAGGCGTTCCGCCTGGTCGGCGAGGGCGTGGTCAGCCCCGAGGACTGCGACCGCACGGTCAAGGACGGGCTCGGGCTGCGCTGGTCGTTCCTCGGCCCGTTCGCGACGATCGAACTGAACGCACCGGGCGGCATCGCCGATTACTGCGCGCGCTATACCGGCTTCTATCGCCGCCTGAGCGAGCACCCCGCCGCGCCGGAGGTCTGGGACACATCGAACACCGAGCGTATCCTTGCCCAGTGGCGCACACCGCTGACGCCTGAGCAGCACGCGGCCCACGAGGCCGAACGCGACCGGCGCCTCGCCGCGCTCCGCGCGCACAAGGCCGCGCTGGAAACGCCCCGCCGCTGAGCGCATCCCGTCGTCGTCATCCGGAGGAGCCCATGGCCGCCCGCAAAGTCATCATCACCTGCGCCGTGACCGGAGCGATCCACACGCCGTCGATGTCGCCCCACCTGCCGATCACGGCGCAGGAGATCGCCGAAGCGGCGATCGGCGCGGCGGAAGCCGGTGCCGCCATCGTGCATCTGCACGCACGCGATCCGGACACCGGCGCACCCGACCAGTCACCCGATGCCTTCCTGCCGTTCCTGCGCGTGATCAAGCAGCGTGCGGACGTGGTGGTGAACATCACCACGGGCGGCGCGCCGACCATGCTGGTCGAGGAGCGCGTGCGCCCGGCGAAGGTGTTCGCGCCCGAGGTCGCCTCGCTGAACATGGGCTCGATGAACTTCGGCCTCTACCCGATGCTCGCCCGCTACAAGGAGTTCAAGCACGACTGGGAGCGGCCGTATCTGGAGGGCTCGAAGGAGCGGATCTTCAAGAACACCTTCGCCGACATCGAGTTCATCCTGACCTCCTGCGCCGAGAACGGCACGCGCTTCGAGATCGAGTGCTACGACATCGGCCACCTCTACACGCTTGCCCACTTCCTCGACCGCGGCCTCGTCAGGCCGCCGCTGTTCGTCCAGTCGGTGTTCGGCATCCTCGGCGGTATCGGCACGCACCCGGAGGACGTCGCGCACATGAAGCGCACCGCCGACCGGCTGTTCGGGCGCGACTACCAGTGGTCGGTGCTGGGCGCCGGGCGCAACCAGTTCGCGATCGCGGCGCAGGCCGTGGTGATGGGCGGCAATGTGCGCGTCGGGCTGGAGGATTCGCTCTGGATCGGGCCGGGCCAGCTCGCCCGCTCGAATGCCGAGCAGGTGAGCCGCGCCCGCCAGCTCATCGAAGGGCTTGGTCTCGAGGTCGCGAGCCCGGATGACGCGCGCCAGATGCTCTCGCTCAAGGGCGCGGATCGGGTGAATTTCTGAGCCCGCGCGTCAGCAGGCCGTGTAGCCGCCATCCACCACGAGATTGGCGCCGGTCATGAAGCTCGAGTCGTCACTCGCGAGGAACAAGGCGGCGGCGGCGATCTCCTCGGGCCGGCCGAGCCGGCCGATCGGATGGCGCGGCGCCAATGCCGCCTCCGTGGCCTCGGGCGTGCCGTAGCGGCTCAGCAGACGCGGCGTGATCACCGCGCCGGGAGAGAGCGCGTTGACGCGAATGCCCTGCTTCGCGTGATCGAGCGCGAGCACCTTGGTGAACTGGATCAGCGCCGCCTTCGACGCGCAGTACACCGACCGCCCGGGCTGCGCGGCGATGCCGAGCTGCGAGGCGATGTTGATGATGACGCCGCCGCCCGCGGCGACCAGGTGCGGGATCGCCGCCTTGGACGCAAGGAACGCGCTGGTCACGTTGGTGCTGAGCGCGCGGTCCCAGAGCGCGTCGTCGAGTTCCGTGACCGGCAGCGCCGGCGTGGCGTCGGCAACCCCGTTGACGAGCACGTGGAGCGCCCCGAACCGCGCGATGCAGGCCTCCACGGCCGCCCGCACATCAGCCGCGGCCGCCATGTCGCCCCGGACCGGCACGATCGACCCGTCCGCGGGGACGGTATCCGGAAAGGGGGCGAGGTCGGCCGCCACGACCCGCGCCCCCTCCGCCGCAAAGCGGCGCACGATCGCAAGTCCGATCCCCGCCGACCCGGCCGTCACCAGGCACACCCGTCCGTCCAGACGTCGCATTCCATCCTCCGCTGCCCTGCCGCCACGGTCATGCCAGCGGGCCGAGCGGTCAATCCGCTGCGGGCGGCGCGGCGCGCACCGGCGTCGGCCGGCGCGCGCGCTGATCGGATTGTGTAGGCTGGATCGCCGCGCCACGCGGTAGCGGTCGGGCGGTGACCCATGATCCTGCCAGCCATCGAGCGGACTCCCCCATCGCCACGCATGGACGGCGACCGCAGGACAGCGACGCGTCGGCCGGAACGATGCCGCCGACGGAGGTGAGCGCGCCGGAGTGGTCGGGCGAGCGCAAGCGCGCCTCCGACCTGCTGCTCGATCTGTGCCGCGCCTGGCCGACCGAGCGGATGGCGATCGGCGACCTGATGACCGCGCTCGGCGATCGCGGCTACGGCCTCTTGATTCTGGCGCTCGCGCTGCCGAACCTGATCCCGGCGCCCATCCCCGGGCTCTCGGGGCTGCTCGGCACGCCGATCATCATCCTCTGCGTCATGATGCTGCTCGGCTATCCGCAGCCCGTCCTGCCGCGGGTGGTGCGCGAGCGCAGCATCCCGCGCGCGGCGATGGAGGCGGTGCTGACGCGGGCCAAGCCGTGGCTCGTCAAGCTGGAAGCCCGCGTCCGGCCCGGCACGCTGCCGCTGCCGCATCGCGGGGTGGAGATCGCGGCCGCGATCCTGCTTGGCCTGAACGCCACCCTGCTCGCCCTGCCGATCCCGTTCGGCAACCCCGCGCCGGCGCTCGCGATCGTGGTGATGTCGGTCGCCCTGGTGGAGGCGGACCGGCGGCTGTTCTTCATCTCCATCGCCATCCTGCTCCTGGCGATCGTGATCGACGTCGCGATCGTGCTGGCGATCCTCGGGCTTGGGGCCCGCCTGCTCGGGGTGATCTGATCCGGCTTGCTTGGCCGCAGCAGCGGGGCGCGGCTAGAAGGGACCCGGTTCGAACGGGGCAGCGCCATGATCACCACGTATCGCGTCGAGGACGGCAAGCTGGTGGTCGGCGATGCCGCGCCGCCGGCCACCTTTCCGCCCCCGGCGCTGCCGGACCAGGCGGCACCGCCATCGATCCAGCCGGTCTGGATCGACCTGCTCCAGCCGACGCCGCAGGAGGAGCGGATCGTCGAGCGGCTGATCGGCGTCGAGCTGCCGACACGCGAGGAGCAGCAGGAGATCGAGGCCTCCTCGCGGCTCTACCGCGAAGGCGAGGCGCTGTTCCTCACCGCCCCCCTCATGCACGGCGCGGACACCGGCGAGTTCCGCTCCGCAGCGATCACCTTCGTGCTGACGGGCCAGAGCCTGGTGACGGTGCGCCACGCCACGCCGCGCGCCTTCGGCGTGTTCGCTGCGCGCGCGGCCAGGAACCCGGCCATGGTCGCGACCGCGGACGGGGTGATGTTGGGGTTGTTCGAGCAGATCGTGGATCGGATCGCCGACGTGCTGGAACGGGTCGGCGCCGACATGGACCGCAACAGCTCGAGCGCGTTCAAGGCGACCAAGAGCACCGAGCCGGCCTCGAAGAAGAATGCCGTGCTGAAGGAGACGCTGATCGCGCTCGGCCAGGTCGGCGAGGCGACCGCGCGCGCGACCGACACGCTGCTTGGCCTCGCGCGCATCCTCGCCTTCATCGCCGCCGAGAAGGAGACGGCGATCCGCAAGGAGAACAAGCCCCGCATCAAGACGCTGGCGCGCGACGTGCGCAGCCTCCAGGAGCACGCCGCGTTCCTGAACGAGAAGGCGACCTTCCTGCTCGATGCCGTGCTCGGCATCATCAACATCGAGCAGACGGCGGTGATCAAGACCTTCTCGGTGGTGTCGGTGGCCCTGATGCCGCCGACGCTGATCGCCTCGATCTACGGCATGAACTTCCGGTTCATGCCGGAACTGGAATGGGGGATCGGCTATCCGCTGGCGCTCGCGCTGATGGCGGTCTCGGCGGTGCTGCCGGTGATGTATTTCCGCCGCAAGGGCTGGCTGTAGCCCGCAGCGCGACGGCGTCGGCGCGCCACCAGGCGCGCGGGGCCTTCCTCGGCCGGCACGCCCGGGCGATGGTCGCCGAGTGAACCCCGCCGCGCTGCCCCTGCCGATTCTCATCCTCACGGGCTTCCTCTCCGGGGCGGGCATCCGGCTGGCCGACCCGCTGCTGGCGCTGATCGCCTCCGGCTTCGACACGACCGTCGCCGCGGCCGCGCCGGTGGTGGCGGGCTTCACCCTCGCCTACGGCCTCGCCCAGCCCGTGCTCGGCCCGCTCGGTGACCGGTTCGGCAAGCTCCGGCTGATCGCGGCCTGCATGGCGTGCTACGGCGCGGCCACGCTCGCCGCCGCGCTCGCGCCGACGCTCGGCAGCCTGACGGTCGCGCGCGCCGCTGCCGGGGTTTTCGCCGGCGGGCTGATCCCCGTGGCGATCGCGCTGATCGGCGATGCCACGACCTATGCGAACCGACAGGCGACGCTTGGCCGTTTCATGACGGGCATGGTGCTGTCGAACCTGATCACCGCGCCGCTGGCCGGGATCGCCGGCGATGCGGTGGGCTGGCGGCCGGTCTTCGCGCTGCTGGGTGCCGCGGCGCTCATGGCCGCCGCGCCGCTCTGGCGCGAGGCGGCGCGGAGCACGCCGGTGCTGCACGGGCCCGGAGCCGGCGCGCTCGCGCGCTATGCCATGCTGCTGCGTCGCCGCTCGGCGCGCCGGCTGCTCGCCCTGGTCGGGCTGGAAGGCGCCTTCGCCTTCGGCGCCCCACCCTTCATCGGCGCCTTCCTGGTCGAGGGCTACGGGCTCTCCTTCACCGCCGCCGGGCTCGTGCTCGGCGCGGCGGGGCTGGGCGCGCTGCTCTACACGCGGATCGCTGGGGTTCTCGTCCGCCGCCTCGGCGAGCGCGGCCTGCTGATCGGCGGCGGGGCCGGGCTGGTCGTGTGGCTGGGCGGGGTCGCCGTCGCGCCGCCGCTGGCGGCGGTGGCGGCGGCGAACTTCGTCGGTGGACTGGCGCTCGCATGCTTCCACGGCGTGCTGCAGGCGCGCGGCTCGGAGATGCTGCCCGAGAGCCGCTCGACCGGCATGGCGGCGTTCGCGTTCTGCCTGTTCGTCGGTCTTGCGGCCGGGGCCGGGGTGGTGGGGGCGCTGCTGCCGCTGGTCGGCTACCGGACGCTGTTCGGCGCGGCGGCGGCGGGCACGGCCCTGGTTGCCGCCGCGGCGGCAACCGCCCCGCGCGGCGCGCGCCCCTGACGCGTCAGGCGTTGGCGATCGGCGGCGGCGCGGCCGGGGTCGCCCCGCCCGCCTGCTGCTTGCGGCTCTGCCAGAGCGCCAGGAAGTCGATCGGCTGCAGCATGACGGGCGGGAAGCCGCCGTCGCGCGTGATCTCGGCGACGATGTTGCGCGCGAACGGGAACAGCAGCCGCGGCGCCTCGACCAGCAGCACCGGCTCGACCAGGTCCTGGGGGATGTTGTTCAGCGTGAAGATGCCGGCGTAGTCGAGCTCGGCGATGAACGCGGCCTTGCCGGCGGTCTTCGCCTCGGCGCGGATCGACAGCACCACCTCGAAGCTGCCCTGCGCCACCTGGCGCGCGTTCACGTCCAGGTTGATCGCCACCTCGGGCTGCTGCTTCATCTGCACGAAGATGTCGGGCGCGCCCGGTACCTCGAAGGAGAGGTCCTTCACGTATTGCAGGTTCACCACCAGCCCGGGCGGGGTGCTGCCCTGGCCGTCCCCGCCGGCCCTGCCGTTGCCGTTGCCGGTCGTCTCGTTCATCGTCTCGCCTTTCGCGGTTTGCGTCGGCCGGCTAGCACGCGAGGCCAAGGGCGGCAAGGCTCGCGGCCTTGACGGAGTGCCGATGCGGCCCTAGCAGCCGGACGCCCACATCAGACCTGCGAGGACGCCTTGGCCTACGCGATCGACCCGCCGCCCGTGCCCGCCATCCCTGTCGCCGGCACCGACACGCTGTTCCCGGTGCGCCGGATCTGGTGCGTCGGCCGCAACTACGCCGAGCATGCGCGCGAGATGGGGCACGACCCGAACCGCGAGCCGCCGTTCTTCTTCGCCAAGCCCGCGGACGCGATCGTGCTCTCGGGCGCGACCATCCCGTTCCCGCCGGCGACCCAGGATCTGCACCACGAGATCGAGCTCGTGGTGGCGATCGGCAAGGGCGGCGCGGCGATCGACGAGGCCGCGGCGCTCGATCACGTGTTCGGCTACGCGGTCGGGCTCGACATGACCCGACGCGACCGCCAGGCCGAGGCGAAGAAGCTCCAGCGGCCCTGGGAGATCGGCAAGGCGTTCGACCAGTCCTGCCCGATCACGCCGATCGTGCCGGCGTCAGCCATCGGCCACCCGGCGAAGGGCGCGATCTGGGTCAAGGTGAACGGCACGATCCGCCAGCAGGGCGACCTCGCGCAGCAGATCTGGTCCGTGCCCGAGACGATCGCCTGCCTCTCGCGGCTGGTCGCGCTCGCTCCGGGCGACCTGATCATGACCGGCACACCGGCCGGCGTGGGTGCGGTGAAGCCGGGAGACCGGCTGGAGGGCCACGTGGACGGCGTGGGCGACCTGACGATCGCCTACGCCGCGGAGGACGCCCGCGCGGCGGCCTGAGCCGCTGCCCCGACGCGGCGTCCCGCGCGATCGCAGCTCAGCCGATCACCCAGGGCACCGCCGCCGGCCCCGGCAGCGTCGGGTCGCAGCGACGCCACTGGCAGTTCTGCGTCCGCTCGCCGGTCATCGCCAGGATAAAGCCCCAGTGGCTGACCACCAGCGTGTCGGACCAGGTCGGGATCGCCGCCATCTCGGCGCGGAAGGCCGCAGCCCGCGCCTCGATCTCGGCCTCGCTCTCGGTCAGCGCCGGCCACCAGACCTCGTCGATGTGACTGAAGTCGAGATCGGGCCAGCGCCGCGCGAGCTCGGTCGTCGGGGTGCCGATGTCGCAGGTGAAGGCGCAGCGCTCGCGCACGATCGGGTTGACCAGGACAGGCAGGTCGAGCGCGCCGGCGACGATCGCCGCGGTCTCGAGCGCGCGGGTGTAGGGGCTGGCGATAATGCGGGCGAGCCGCTCGCCCTTGAGCGCCTGCGCCGCCTCACGCGCCTGTGCTCGGCCGAGTTCGGTGAGGCGGGGATCGGCAATGCCCGGATCGACCCGGCTCAGGGTGAAGGCGGCGTTGAACTCGGATTGGCCGTGGCGGAGCAGGATCATGGCGCGCGCTTAGCCGGGCGGCCGGCGGGTCGCAAGCGGGCGAGCGCGCCCCAAGTCTGCTTGTGAATTCTGCACCTCTCCCCTATGTCACAAACGATGAGAGGCGACGACTTCCGATGAGCGGCGGCTTCCCGATCGACCTGATCCTGTTCGGGATGGTCGCGGCATTCCTCGTGCTCCGGCTGCGCAGCATTCTCGGCCGGCGCACCGGCTATGAACGCCCGCCGACTCCGGTCGAGCCGACCGGGGCGGGCGAAGAGGCCGCGCGTACGATCGACACCCGAGCCGAGGAGGTTGGCCTGCCGCAGATCGGCGGCCCCGGTCCGAAGCGCAGCCTGCCCGAGCCGGCGAGCGCGGCGGGCGAGGCGCTCGTCCGCATCCGCCAGGTCGATCCCGACTTCGATCCGGCCGGCTTCCTCGTCGGCGCCGAGGGTGCCTTCGCGATGATCGTCGATGCCTTTGCGCGCGCTGACCGCGATACCCTGCGCACGCTGCTCTCGCCCGAGGTCTTCGCGGATTTCGAGGCGGCGATCACCGCCCGCGAACAGGCCGGGGAGCGCCAGCGCACCGATCTGGTCGCGCT
The DNA here is from genome assembly GCA_964533585.1 of uncultured Elioraea sp. Taxonomy (GTDB): domain Bacteria; phylum Pseudomonadota; class Alphaproteobacteria; order Acetobacterales; family Acetobacteraceae; genus Elioraea. The sequence continues at coordinate 27,124 of CAZHMM010000016.1, forward strand.
CCGCGAGAGCGCGATCATCGAGGCCGACCTGCGCGGCACGGTGGCGACGATCAGCGTGCGCTTCGTCTCCGATCAGATCAACATGACCTACGGCCCCGATGGCAGCGTCGTCGCCGGCGGCGAGGCGGTCACCGAAACCGTGGACGTCTGGTCCTTCGCGCGCGATCTCAACTCGGCCGACCCGACCTGGCTGCTGGTCGGGACCCGCTCGGAATAGTGGCGGGCGCGTCCGCGTCTCCTTCGCCCTCCCCCAGCCAGGTTCGGGTATCGTTGCAACCTGTCCGCGCAAAACTGCGCCGCAGCATCGCGGCCGCTTGTCTCATCGTGCTGGGCGGCTGCGTCGCCGTGCCCGTGCCGCAGCCGGCCGGTCCGGCCGACCGGCTGGGGCTCCAGCCGGCCAGTTTCGCCACACTGCCCGGCTGGGCCGAGGACAGCCACGCCGACGCCCTGCCGGCCTTCGCCGAAACCTGCGCGCGGCTGCGCCGTCTGCCGGCCGACCGACCGCTCGGCGGTGGCGAGGCCGCGGCGCCGCATGCCGGCCGGGTGGCCGACTGGCTGCCGCTCTGTGACGAGGCGGCGGCGATCGCGCCGGGCGATCACCAGGCGGCGCGCGCGTTCTTCGAGGCCCGCTTCCGGCCCTGGCTCGCCTCCAATGCCGTGACCCAGCCCGCCGACCCGTACGGCACCTTCACCGGCTATTTCGAACCCGAACTCACCGGCAGCCGGCGGCGGCGCGGCGCCGAGCAGGTGCCGCTGCTGCAGCGCCCGCCGGACCTGATCGCCGTCGATCTCGGCGACTTCGTGCCGGAACTCGCCGGCCGCCGCACGGCTGGGCAGGTGCGGGAGGGGCGGCTCGTCCCCTACGCCAGCCGCGCCGAGATCGAGGGCGGCGCGCTTGACCGCCGCCGGCTCGAGCTCCTCTGGCTCGACGACCCGGTCGATGCGTTCTTTCTGCACGTGCAGGGCTCGGGCCGCGTGCGGCTGGCCGAGGGCGGGCTCGCGCGCGTCGGCTTTGCCGCGCAGAACGGCCATCCCTATGTGCCGATCGGCCGCGTTCTGGTCGAGCGCGGCGCCATGACGCTCGAGCAGGTCAGCATGCAGTCGATCCGCGGCTGGCTGCGGGCCAACCCGGGCGAGGCGCGGGCGCTGATGCAGCAGAACCCGTCCTACGTGTTCTTCCGCGAGATCCACGGCCTGCGCCCCGATGAGGGCCCGCCCGGGGCGTTCGGTGCGCCGTTGACTCCGGGCCGGTCGATCGCGGTCGATCACGTCCACATCCCGCTCGGCATCCCGCTCTGGGTCTCGGCGCGCGATCCCGTGACGCAGCAGGCGCTCAATCGGCTTGTGCTCGCGCAGGATGTCGGCGGCGCGATCCGTGGCCCCGTGCGCGGCGACCTGTTCTGGGGCTGGGGCGAGGAGGCGGCGGAGGCCGCCGGGCGGATGCGCGAGCGTGGCGTGTGGTGGCTGTTGCTGCCGACGCAACTCGGCAGCGTCGCCGGCGCCGCGTCGCCGGCGTCGTCCCGCTAGCGCATCTTCACCCGATCAGGTGGAGTCGCCTGATCGGGTGACGATGTGCGCAACAGAGCCCTGGAGCCGCGTCCGACCGGTCGGACGCGGCGCTATGCGCTCGCCGCGTCCAGCGTGGCGACCGCCTCGGCGTCGAGCTCCAGGCTCGCCGCGCGCACGAGATCCCGCAATTGCTCCAGGCTCGTCGCACTGGCGATCGGCGCAGTGATCCCGGGCCGCGCGAGCTGCCAGGCGAGCGCGACCTGGGTCGGCGTGGCATGCACCCGCGCGGCGACAGCATCGAGCGCGGCCAGCACCTGCATCCCGCGCGGCGTCATGTGCTTGGCCACGCTGCGCGCGCCGCGCACGCTCTTGCCCAGATCCGCTTCGGATCGGTACTTGCCGGTCAGGAAGCCGGACGCAAGCGACGAGTAGGGGATCACGCCGACCTCGCGCGCGCGGCAGAGCGGCAGAACCTCGGCCTCGATCGTGCGGTCCATCAGGTTGTAGAGCGGCTGGAGGCTCTCGAAGCGCGGCAGGCCGAGCCGCGCGCTCGCCGCCAGCGCCGCATCGAGCCGTGCGGCCGAGTAGTTCGAGGCGCCGATCGCGCGCACCTTGCCCTGCTCGATCAGCCGGGCGAAGGCGCCGAGCGTCTCCTCGAGCGGCGTCGACTCGTCATCCTTGTGCGCCTGGTAGAGGTCGATCACCTCGATGCCGAGCCGCTTCAGGCTGGCCTCTGCGGCGCGGGCGATCCAGGCCGCTGACAGCCCTTTGCCCTGTCCCGGCATCTCCATGCCGGCCTTGGTGAGGATCACCACGCGATCGCGCATCCCCGGGCGCGCCTTCAGCCACGCGCCGATGATGGTCTCGGACTCCCCGCCCGAGTGGCCGGTCACCCAGGTCGAGTAGACGTCGGCGGTGTCGATCGCGTTCAGCCCCGCCGCGACCGCTTCGTCGAGCAGCCGGAACGACATCGCCGTGTCGGCGGTCCAGCCGAATACGTTGCCGCCGAACACCACCGGCGGCACGGCGATCCCCGACCGGCCCAGGCTGCGCGTCTGCATCAATCTGCTCCCCACGGCTGACACGCCCGCAGCATGGACGATCAGGGTGGGGGGCGTCGACCCGCCCTCGCCTGATCCCTCCGCCGCTCCGCCCGTCAGGTCTTGTCGGCCGAGCGTGCGACATCCGACGGCGGCGTCGATGCGCGCGCTTCGGTCACGACAACGCCGGACGCGCCGCGCCCGGCCATCCAGCGGCCGAAGATGAAGAGGAGCGGGTTGAGCGCGATCGAGAACAGCACCGCCGAGAGTGCGAGATCGCGCCCCTCGGCCGGCAGCAGCCCAAGCGCGATCCCCTGTTCGGCCAGCACGAGACTGAACTCGCCCACCTGCGCGAGGGCGGCCGCCACGGTCCAGACCGCGGCCCGGCGCTGGCGGAACAGCGCCATGATCGCAATTGCGGCGAGCGACTTGCCGACCACGACGATCGCCAGTGTCGCCAGCACCGCGCCCGGGCGCTCGATCAGCACCCAGGGGTCGAACATCATGCCGACCGCGACGAAGAACAGCACCGCGAAGGCATCGCGGAACGGCAGCGACTGCTCGGCCGCGCGTGTCGCCATGCCCGAGCCGTGCATCACCATCCCGGCGAAGAACGCGCCGAGCGCGAAGCTCACCCCGAACACCTTGGCGGAGACGTAGGCGATGCCGAGCGCCATGCCGAGCACGGCGAGAGTGAACAGCTCGCGTGACTTCAGATGCGCGACCATGACCAGCGTCCAGGGCACGACGCGCCGGCCGAGCGGCACCATCAGCGCCACGAACAGTGCGAACTTGCCGAACACGATCGCGAGCGCGATGCCCAGCGCCTCGATGTCCATGGCAGCGAGTGCGCCGGCCGGCGTGCCGCCGAAGAATCCGGCGATACCGGGCAGGATCACGAGCGCGACGACGACGGCGATGTCCTCCACCACCAGCCAGCCGACCGCGATGTGGCCCTCGGGCGTGCCGAGCAGGTTGCGTTCGGTGAGCGCGCGCAGCAGCACCACGGTCGAGGCGACGGAGAGGGTGAGGCCGAACACCACCGCGGCCGGCCAGGACCAGCCCCAGAGATGCGCGACCAGCGCGCCGAGCACGGTCGCCGTGCCCATCTGCACGATCGCGCCCGGCACGGCGACGCGCCGCACCGCGAGCAGCTCGGCGGGGCTGAAATGCAGCCCAACGCCGAACATCAGCAGGATCACGCCGAGCTCGGCGAGCTCGAGCGCGGTCGCCTGATCGCCGACGATGCCGGGCGTGTGGGGCCCCAGCATGATGCCGGCGGCCAAGTAGCCGACGATCGGCGGCAGGCGGATGAGCGCCGCAACCGTGCCGCCGACCAGCGCATAGAGCAGGCCGAGGCCGATCGTTGCGATCAACGGATGGGCAGCATCCATGCCGCCACCCTATGCAGGCCACGACGCAGCGGCGCAACCGCCGCGTCGCGCCACCGCACGGTCAGGCGCGGCGGGACGCCGTCATGAAGGGCATCCCGGACAGCGCGTGGCGGCCATCGCCGCGCGCTGTCTCGGCGCGACGCTCGCCGCGGCCGCGCGAGCGCTGCTGCGCCTTGGCCGGGCGCTGGGCAGCGCGATGCGGCTTGGGCGTCGAGCTGGGGGCGGCGCCGCGCACCGGCTCACCTTCCGCGGGCAGCGTGCGGCGGATCAGCTTCTCGATGTCGCGCAGGAACGGCCGCTCCTCGGCGGAGCAGAAGCTGATTGCGACGCCGGCTGCACCGGCGCGTGCCGTGCGGCCGATCCGGTGCACGTACTGCTCCGGCACGTTCGGCAGGTCCAGGTTGATCACATGCGTCACACCATCGACGTCAATGCCGCGGGCGGCGATGTCGGTGGCGACCAGTACGGGCACACGGCCGTCGCGGAACTGCCTGAGCGCCGCCTCGCGCTGGCCCTGGCTGCGGTTGCCATGGATCGCGTTCGCCGCGATCCCGTCGGCTTCGAGCTGGCGCACAACGCGATCCGCACCGTGCTTGGTGCGCACGAACACCAGCGTGCGCCCCTCCGCCTCGCCCTTCAGCAGCTTGGCGAGCAGCATCCGCTTGTCACCCTGGGCGACGTGGATCACGCGCTGCTCGACGCGCTCGGCGGTGGTCGCGACCGGTGCCACCGAGACCCGCACCGGGTCGGTCAGCAGGTCACTCGCCAGGCTCGCGATCGCCTGCGGCATGGTGGCCGAGAACAGCAGCGTCTGACGCTTGGCCGGCAGGGCGGCGACGATCCGGCGGATCGGCTGGATGAAGCCCATGTCGAGCATCTGGTCGGCCTCGTCGAGCACGAACACCTCCACCGCATCGAGGAAGGCCGTGCGGCCGGTGAGGTGGTCGATCAGCCGGCCGGGCGTGGCGACCAGGATGTCGACGCCGCGCGCCAGGGCGGCGACCTGCGGCTGGTGGCCGACACCGCCGAACACGGTCGCGACCCGCAGGCCGAGATGGCGGCCATAGGTGCGGAAGCTCTCGGCGATCTGGCTCGCGAGCTCGCGCGTCGGACTGAGCACGAGCGTGCGGCAGGCGCGCTTGGGGGTCGGCCGGCGGTCGCGCAGGCGGTGCAGGATCGGCAGCGCGAAGGCAGCCGTCTTGCCGGTACCGGTCTGGGCGATGCCCACCAGGTCGCGGCCATCGAGCAGCGCCGGGATCGCCTGGGCCTGGATGGGGGTGGGGGCGTCGTAGCCCTCCTCGGCGAGCGCCTCGAGGATCGGGGCGGCGAGGCCGAGGTCGTTGAACGTTGTCACAACAGCAGTCTTTCGTGGTTCCGGCGCGTGCGCGCACGGGCAGCGCCGCTCCTGCGGCACCGCGATCGGGGGTAGGACGCCCCGCGTGAACCGGGCATTTCCAAGGGAGTGTCGAGGGGCTTCGGCAGGACAGCGCGACCCGTACCGGGTCAGCAGCGCCGCTCACGCGGCCGATGCACCGCCGGGAGAGCCTCCCGGCACGCGCCTCACATGCGGGGGAAGGCCGGTAAAGTCAAAGGATTCGCGCGGATGGCTGCCGTGCGTCCGGCGCCGGCGTGGCGCAGTCCGCGCGGATCGGCTGCCAGACGCCGATCCCCCGCTCGGTGCGCAGCAGGTCCGGCAGGGCCTCGTGGTAGGCGCGCCGGTAGTCCCGCATGAGCTGCACCTCGACCACATCGTCGAGCGCCGCCCAGGTCTCGTAGAGCATGAACCGGGTCGGGTCCGCCGGGTCGCGGTGCAGCACGGCATTGATGAAGCTGCTCTCGTGGCGCATCGCGTCGAGCACCGGCGTCAGGAGGTCGAGAAAGCGCTGCTCCTGGCCCGGCTTGACGTGCAGCATGACGGTGAAGGCGACGGGCATGGGGCTCTCCTCGGCCGTGGCGCGCGGAGCGTGCCGGGCTCCGATGGCCGGCGCGATAACCTCGCGGGTCATGGCCGCTCAGCAGCCGAGCGCGCCGGCGAGCTCCGTGAACGAGGTACAGACGACGTCCCACGGTCCGTCGGCGGCAAGGTCCTTGGTCTGCGCCGGGCCATACTCGGTCGGGCGCGCGACGAACGCCGTGCGGAGCCCCCGCGCGGAGGCCGCCCGCAGGTCGCCGTTGTGCGCGGCCACCATCATCACCTGCTCGGGCGCGAGGTCGAGCAGCCGGCACGCGCCGTCATAGACCTGCGCGTCGGGCTTGTAGTGGCCGAACAATTCGGCCGAGAGGATCACGTCCCAGGGCAGGCGCGCGCGCTTCGCCATATTGGCGAGCAGCGCGACATTGCCATTGGAGAGCGTGGCCAGCGTGTAGCGATGGCTGAGCCGGCGCAGTCCCGCCACGCTGTCGGGCCAGGGGTCGAGCCGGTGCCACGCGCGGTTGAGATCGACCCTCGCCGCCTCGTCGAGGGCGGCAAGCCCGAAGCGCGGCAGCAGCGCATCGAGCGCAGCGCGGTGCAGCGCGTCGATCGTGGTCCAGGGCAGCTCGCCGCTCCGCACGCGGTCCATCGACGGGGCGTATTCCGCACGCCACGCATCGGCGAGCGCGATCCCGTCCGTCTCGACGCCGACCCGCCGCGCCGCGGCTGCGACCTGCCGCGCGACGCTGCTGCGCCAGTCCACCACCGTGCCGAACACGTCGAACACGAGCGCCTTCACAATCATCGCCGCGCCCTCTCCTCCGCCTCGATCGCCGCCATCGCCTTCGACGCCTCCTCGCGGATCTGGCCGAGGATGTCGGCGCGCAAAGCGTTGAAGCGCGGATCGGTAAGCAGGTCGATGCTGCGCGGCCGCGGCAGGTCGATCACGATGCGGCTGCGCATCCGTCCGGGCCGCGCGGTCATCACATAGACCGTGTCGGCAAGGAAGATCGCCTCGTCGATGTCGTGGGTGATGAACAGCACCGTGCCGCGCGCCTCGTCCCACACATGCGTCAGCAGTTCCTGCATCTGCATCCGTGTCTGCGCATCGAGCGCGCCGAACGGCTCGTCCATCAGATGGACGCGCGGGTTGAGGATCAGGCAGCGCGCGATGCCGACGCGCTGCTTCATCCCGCCCGAGAGCTGGTCGGGCAGGTGGCGCTCGAAGCCGGCGAGCCCGACGAGATCAAGGAAGCGACGGGCGAGCGCGTCTGTCTCCGCCTTGGGCCGGCCGAGCATGCGCGGGCCGAAGGTGACGTTGTCCCAGACCGAGAGCCAGGGGAACAGCGACGCCTCCTGGAACACGACCGCGCGGTCCGGACCGGGTGCCGCGACCGGCGTGCCGAATACGGCCGCCGATCCTTCCGTCGGCGCCTCGAACCCGGCGATCACGTTCAGCAGCGTGGACTTGCCGCAGCCGGAGGGGCCGAGGATGCAGGCGAACTCGCCCTCCGCCAGCGTCATGTCGATCGCGGCGAGCGCCTCGACCGCGCCGGCGCGGCCGTCGAACACCTTGCGCAAGCCGCGGATGGCGACCGCTTCGGTCACGCCCGCACCGTCTGCTTCCAGTGCAGCACGCGGTGCTGCACGGCGACCAGCACGCGATCGGACAGGAAACCGGCAATGCCGATCGACACCATATCCGCGATCACCACATCCATCCGACCCACGTAGTAGGCATCCCACAGCACGTAGCCGAGCCCGGACTTCACCGCGACGATCTCGGCGACGATCACCGCGGTCCAGGCGATCCCGAGGCCAAGCCGCATGCCGGTGAACACGTTCGGCAACGCGGCCGGGAACACCACGCGCAACAACAATTGCCGCTCGTTCGCCCCCATCATCCGCGCCGCACGGATCAGATTGCGCGGCACGTCGCGCGCGCCGGCAGTGCTGTTCACCACGATCGGGAAGAACGCGCCGAGCCCGATCAGGAACACCGCACCCGCGTCACGGATGCCGAACACGGCGATCGCGAATGGCAGCCAGGCGGTGATCGGGATCGGGCGGAGCGACTGGATCAGCGGATCGACCGCGCCCGCGACCAGCCGGTTCCAGCCGATCATGATCCCCATCGGCACGCCGATCAGGATCGCGCAGGCGAAGCCGGTGAACACCCGCCGGGCGCTGAACAGCACCGTCTCCGCCCAGGTGCCCAGATAGGGGTTCAGCCCCATCCCAGGATCGGCGAAGGCCCAGTCCCACCACGCCTGCCCGACCAGGCTCGGCGCCGGCAGGATGCCCTGCGGCACCACGCCGCTGCGCCCCAGCGCCTCCCAGATCGCCACCAGCACCAATGGCAGCGCGAGGCCGAGGCCGAGCTGCCCCAGCCCCGCGCGACCGAGTACCGCCGCGATCAACGCCTGACGACGGACTGGTAGATCGAGAGATCGAAGAACTGCGGCAGCTCGGCCGAGACGTCACGCGTCAGCACGCCGAGCCGGTGGAACTCGCGCGCCTGGCGCTGCACCTGCTCGACCGTCAGCGACTGCTCGAGCGTCATGTCGTCGGCCACGGCCTTCGCGACCTGCGGCGGCAATCCGGTCCAGGCCGCGATCGCGCTGCCGAGTGCCTCCTTGCTGGTCGACATCGCGTTCTGCGCCTGAAGGTAGGCGTACACCATCCGGCGCAACGCCTCGCGCTTCTGCTCCACCGCCGCGCGCGTCGCGCCAACCATGCCGAGCTCGGCACCGACTGCGCGGCTCGTCGAGTAGTCGAGCTTCGTCTGCCGATAGGCCAGCCCTTGCTGGATCGCCATGCTTTCGAATGGCTCCCAGCCGATGAAGAGGTCGATGTCGCCGCGCTCCATCGCCTGCACGAAGGGCTGGCCGCCGCCCTGGATGTTGACGATGTTGAGACGCCCGTAGGCGATGTTCTGCTCGGTCACCGTGGCGGCAAACTGGAACCACACCGCGCTTCCCGGCGCGATCGCCACGCGCTTGCCGTACAGGTCCTCCCAGCGCTCGAGCGTGACGCCGTTGCGCACGATCGGGTGCTTGGCCGAGACGCCCACGCCCATCAGGCCGATGATCCCGCGCAGGTTCTGGCTGACCGCGATCGGCACGTCCGCCGGCCCGATCGAGCCGACGTCGATCGAGCCCGAAGCGAGTGCGGTGCGCACATCCGCGTAGCGAACGAAGTTCACGAGCTCGACCTCGACGCCGAGCGACCGCGCCGCGTCCGGAACACTGTTGAAGGGGGCGACATGCGGCACCTTGACCACGCCGATGGTGAGCTTCACCGGAGGGGTCAGTGGCGCGGGCGCGTCGATCAGCGCGGTGGTCGCGAGCGCGGGCGAGGCGAGTGTGACCGCAAGCGCGAGCGCGGCAAGTCGTCGGTACGACATCTCCGAGGCTCCCTGTTTCGTTGTTCGGCCGGGACGCTAGCGGCCCTTCGCCTCGCTGTCACGGCCCCCTCCTCCGGTCCGCACGCCCGTGGTAGAGGGCATGCGACAGGAGCGACCGCCTTGAGCCGCAAGTTCTACACCGTCACCTGGGACCAGCTTCACCGCGACGGCAAGGCGCTGGCCTGGAAGCTGCTGCCGCTCGGGCCGTGGCACGGCATCGTCGCGATCACGCGCGGCGGGCTGATCCCGGCGGCGATCGTCGCGCGCGAGCTTGACTGCCGGATGATCGAGACCGTCAGCATCGTCACCTATGAGGAGATGGACCGCGGCGAGCCCCAGGTGACGAAGCGGCCCGTCGCGGCAGGCACAGGTGCGGGCTGGCTGATCGTCGATGACCTGGTCGATACGGGTGCCACCGCGAAGGTGGTGCGCGCGCTGCTGCCGGATGCGCATTTCGCCACCGTCTATGCCAAGCCCGCCGGCAAGCCGCTGGTCGATACCTATGTCACCGAGGTGAGCCAGGACACCTGGATCCTGTTCCCCTGGGACACCGAGCCGCAGTTCGTCCAGCCGATCGCCAAGGCGAATGGGGTACGCTGAGATGATGGTCATTCCCGCGCCCAATCCGCTGGCGCCCGAACTCGCCGCAATCCGCGACACGGTCACGCGGCTGTTCGAGAGCCGCATCATCGGCGAGATCGGCGGCTACGAGGCGCGCCGCGAGTTCCCCCGACCGCTGATCCGCGCGATGGGCGAAGCGGGTCTGTTCGGCGCGGCATTCCCCGAGTCGGTCGGCGGCACCGATCTCGGCTTCATGGCGGTCGCGGTGATCTCGGAGGAGATCAGCCGCCTGCGGCCGGATCTCGGCTACTGCATGAACCTGCAGGCGATGACCTGCCCGTTCACCATCCTCAACTGGGGCACGGAGGAGCAGGCCGCGCGGTTCGTGCCGCCCGTCATCGCCGGCGAGCGCATCGGCGCGTTCATGCTGACCGAGCCCGGCGGCGGCTCCGACCCGGCCGGCGCGATGAAGACGCGCGCGGTGCGCGATGGCGACGCCTATCGCATCAACGGCTCGAAGCAGTGGATCACCTTCGCGCACGAGGCCGACACCGCGGTGCTGCTCGCGAAAACAGATCCCGCGGCTGGGCATCGCGGCATAACGGCCTTCGTGATCGAGCCGCGCTCCGCACCCGGCTACCGTGCCGATCCAATCCCGATGCGCAATCTCTCGCCGGTGCTGTCGTCCTGCGCGGTGTTCTTCGATGACTTCGTCGTGCCGGCAGCGAACCGGCTCGGCGCAGAGGGCGAGGGATTCCGTATCGCCATGAACGCCCTCGAGTTCGGTCGGCTGACGGTCTCGGCGCGGCTGGTCGGCGCGGCGCAGGGCTGCCTCGACCACGCGGCGGCCTACGCGCGCGAGCGTGTGGTCGGCGGACAGGCGATCGGGCGCTACCAGATGGTGCAGGCGCTGATCGCCGACATGGCCGCGGAGATCGCCGCCGCCCGCGCGCTCGTGCGCGAGCTTGCCGAGACCATGGACGCGGGCCGGCCGGCGAACCGCATCGCCAGCCTCGCCAAGTACTTCGCCTCGCGCGCGGCGAAGACGGCGGTCGCCAACGCCACCGAGATCTTCGGCGGCTACGCGCTCGCCGACGAGTATCCGATCAGCATGTTCAAGGGATTCATCGAGATGCTCAATGTCGGCGAGGGTTCGTCGAACGTGCAGCGCGTGCTGATCGCCGAGGACGCACTCGGCTACAAGGACGCGAACCGGGCGAGTGTCCCCGCCCGGCGGTTCCGCGCCCGCGCGGCGGAGTAGCGACGATGCCCGGGCTGTGGTTCGAGGAGTTCAACGAGGGCATGGTGATCGAGCATCCGATCCGCCGCACCGTGACGGAGGCCGACAACACCCTGTTCTGCGCGATGACGATGAACCCCGCCGCGCTGCATCTCGACGCCGAGGCGATGAAGGCGAGCCCGTTCGGCGAGCGTATCGTCAACTCGCTCTACACGCTCGGGCTGATGGTCGGGATCTCCGTGCACGACACCACCCTCGGCACCACGGTCGCCAATCTCGGCTTCGAGGAAGTAGCCTTCCCCGCGCCGCTGTTCCACGGCGACACGGTGCGCGTGCGCACCACCGTGCTGGCGTTGCGCGAGAGCAGGTCCCGCCCGAATGAGGGCATCGTGAGCTTCCTGCACGAGGCGATGAAACAGGATGGCACCGTGGTCGCGCGATGCCGACGCGCCGCCCTGATGCGGAGGCGCCCGGCATGATCCCGCGTTCCTTCCTCTTCGTCCCCGCCGACAGCGAGCGCAAGCTCGCGCGCGGGCCCGAGAGCGGCGCGGCGGCGCTGATCCTCGATCTCGAGGACTCGGTGGCACTCGACCGCAAGCCGGTCGCGCGCGAGATGGCCGCCGCCTGGCTGCGGATGCGCGCGCCGACGCCGCAGGCCTGGGTGCGCGTCAACGCGTTCGACACCGGCCTGACCATGGCCGACCTCGCCGCCGTGGTTGCCGCGCGCCCCGATGGCATCGTGCTGCCGAAATGCGAGCGCGCGGCCGATCTCGTGCGCTTGGACGCCGCGCTCTCCGCGCTCGAGGCGCGCGAGGGCCTGCCCGATCGAGGCATCCCGGTGATGCCGCTCGTCACCGAGACACCCGCGGCGATGTTCGCGCTCGGCAGCTACGCCGGTGCGCCGCGGCTGGCGGCGATCACCTGGGGCGGCGAGGACCTCGCCGCCGGGCTCGGTGCGCGCACGAACCGGCTGGCCGACGGCACCTGGGACGAGCCTTACCGCCTCGCGCGGTCGCTCACGCTGATGGCCGCAGGTGCGGCCGGGGTGGCGGCGATCGACACGGTCTACGCTGACGTGCGCAGTCTCGACGGGCTGCGCAGCGAGTGCGAGGCGGGACGGCGCATGGGGTTCGTGGGACGGATGGCGATCCACCCGGCGCAGGTCGCGGTGATCGAGGACGCCTACGCGCCGACCGACGCGGAACGCGCCTGGGCGGAACGGGTCATCGCCGCCTTCGAGGCGACGCCGGGCGCGGGTGTCGTGTCGCTTGACGGCAAGATGGTGGACAAGCCGCACCTGGTGCAGGCGCGACGGCTGCTTGGAAATTAACGGGTGGGGGACGACGGTCGTCCCCCCACACCCCCCTCCGCTACCTGGTGCCGGTGGTGGGGAAATCGCAAACTGGCAATGGCGGCCAGCGCTATTTGGCAATGGGAAG